>JADGHJ010000341.1 GCA_019686175.1 Chloroflexota bacterium | reverse complement strand
GCGGGGCTGCTAGGCCCCGTCCCCGCACCGCACCCCCCAGCGGGCCGGGCGGGCCGGGCCCCCGCCCCGCGCTCTCCTCCGCTACAGGATCCGCCGGTCCTTCAGCGGGTCGGGCATCTCCAGGCCCGCCCCTTCGAGCATCCGCTTGACGTCCTTGAGGTACTCCTCGCGGGCCTCCTCGTTGCGCCAGCGCTTGATGCCCAGGCGTACCGCCAGCTCGCTGCCCTCCGAGCCGCTGTGCCCGAACATGTCGAGGGCTCGTGGGAACCACTTGTTGACGGCCTTCTGGGCCAGCTCCCTGTCCCCGTAGTAGTTCGGGTCGTTGACCATGCGCTTGAGCCCGTTGGCGCCGAACCCGATGTGGAGCTGCTCTTCGGCCAGCATCAGCGGGATGGCCCGGGCCAGCGGCCCGTAGCTGCACTCCTGGAATGAGCGGAGCTGGAAGATCCCCACGCGATCGACCAGCGCCGTAAAGGCGAGCACGTCCTCCCAGGTCTCGAACTCCATGTTGAACGAGTCGAGTTTGTGCTCGCCCATGTGCATGTTCAGGAGCTTCTGGACCATCTCCTTGCCCTCGGGACCGAAGTCCTCGAGCAGCTTGCAGATCTGGTAGCCGTGGCGCATTTCATCCGCCAGGATGCGCGCCTCGGTCCAGCGGTCCTCCAGGGTCGGCGACTTGTCGAGCCAGGGGCGATGCTGCTGCACCGATGCGAACTCGGTGTCCGCCTGCACGAACAGCAGGCGCTTCAGGAACTTGGCATACTCCTCGGGCAGCTCCTGCGGGCTCTCGAACTTGCGCACGCCCTCGTACTGCCCCCACTGGACCTCGCGAGTGATCATCGTTGCGCTCCCTCTGCTCTGCCGCAGGCCCGGAATGTCCAGGCCAGCGGGGCCTCCGTCCCCTACGCGCCCTGCCAGGAGGGCTTCCGCTTCTCCGCGAACGCCGCCATGCCCTCCGCCGCGTCCTTGGTCTCGAAGATGCGGCGGATGATCTCGCGCTCGATCAGGTTGCCGTATTCCAGCGGCACCGCGCTGCCCTGGACCGCCGCCAGCTTGACCGCGCCCACTGCCAGCGACGGCCCGCTAGCCAGCCGCTGGGCGTACTCCAGCGTCTTCGGCATCAGCTCCTCAGGCGGGAACAGCCGATCGACGATCCCCAGCTCCAGCGCGCGCTCGGGGAACACCCCCTCGCCGGTCACCATTAGGTCGATCGCCTTCGACAGCCCGATCAGCCGCGGCAGCCGCTGCGTTCCGCCTGTGCCCGGGATGACGCCCAGCGTGATCTCCGGCAGGCCGATACGTGGCTTGCGCTCGCCGCCCGTCGTCATGAAGCGCAGATCGCAGGCCAAGGCGATCTCCAGGCCGCCGCCGAGGCAGTGCCCGTTGATGGCGGCGATCACTAGCTTGGGCGTCCGCTCCAGCTTGGCCAGCGTCTCGTGCGCGTGCAGGTCGAACATCGTACGGTAATGGTCGTCGCCAGCGGCCAGCGCCTTCACGTCGGCGCCTGCACAGAAGAAGCCCTCCAGCTCGCTGCCGATGACGATCACCTTGGCGTCGCGGTCGAAGCGCGCCTCGTAGATCGCCTGGTCGAACTCCCGCATGAAATCGTGGTTGTAGGAGTTGGCCGGGGGACGGTTGAACAGGATCAGGCCGACGCCCCCCTCGCGCTGATAGCTGACCGCCACTGCACTCTCCTTTCGTCCGTCCCTGCGGGCGCTCGCTCCCCTAGCCCTCCGCAGTCGCGGAGAGCGGACGTCCCGTTGCTCCATCGGCCGCTACGCTCCCCGGCCCGCCCAGGACGCCGTTGGTGTGGGGCGCAGCGCGATAGCTGGCCGCCAGCAGCTCCACGGCCGCCGGCTCGGGCACCGCCTGTCGTGGCCCACGCTTGCGCCCGGTCGGCGGATCCTCCCAGACCGAGTCGAGATAGGCGTTGGCCCGCTCGCCCAGCAGGGTGTGGTAGGCGTGGAACAACTGCGCCGCCGCCGCGCCCTGCCAGTCCGCCGGCAGCAGCGCGGGCGGCAACTCGGGATCCAGGAAGAAGAAGCGCCGGTACTCGTGGATCAACAGGAACCGCTCGACGAAGCACTCGGCCGGCGGCACCTCGTCGCCGCGGGCCAGCCGCTCCTGAAGCGCGGCCTGGCGGGGCGCCCAGTGCTCGACGAACGCACGGTAGCGCGTGTTGAGCGCGTCGAGGTCCCAGCAGCGGCGCGCCAGCGCCTGGGCATCGCCGAAGCCCACATGGGCCGCCTCGAACAGCTCCACCCGATCCCGCACGCCGAGCGTCTCCACCAAAGCGGCCACCTCCTCGTCCAGGCGGTGCGGCGTCACCCACGTCCCGCTGCCCAAGGGCCCGAAGCCGAGCCAGGTGAGCTGCTTCCGCAGCGCCTCGCGCACCTCGCGCTGGCGCTCGGGGATGGAGTAGACGAGGATGCGCCAGCGGCCGTCCCACTCCCCGCCGCGCCGGACGAAGATGCGACGGCGCCCCGACTCCAGCAGGCGCTTGCCGCGCGGGGTCAGGGAGTAGAAGCTGCGGTTGCCGACCTGGCGCCCGCGCAGCCACCCCCCGCGCGTCATGCGCGATAGCGCGGAGCGCACGGCCTGCTCGCTGAGGCCGAACTGGGCCATGATCTGGATGAGCGTGCCCACCCAGACTTCCTCGCCGCGATAGATGATGTAGTCCCCGAACAGGGTGAACATCATCGACTGCGGTCGAATCATGCTCCCCTCGCCCGCGCGCTGGCGTATGGCGAAAAATCGTATGGCGTTTGTCAACCGTTATACCGGACGATAGCATGCCACGCCGGGAGCGTCAAGGGGCTGCGCGGGCCAGCTGGCCGCTGTGGCCTTCGGCACGGTACACTATGGGGCGTAGCGGGGTGTGGCGCAGCTGGCAGCGCGCATGGTTTGGGACCATGAGGTCGGCGGTTCGAATCCGCCCACCCCGACTTCCTCGGCGCCGCACTTCCCTGGTCCAGGCGGTCGCGCGGGCCGGCTCTCGACGCGCCGGCCCAGCCGCCGCTCTCGCCAGGCTCCCGCGTCCTTGCGACAGCTCGTCCCAGCACGTTATCATTATGTAGAACATCTGTTCTTATAGTGAGCCGGGGCGAAGGGGGAGCATATGGCCGGGCAGCAGCACCAGCGTCTGGAGCCGGCGGCGGAACCGGCGAGCGGCGGGGCCGCGGCCGCCGAGGTGTACGCGCGGCTGGCGGCGCCGTTCGAGTCTACCTTCCGCAGCGATCGTGGCGGCATCGAGCTGGAGTACATCACCGGCGAGCAGTGCGTCAGCCGGCTGAATCAGGTGCTCGGGCCAGCTGGGTGGTCGTTCACCGTACGCGAGCACGGGCTCAACGCCGAGGCGGACGAGGTGTGGGTCCTGGGTGAGCTGACGATCACGCTCGGTGGGCAGACCGCCACGCGGCAGCAGTTCGGCTCGCAGAAGGTGCGGCGCAACCGCGCCACAGGCGTGCCGGTGGACATCGGGTTCGACTACAAGGCGGCGGCGACCGACGCGCTGAAGAAGTGCGCCAGCCTGGTTGGGGTTGGGCTGTACCTGTCGCGCAAGGAGGCCCCGGCGGCCGAGGGCGGCCACGCGCCCCCTGCTGTTTCCGAGAGCGATGAGCACCCCGTGTGCGAAGCGTGTGGGCGCGAGCTGGGCGAGATTCGCTTCCG
>JADGHJ010000340.1 GCA_019686175.1 Chloroflexota bacterium | reverse complement strand
TGAGGGGCGCCCCTTCGGTGGTCAGCACCCGGCGCGCGAGCGGGACGGCCAGCAGCAGGCTCAGCCAGGGCAGCCACCACCAGCGCGGTGCGCCGCCGGCAAGCGCCCAGACCAGGGGGGCCAGATAGGCGAGCACCAGCAGCACTAGGTATTCGACGCGCGTACCGGTGCGACCGAGCAACACGGCGAGCGTGTACTTGCGGGCCACGCGATCGGTGTCGATGTCGCGCAGGTTGTTCACCACCAGGATAGCGGTGACCAGCGCAGCGACCGGCACGGCCGCCCACCACGCCTCGGGGGGCGCCGTGCCCGTGAGCAACAGAGCCATGCCCACGACCGCGGCCAGCCCGAAGAAGATGAAGCACACCAGATCGCCCAGGCCGTGGTAGCCGAAAGGCCACGGCCCGCCCGTGTACAGCACGGCGGCCGCGATCGACGCGGCGCCGATCACCAGGATCGGCACCCCACCCACCCACACGAGGTACAGGCCGATCAGAGCGGCGAGGCCGAACACGAGCAGTGTGGCTCGCCACACGGCGGCCGGACTGGCCAGGCCGCTCTGGGTCACCCGCACCGGGCCCAGGCGTGTGGTGGTGTCGGCGCCATGGCGGTAGTCGAAGTAGTCGTTGGCCAGGTTGCAGCCGATCTGGATCAGCAGCGCGGCGCCCAGCGCGCCCAGGAACGGCAAGGGCTGGAAACCACCCAGCCGTGCCCCCAGCGCCCCGCCCACGAGCACGGGCACCACCGCCGCGACCAGCGTGGCCGGCCGCGCCGCGAGCAGCCACACGCGGGCGCCAGCCGGCGGACGATTCGGGACCGCCGCCGCGCTCATCGCCGTACCTCCCCCGAGCGTTCCTCCCCTCAGCATACCGCCAGCGCTCACGTCCGTGCCGCGCTGTAGCCGGCGCTCCGGGCCTGTCAACCGCCCGAGAGCCCCACCAGCGGCGCCACCGCCAGGCACACCACCGCTAGCAGGCCGCGGAGGCGCGCGGGCGCCACGCGGCGCGCGGCTCGCGCGCCGAGAAAGATGCCCACCATCAGGCAGCTCGTGAGCAGCAGCGCCAGCGGCACGTCGACCTCTCCGAACAGCAGGTGCCCGGCCGCGCCGGCCGCCGAACTGACCAGCCCGATCACCTGGTTGATCCCGACCGTCGTCGCCACCGGCGTGCCCAAGAGGAGCAGCACCGGCCCCAGGATGATCGGCCCGCCCACGCCCAGCAAGCCCGCCGTGAGGCCGATCAGCGCGCCCAGCGCCACCAGCAACGGGGCCGGCAGCTGGCGCCGCGGCCGCTCAACCGCCGGCCGCCGACCATCGTAGAGGATCCGCACGCCCGCCAGCACCAGGAAGGCGGCGAGCAACACGCGCAGGGTCCCGGGCGGGAGCGCCACGCTGAGCGAGGCGCCCAGCGGCGCGCAGGGCACCGCGCCCAGGCAGAGCAGGAGCGTGGTCCGCCATTCGATGGCGCCGCGGCGCGCGTACATCCCCACCCCAACCGTCTGGGCGAAGGCGAAGCTCAACAGCAGCGTGCCCACCACCTGATGGACCGGCCGCGCCTCGACCACCAGCAGCAGCGGGATCAGGAACACGCCGCCGATCCCCGTCAGGCCGATCAGCGCGCCGATCAGCAGCGCGGCGGTCGCCGTCAGCGGGCTGGCCATGTGCTCTCGACCTCCCGCGCCTGGCCGCTCGCCAGGCGTTTTCCGCCACAGTGTACGGGCCGTGCCGTTGCGGGCGCCCAGCGCGCTTGCTACACTGCCCGCGCGAGGAGCGCGGCGACGATCTGGCCCGGCGGTCAGTGGGTGGCACGGCCGCCAGCCGTGAGCAGTTCCGCCCACCGCAGCTCTCGCCCTGCCCCCACCACGAGCAAGGGAACGGCGCGATGCGTGTGGCGGTCGATATCGGCGGCACCTTCACCGACGTCGTGGTGCTCGATCCCGGCGGCACCTGGCGCGCCACCAAGGTGCTGACCACCCCGGACGACCACACGCGGGGGATCGCACACGGGCTGGAGGCCCTAGGTATCGACCTGCGCGCCGTCGAGCGGCTGGCGCACGGCTCCACCATCGCCATCAACACCGTGATCGAGCAGAAGGGCGCCCGCGCGGGGCTGATCACCACCGCCGGCTTCCGCGACGTGTACGAGATCGGGCGCAGCAACCGCCCCGACGCCTACAACCTGCACTTTCGCCGGCCCGAGCCGCTGATCCCGCGCGAGCGCCGGGTCGAGGTGTGCGAGCGGGTGAGCGCGCGGGGCGAGGTGCTCGTACCGCTGGACGAGGCCTCCCTGGCCGCGGCCATAGCGGCGCTAGAGGCCCAGGGCGTCGAGGCGGTGGCCGTCTGCCTGCTGCACGCCTACGCCAATCCCGCGCACGAGCGGGCCATCGGCGAGGCCCTGCGCGCGCGGCACCCCGAGTGGTACCTGTCGCTGTCCAGCGCCATCGTGCGCGAGGTCCGCGAGTACGAGCGTACCTCCACCACGGCGCTGAACGCCTACGTCGGCCCAGTCGTCACTCGCTATCTGGCGAGCCTGGAGGCGCTGCTGGCCGAGCGCGGCTTCCGCGGCCGGCTGCTGATCATGCAGTCGAACGGCGGGGTGATGTCGGTCGAGGCGGCGCGCGTGCGGCCGGTGGCGATGATGGAGTCGGGGCCGGTGGCCGGGGTGATGGGCGCGGCGGCAGTGGGCCAGGCGCTCGACCAACCCAACGTCATCTCCTTCGACATGGGCGGCACCACGGCCAAGGCCAGCCTGGTACGCGGCGGCGAGCTGGAGATCGCCACCACCTACTACGTCGGCGGCTACGCCACGGGCCAGCCGCTGCTGTTGCCGGTCGTCGATATCGTGGAGGTCGGCGCGGGGGGCGGCAGCATCGCCTGGCTCGATGGCGCCGGGGCGCTCAAGGTGGGGCCCCGGAGCGCAGGCGCCGCGCCCGGGCCAGCCTGCTTCGGGCTGGGCGGCGAGGCGCCCACGGTCACCGACGCCAACGTGGTGCTGGGCCGCATCGACGCCGACCAGTTCCTCGGCGGGGCGCTGCGCATCGACCGCGAGCGGGCCGAGCGCGCGGTGCGGCGAGTAGCCGAGCCGCTAGGGCTCAGCGTGCGCCAGGCGGCGGCCGGCATCGTCACCATCGCCGACGCCAACATGGCCCTGGCCGTGCGCGCCGTGTCCGTGGAGCGCGGGCGCGACCCCCGCGAGTTCGCGCTGGCGGTCAGCGGGGGCGGCGGGCCGCTGCACGGCGCGAGTATCGCCCGCGCGCTGGGCATCCCCTGGCTGATCGTGCCCCAGCGCGCCTCCGTCTTCTCCGCCGAAGGGCTGCTCACGGCACCGCTGCGCCACGACCTCGTGCAGACGTTCCTCGCCGACCTGGCGCGCGTGGAGCTGGCCGAGCTGGCCGCGCGGCTGGCCCCGCTGATGGCTGAGGCGCGGCGGGCGCTCGCGGCCGATGGGGCGCCGCCCGAGGCTATCGTCTGCCAGCCGCTGCTCGACCTGCGCTACGTCGGCCAGGAGCACACGCTGTCGGTGCCAGTCGACGACGCCTTCGCCCGCGCCGGGCTGGCGGCCCTGCACGCGCGCTTCGACGCGCTGCACGCCGAGCGCTACGGCCATAGCGCGCCGCACGAGCCGCTGCAGGTGGTCAACCTGCGCGTGCGCGCCATCGCCTCCGAGCCGCGCACGCCAGCCG
>JADGHJ010000339.1 GCA_019686175.1 Chloroflexota bacterium | reverse complement strand
TCCGCCTCCTCGGGGCTCACCCGGCCCAGATCGGCCAGAATAGCCACCGCCTCGTCGCGGTTCGTCGGGTCGTACAGCCAGCGCACGCTCTCCAGCATCGCGGCCAGCCAGCGCACCGCCGCGTCCCGATTGGCGCGCGCCCAGTCGCGGTTCGCCACCAGGCCATTGGCGGGGAACGGCGGCAGGACCTCCGTGAGATCGGCGAGCCAGCGGAATCCCTCGCGCTGCGCGCGAAAATCCAGCGGTGGGATCAGCAACACCCCGGCCACTTGACCGCTGGCGAGCGCGGCGTAGCGCTCGGGGGTGCTGCCCGCGCTCACTAGATCGTAGTCCCCGGGACCGAGCCCGTTCAGCCGCAGCACGCGGCGCAGCATGCCGGCCGTGGCATCGTTGACCGCGCCGACGGCGAACGTCTTGCCGCGCAAGTCCTCGAAGCGCACGATGCTTGGCTGCACCGTCAGGTGATATACTGGGCGCCCCGTCTCCACGCCCAGGAGCGCCAGCGGCGCCCCCTGGGCAGCGGCGAGCAGTGCCGAGTCGGGGATGAACGCGCCCACTTGCAGCGAGCCGGCCGCCAGCCCGCGCACGATGTCGGGGATACGCGGCGTGATCGACACCTCGAACTGGACGCCCCACCGCTCGAAGAAGCCCTTGCTGCGAGCCACCATGGTCGGCCAGGAAGTGAAACCGGTCGCCGGGGTCGAGTAGGCGATGGAGACCGGCGCCGGTGCCGCGGTGGGCGCGGCGGGCGTAGCGCGAGGCGACGTGGGCGCGGCTGCGGTCGCCGACGTTTGGCCTGGCCGCGCCGTGGCCCGGTTGGGAGCCGAGCCACTCGTCGCCGTGCACCCCAGGACCACCGCGAGCAGCAGACCCGCGACGATGCGTCCAGTGCCGCCCAACCCACGCCACACGATCCACTCCTCCAACGGTGAGTGCGGTGGCCGCGCGGCCACCGTCTCGCTCGTCCGGCCAAGGTCTAGTCGCGGGCTCCGCGCGGACGGGCATTCGCCAGCGGCATGGCCCGCGCGAATCGTGGCAGCCAGCATAGCAGAGCCCGCGGCACCGGGCAACGATCGCGCGACGGATGGGCAGCAGGCGACCCATCATCCCGAGGACATCCCCTCCCGCTGGAACCGCGCGGGCGGCGGCCACCGCCAGCCATCACGCGCGAGACGGGGGCAAGGCGAGCGAGAGCTGGCGACCAGGCAGCCGCGCTACGATCGCCGACCAGGGCCAGGGGCCGGCGTCGGCCCGTGGGCCCATGCTTGCATGGCGTTCGCGTATGCGGAACAATGCGGCTGCGCGCGGGCGCCCGGTGCTGTTACCGTTCTGTTCAGTTGGGGCGCCGCTCGCGCCGCGCGCCGAGTCGCCCACTCTGGCCAGCGCCGCCGGCCTCCCCGGCGGCGGGAGGAGGACGCGCCGTGCTGACCGAGGAGCAGAATCGGGCCTTCACCCAGGTAGGATCCGGCACCCTGATGGGCGAGCTGCTGCGCCGCTACTGGATGCCCATCGCCGCCGTGGCGGAGCTCGACGACGCGCCCACCAAGCCCGTGCGCCTGCTCGGCGAGGACCTGGTACTGTACCGCGACCAGCGCGGCACCTACGGCCTCATCGACCGCCACTGCCCGCACCGCCGCGCCGACCTCTCCTACGGGTTCGTCGAGGAGTGCGGCCTGCGCTGCAACTACCACGGCTGGCTGTTCGACGAGCAGGGCCGCTGCCTGGAGCAGCCGTTCGAGGAGGTCGCCCACCCCACCGCGCGCTTCAAGGACCGCATCCGCGTCAGGGCGTATCGCGTCGAGGCCAAGGCCGGCCTGCTGTGGGCGTACCTCGGACCGGAGCCCGCGCCACTGGTGCCCACCTGGGAGCCGTTCACCTGGCCCAACGGCTTCGTGCAGATCGTGTTTGCCGAGATCCCCTGCAACTGGTTCCAGTGCCAGGAGAACTCGATCGACCCCGTCCACTTCGAGTGGCTCCACTCCAACTGGTCGCGCGTGCTCGCCGGCCGGCGCGGTCCGCGACCACCCACGCACCTGAGGATCGCCTTCGACGAGTTCGAGTATGGCTTCCGCTATCGCCGCATCCTCGAGGGGCAGCGCGAGGACGACGAGTTGTGGACCGTCGGCCGCGTGTGCCTGTGGCCGAACGCCCTGTTCACCGGCACCCACTTCGAGTGGCGCGTGCCGATCGACGACACGCGCACGTTGAGCGTGGGCTGGTTCATCCATCGGGTGCCGCGCGAGCGCGAGCCGTACCACCAGGAGCGCATCCCCTACTGGTACGGACCGATCCAGGACCCACGCACCGGCCGCTGGATCACGTCGCACATCATGAACCAGGACTTCGTGGCCTGGATGGGCCAGGGCACGATCGCCGATCGCACGCAGGAGCACCTGGGCGAGAGCGACCGCGGCATCATCCTGATGCGGCGGCGCCTGCTGGAGGAGGCGCAGCGCGTGGCCGCCGGGGGCGAGCCGAAGGGGCTGGTGCGCGACCCCGAGCAGAACCGCTGTATCCGCCTGCCGATCGTGGATCGCGAGCGCTGGCTGGCCGGCTACTCGCTGGCCGAGCTGGCCACGGCGCAGGAGCCCCCCGGCCGCGGGCTGTACCCGAAGGAGTTCCCCTTCCAGGCCGGCCAGCCGGAGGAGGTGCGCCGCGCCTACTGGGAGGCGATGGGGCTGCCCGAGCGCGCCGCCGCCCCGGCGCCCCAGCCGGCGGCGGTGCTCACCCCGGGGGGCAACGGCGCCGCCTCGTAGCCGCGGGCGCGGGGCGCTCGCCCGTGGTCCTGAGGCGCGGGCACGAGCGACATTGCTCCCGCCCTACGAGGGACATCCGCGCGGACGTGCTCTAGGGCGGGTCCGTGGCGCGCGGAGGGCAGCCCCCAACCGGCGAACTTCCCGCGAGCGAGGCGGGAACGGCCGCGCGAAAGGAGCAGCGCACATGGCGAAGCTGCGGCACATCGCCATCCGCACCGCCGACCCCGAGGCCACGGCCGCCTGGTACCGCGAGGCGTTCGGCCTGGCGGAGGTGGGCCGCGCCCGTAACGGCGTGTACCTCTCGGACGGCGACATCAACATCGCCGTCCTGCGCCTGCGCACCGAGCACTCGGGCGAGGGCGCCCGGCCGGGGATCGACCACTTCGGCTTCGCGGTCGACGACGTGGAGGCGGCCGGGCAGTGGCTGGCCGCGCTGGGGGCCAAGCGGTTGCCCAACGCGCCGCTGCCCGGCAACGAGTTCGAAGTGAAGTATCGCGGCCCTGACGGGCAGGTGTTCGACATCAGCGCCCACGGCTGGATCGGGGCGCGCCCCGCGAGCGCGGATCCCGGCAGCTAGTCTCGCGGCACCAGCGGAACGCTGGCCTGCCAGCAGCGCGGCCTCCCCGGGGCGCACCGTGGTAGGCGGGCACGGGAAGGTCCGCGCGTACCACCCGGCAGCGTGGGAGCCGGCGCCCATTGGTGCGCAGGGATAGCGAGGCGCCACGGCGTGGAGCGCATCGCTCCAGCGCACCGTGGCGCCTCGTCGCGACAGGGGGGCGCTAGCTCAGCGCCGGCGTCGCCAGGCTGCGCCGATCGCCAGCGCGGCCAGCCCGCCGACCACGAGCGCCAGGCTGTCGGCCTCCGGCACCACCGGCACCTCCGCCCCCACCGGCGGCATGGCCAGCGGCCGCGCCTCGGCTGGCACCTGCACGGCGGACACCGCGGGGGCCAGCGGGCCGGGCGGCGGCAGCAGCGGGGGCGGCG
>JADGHJ010000338.1 GCA_019686175.1 Chloroflexota bacterium | reverse complement strand
GGAGGGCGAGGGGGCGGCGGAGGCGGTGGCGCGGCGCGACCAGATCCTGGATGCCACGATGGCGGTCGTGGTGCGCTACGGGCTCCACGGCGCCACCATGGAGCGCATCGCGGCGGCCGCGGGGGTAAGTGCCCCGGCCCTGTACTGGCACTTCAAGAACAAGGACGAGCTGTTTCTGGCCATGATCCAGCGGCTCGCCTCACGGGTCCAGGCCGCGCTGCTGGCGGAGCTCGGCCCGGATAGCGATCTCACCGAGAGCACCCAGCGGCTGGTCGCGCGCGCCATCGTGCTGCAAGCCGAGCAGATCGAGTTGATCCGTGTCGTGTTGGCAGAGGGCACCAGCCGGCCGCGGCTACTCGCGGCGCTGGGCGATCAGCTGATCGGTCCGCTGTGGGCCCGGCTCGCAGCCTACTTGGATGCCCAGGTCGCCGCCGGCCACCTGCGGCCCGGGGATGGGCTCCTGCGGATCGTGGGGCTCGCGGGCATGATCACCTACTACAACCTGGTCCGCCGCACCTTCGGGGCTCGCCTGCCCCTGCCCGGCGGGGCGGCCGCCGCGGAGGAGTTCACCCGCATCTTCCTGCATGGCGTGCTGAATGTCCCCCGGTCCACGGAGTGAACCAGCAGCCAGTCGGCACCGCGGGCGGAACTCCGACTCGACGGGCCTGGGGAGGGCAGCAGTGAGCTATCTGACTGGCGCACGCGACCCAGTGCAGGTGCCCCAGCAGCCAGCGGGGCATCGCGCGGCGCTGGTGTCGGCCGTGGTGGCGCGGCTGGCCCGGCGGCCTCTGTCCCGCCGCGTGTTGCTCGGGCTCGTGGCGATAGTCGGGCTGAGCGCGCTCGTCGCACACCGCTGGTTCGGCACCCCTGCCGCCGCCCAGCTCGTGGCGGTCGGGGTGCTGGAGGCGACGGAGGTCAGTATCGCCGCCGAAGTCACGGCGCGCATCCGCGAGGTGGCGGTCGTCGACGGCCAGGCCGTGCGCAAGGACGACTTGCTGGTCGTGCTCGACGATACGCTGCCCGCGCTACAGTATCGCCAGGCGACGCCTGCCGAGCAACAGGTACTGGGCGTTCAACTCACCAAGTACCGACTGGCCGCCCCGCTGGACGGGGTCGTTCTGCGCCGCAATGCCGAGCCGGGCGAGGTCGCGGTCGCCGGGGCGCCGCTGCTCACGCTCGCCGACCGGTCGTACCTCGACCTGAAAGTGTACCTGTTGCAGCGCGAACTGCCGCGAGTGTTCGTGGGGCAGCCCGTGCGCATCGAGGCGGAGGCGCTGCCTCAGCTCGCCGCCTATGGCGAGGTGCGCAGCATCGCCGAGCGGGCCGAGTTTACCCCGCGCAACGTGCAGACCCCGCATGATCGCCTCAACCTGGTCTACGCGGTGAAGATCCGCCTCTACGCGCCCGACGCGCGCTTCAAGCCGGGTATGAGCGTCGTGGCGCGCTTCGAGGAGTAGGCGATGGCGAGCCGCGTGCTGGCCGTGCTGATCAAAGAGTTCATCCAAATCCGGCGGGATCCCCGCACGCTGGCGATGGTGCTGCTCCTGCCCGCCGTGCAGCTCCTCCTCTTCGGCTACGCGATCAACACCACCGTCGAGCACTTGCCGACTATCGTGCTCGACCAAGCCGACGATCGTCTTAGCCGCGAGCTGATCCAAGCGTTGAACAACTCGGGCATCTTCGACGTGGTAGCGACGGCTCGCGATGCGGGGGCGCTGCGCCAGGCTATCGACAGCGGCACTGCTCGAGTCGGTGTGATCATCCCGCCCGATTTCGCTCGAGCCCAGGCGGCGGGACGGTCCGCCGCGGTGCAGGTGCTGATCGACGGCTCGGACCCCTCTACAGCCCAGTCGGCGCTGTACGCCCTGGTGGCCGTGGGCCAGATGCGCGCCATCCAAGCGCTGAGCGCGCGCCTAGCGCAGCTCGGCCTCGGCGGCGAGATGCCGTTGGAGGTCCAGCCCCTGGTGCTCTACAACCCGCAGATGCAGAGCATCGACTTCATGATACCCGGCTTGATCGGGCTCGTGTTGCAGAATATCACCCTGATCCTCACCGCCTTCGCCATCGTTCGCGAGCGTGAGCGCGGTACGCTGGAGCAGCTGATCGTCACGCCGCTGCGCTCGTGGGAGCTGATGCTCGGCAAGCTCCTGCCCTATGCGATACTGTCCTTCTGCAACGTGCTGGTAGCCCTGGCCGTGGGCGCCTGGTGGTTCGGCGTCGAGATCGCCGGCAGCGTTCCCCTGCTGCTGATACTCTCGGGGGTATTCTTGATCAGCAGTCTGGGGCTCGGTTTGCTCATCTCGACGGTGTCGCAGACCCAGGGACAGGCCATCCAGCTAGCTATGTTCGTGCTGTTACCAGCGATCCTGCTCTCGGGCTTCATGTTCTCGCGCGATGCGATGCCGCTGCCCCTCCATGATCTGGGTTACGCTATCCCCTTGACCTATTTTCTGAAGATCATTCGAGGAATCATGCTGAAGGGCGTCGGGCTTGACTTACTATGGTGGGACCTCGTGCCCATGGCCTTGTTGGGCGCAGTCGTATTCGTGCTGGCAGCCCTCCGCTTCCGCAAACAGTTGGCATGAGGCAGCGCCATGGTGCCGAGGCAGCCCTACACGTCGGCGGTGGCAGTGACGGTCACCCATCTCTCCCGCCATTTCGGCCAGTTGCAGGCCGTCCGCGACGTGAGCTTCCAGGTGAACGCGGGCGAGGTGTTCGCCTTGCTGGGCCCCAACGGCTCGGGTAAAACCACTCTCATTCGCATGCTGTGCGGCCTCCTCACGCCAACGAGCGGCCAAGCACGTGTGCTTGGCTACGATGTCACCACGGACAGTGAGGCCATCAAGGCGCGCATCGGCTACATGTCGCAGCGCTTCGGGCTCTATGAGGATCTCTCGGTCCGCGAGAACCTCGACTTCTACGCGGGCCTCTACGATGTGCCACGACGCGGCCGGCGAGCGCGCATCGAAGCACTCATCGCGATGGCCGGGCTCACGGGACGCGAGCGGCAACTCGCCGGCACGCTCTCCGGCGGCTGGAAGCAGCGGCTGGCGTTGGCCTGCGCCATCGTGCATCAGCCGCCGCTCCTGTTCCTCGATGAGCCCACAGCGGGGGTAGACCCGGTATCCCGCCGCCAGTTCTGGGGGCTGATCTACAGCCTGGCGCAACAGGGTACGACCATACTCCTCACGACCCACTATCTCGACGAAGCCGAGCACGCCCACCGGGTGGCGCTGATGTACTTTGGCGAGCTGGTAGCATTGGATACGCCGGCGGCGCTACGCGCGCACGGCCTGCACGGGACACTCCTCGAGATCGCCTGCGATCAGCCGTTGGCCGCGGTGACCCACGTGCAGGGCCTGCCGGGCGTGCAGGAGGCCGTGCTGTACGGCTCGGTGCTGCACGTCATCGTCGCGCCAGGCGTGGCGCCCGAGACGGTGGCGCAAGCGCTCACGGCCGCCGGGATCACCGGGGTGAGCTGGCGCCCCATCGCTCCCACGCTCGAGGATGTATTCATCTCGCTGCTCTCGAAACCGCCCGCGCCGGCCCGCGCTTAGCGGGTCGCGGCGCGTTATACTCAGAGGCCGCGCCACGGGCCGGCGGCGCGACCGGTATATTCTGGCGCCGCGCTATCACGCTACCACGGGGAGACCACCATGAAGTTCGGCCTCACGCTGCCCAACCGCGGCGTCCTGTTTGGCGTCACCACCACCGAAGAGCTGCTGCAGATGGCCGAGATCGCCGA
>JADGHJ010000337.1 GCA_019686175.1 Chloroflexota bacterium | reverse complement strand
GCGCTCGGGGTAGATGAGGTGCTCATCCCGTTCACCAGCGCCGTGTTCTCGGCGCTGGGCTGCGCGCTGGCCGACGTGCTGCTCAGCTACGCGCGCTCGGAGCCGGTGGTCCTCGCGCCCGCGGCGACCGCCGTGGAGCGAGCCAACCGTGCCTTCGCCGACCTAGAGCGGCAGGCGCGCGCCGACCTCGCCCGGCTGGGTATCGCCCCCGAGCAGGTCAGCCTCGTGCGGCGGCTGGACGTGCGCTACGAGGGCCAGATGAACGAGGTGACCATCGCCTGGGACCGCGTGCCGCTGGCGCCCGACGACCTGGAGGCGGTCCGACAGCGCTTCGAGGCGCTGTACGAGGCGCGCTTTGGTGCGGGCACCACCCGACCGGGGATGCCGGTGGAGCTGATCACCTTCCGGCTGGAGGCGGTCCAGCGGTCGTCGAAGCCGAGCCCTCAGGCGTGGGCCGAGGCGTCGCCGCCATCGGCCACCCCACTGCCGCGCACCACGCGAACGGTGTACACTCGTCGCGACGGGCGGCTGCCACACGCGGTGTACGCGTTCGCCGACCTGCGGCCCGGCATGGGGGTCCCGGGGCCGGCGATCATCGAGCGCGCCGACACCACTGTGTACGTGCCCGCCGGCCACCAGGTGCGCATGGACGTCTATCGCCACCTCCACCTCCGTCCAGCGAGCAGCGTATGACGAGCACCGTGGAGCGCCGGGGCGCCGCTGCCCTGGCGGGTCGGGCCGTGGTCGACCCGATCACCTTCGAGGTGATCAAGCACCGGCTGTGGCAGATCGGCGACGAGCAAGCGGCGACCATCAAGACCATCTCCTCCTCGCCGATCGTCGTGGAGGGCAACGACTTCAACGTCGGCCTGTTTACCCGCGACGGGCGCGTGGTCACGGCCGGGATCGGCTCGCTGGTCCACGTCACCACCATGGGCAGCACCATCGAGAGCATCGCGGCGCGGGCCGGGAGCCTGGCGCCCGGGGATGTGTTCCTGACCAATGACCCGTTCCTCGGCGCGCTGCACCAGAACGACGTGGTAGTGGCCAGCCCGCTGTTCCGCGGGGCGAGCCTGGTGCTGTGGGTAGCCAACGTGCTGCACCACCCCGACGTGGGCGGCATCGACGAGGGGAGCTTCTGCATCAACGCCCGCTCGCTGTACCAGGAGCCACCGCGCTACTTCCTCAAGCTGGTCGACGCGGGGCGCCTCAGTCGCGAGGTGGAGCACACGTTCGTCACCAACTCGCGCCTGCCCGACGCGGTGGCACTCGACCTGCGCGCCCAGCTCGGGGCGATCCACGTGGCCCAGCGCCGGCTGCACGCCCTGCTGGCCGAGTACGGCGAGGAGACTGTCCTGGCCGTGATGGAGCAGGCGCTGGCGTTCGCCGAGGCGGCGCTGCGCGAGCGCCTGCGGAGCATCCCGGACGGCCGCTGGGAGGCCGACGCCTGGATGGACGGTCCGCGCGTCGGCTCGGACGCCCTGGTGCGCGTCCACGTGGCGCTGGAGAAGCGGGGCGACCGGCTGGTGTTCGACTATAGCGGCTCCGACCCCCAGGTCGACGCCGCGGTCAACTCCACCTACCACGCCACCTACGCGGGCTCGGTAGTGCCGGTATACACGTACCTCTGCGGCGGCTCCATCGACTGGAACGACGCTGTCAAGCGCTGCGTCGAGGTCGTCGCCCCGCCCGGAACGGTGGTCAACGCGACGTTCCCCGCGCCGGTGAGCATCTGCACGGTGGGCTTCCGTTGGCTGGTCACGGTCGCGGCCTCGAAGGCAGTGGCCGATATGCTGTCCGCCTCGGGCGCGCTGCGCGACTGCGTCTGCCCCTCGTGGAGTGTCTCGGCCAACTGCAACAACGTGTTCGGTACCACGGCCGACGGCAAGCGCGTGGGCGCGCTGCTGTCCGACCACCGCGCGGGCGGCGCGGCCGCGCGCACGTTCGCCGATGGCTTCAGCCACGCCGGCCAGCCGACCTCGTTCTCCAGCAACGTGGCGAACGTGGAGAGCGTGGAGTGGAAGCTGCCGGTGCTGTACCTCTACCGCCGCCAGCTCACCGACTCGGGCGGCCCGGGGCGCTTCCGCGGTGGG
This sequence comes from Chloroflexota bacterium, assembly GCA_019686175.1. Lineage (GTDB taxonomy): Bacteria > Chloroflexota > UBA6077 > UBA6077 > JAJPHF01 > JADGHJ01. The sequence continues at coordinate 1,701 of JADGHJ010000337.1, read as the reverse complement.
CTGACCGCCGAATCGGCGCTGCTGCCCTGGGGCACCGACCGGCTGGTGCTGAAGTCGACGAACACCGCCGGCACGGACCAGTCGAACGCGGCCGGCAGCGACGGCGGCTATCCCGGCGCCGGCTCGCAGGTCGCCCTAGTACGCGCCAGCGGGGCGCGCGCCGCGCTGCTGGCTGGCCGCTCGCCGGTGGCGCTACTGGACCATGCGGCCCGCATCTGGCTACCGTCCAAGGCCGAGGCGCTGCTGGGCCCCGACGACGTGCTGCTGTTCTACCCACCCGGAGGCGGCGGCTACGGCGACCCACTGGAGCGGGAGCCCGCGGCCGTGGCTGAGGACGTGCGGCTGGGCCGCGTCTCGCCCGCCGGCGCGGCGCGCTTCTACGGCGTGGTGTTCGACGCCACGGGCGCGGTGGATGTGGCCCGCACCGCCCGGCGCCGCCAGCGCCTGCGCCGCGCGCGGCTGCGCGGCAGCCAGGTGCCCGTGCGGCAGCTCGCGGCCTACACGGCCGAGCGCCAGGTGGGGGACGCCATCGACCTGGCGCTGGTGGATGGCGCGCCGCTACTGGTGTGCCGCGGCTGCCGGCACCTGCTAGGCCCCGCGCTGCAGGCGCCCGAGGCCGCCGTGGTGCGCCGTTGGCGGCCGCTGGCGGCGGCCGGGCCGTGGCTGGCCGTGCGCTGGGGTGGCCGCAGCCGGCGCTTCGCGCTGCTGGAGACGATCTGCCCGGGCTGCGGCCGGCTGCTGGACGTGCGCGAGCAGCGGGCGCCCGAGCCCGGTGTAAGGCGGCCCACCTGACAGGCGCCAGAGGAGGGAAACGGGATGCTGGAGCTACACGGCAAGGTCGCGCTGGTCACCGGGGCAGGGCCGAACATCGGGGTCGCCATCGCCCGGCGCTTGGCGGCGGCCGGCGCCCGCGTGGCCTGCAACGATGTGGACGCCGAGCGGGCCGAGGCAGCGGCGGCAGCGATCCGGGCCGACGGCGGGGACGCGATCGCCGTGCCGGGCGACATCACCGACCCGCAGGCCGTGGCGGCCTTCGTTCAGCGTACGGTGGACGTGTACGGCGGCATCGACATCCTAGTGAACAACGCGGCCATCACTGTGCCCAAGAGCCTGCTGACCATCTCCTATGAGGAGTGGTGCCGCAACACCGACATCATCCTCAACGGCACGTTCCTGGTGAGCCAGGCGGTGGCCAAGCAGATGGTGGCGCAGGGGCGTGGCGGCGCGATCGTCAACATCGCCTCGACCTCGGGCCACCGCGGGCGTGCGAACGCCATCGCCTACTGCACGGCCAAGGGTGGCATCCTGAACCTGACGCGCGCCATGGCCTGCGACCTGGCGCCGTACCGCATCCGCGTCAACTCGGTCTCGCCGACGAAAACCGGCGCCTCGGTCGGCGGGCTGGAGAGCGCGGGGGCGCGCGACACGCGCGAGATCTTGCTCGGCCGGCTGGGCCACCCGGAGGACCAGGCGGCCGCGGTGCTGTTCCTGGTGTCCGACGCCGCAGCGTTCATCACCGGCGAGGACCTGCGAGTAGATGGCGGCTCGCTCGCCACCTGGGGCACCCGCTCGCAGCGGTTCGAGGAGCCCTCGTCACGCACCGTGTAGGCTCGTGCGCGGATCCGCGCCGCGACGCAAGCGCCGCCCGGCGCCCGGCCGGCGGGGGCGGCGCGCCCCAGGGTGGGTAGGGGGGGGGGTGGG
>JADGHJ010000336.1 GCA_019686175.1 Chloroflexota bacterium | reverse complement strand
CGGCCACCAATCAGCTGGCCATCTACGTCGGGCCGTCGCGCGCGGCCGTGCAGGAGGCGATGCGCCACTGGCTGAGCACGGAGTGGGACACGGCGGGCTGGAGCGAGTCGACCATCGAGCACGCCATCCAGGGCTCGCCCGAGGAGTGCGCGGAGCAGCTCCAGGCGCACATCGACGCCGGGGTGCACCGCATCGTGCTGATTCCCTACCGCTACCAGCCCGAGCAGGTGGAGCGCATCGCCAGCGAGGTGCTACCCAAGCTGCGGCTGTAGTGCGGTGCTTCGGTACGAGCCCCGAGCGGTTGAAAGCTTTATAGTAGGAAGTGCGGCTGCCGCCCAAGGTGCGCGATGTCATCAGGCGGCTAGAACGAGATGGCTCGTATCTCATCGCTCAGCAAGAGCGCCATCGGCAGGATAAGTATCTTCCATCTGGACGGCCTGGACTGCCATAGTAGCCGCCGATGTGCCGCACGACGCGCGCAGCCCCTGGAGCGAGTCGCGGCATTATCCCGTGGTGCTGGAGGCGGGGCGAGCAACTGGGGTGCCTTCGTCCCCGACGTTCCAGACTGCGTTGCCGTCGGTGAGAGCCGCGAGGACGTGGTGGGCGCGATTCAGGACGCACTGGCTTTTCACTTGAGGGGACTGGTGGAGACTGGAGAACCAATTCCGCCACCAGGCCCCTGGACATCGTTCGTGGGCGTAGACTTGCCGGCTGAGGCGCTCGGGCCGACGTGCTAACTGGGGGAGGAGAATCGATGGCGGCGCAGTCTGCGGACTGGCAACGGATCGGGTTGATCGTGCCATCGTCCAACACCGTGGTGGAGACCGATTTCCAGCGGGCGCTGCCGCCCGGGGTGACCCTGCACACCGCGCGCATGTTCCTCGCCGAGACGACGGCCGAGGCCGAGCGCCGTATGGTGTACGACCACGTGCCGCTCGCCGTGGCGGACATCGCCTCGCTCCACCCCCATGTCGTGGTGTTCGCGTGCACCAGCGCCGGCGCAGTGCTGGGCGCCGAGGGCGAGGCGCGGCTCATGGCGGAGATGGCCGCGCAGTGCCAGGCGCCTGTGGTCAGCACGAACAGCGCTGTGGGCGAGGCCATCGCGCGCCACGCTCCCCGACGCGTCGCCGTGCTCACCCCTTACATCGACGAGCTGAACGCGGCGATTCGCGCAGGGCTGGAGCGCCGCGGCCTGAACGTCGTCCGTATCGCCGGGCTGGGGATCACCGACAACTTCGCCATTGCCGAGGTGACGCCCAACGAGATCGTCGCCTTCGCCGAGCGGGAGCTGGTCGGGATCGCCTTCGACCTGCTGTTCGTGTCCTGCACCAACTTCCGTGCCGTGGAGGCGCGCCCCATGCTGCAGCAGCGCTTCGGCGTGCCGGTGGTCACCAGCAACCAAGCCACCATCGACGCCGCGTTGGCCGCCATCGGCCACACCGCGCGCTGGCCAGCCCCCGCCATGGCATGAGCGAGACGCCCTACCGCTACGCCTACAGCCCGGCACTCGTGCCAGCGCCCGGCGAGCCCGAGGCCGGGATGTGGCGCTGGCGCCGCCTGCTGCCCCTGGACGGCAGCGACGTCTATCCGCTCGCCGTGGGGGGGACGCCGCTCGTGGCGCTGCCGCGCTTGCGGGCCGCGCTCGGCCTGCCCGGGCTGGTGCTCAAGGACGAGACGCGCGGCCCCACGGGGTCGAACAAGGACCGCGCCACGGCGCTGTGCTGTGCCGACGCCGTGCGCCGTGGCGCGCCGGCGATCGCCTGCGCCTCGAGTGGCAACCTGGCTGTCTCGCTGGCCGCTGGCGCCGCCGCCGTGGGCTTGCCGGCCTACTGTTTCGTCTCGGCCCGTACCGTCTCGCCAGCCAAGGTCGACCTGATGCGCGCCTACGGCGCCACGGTGGTCCGCGTCGACGGCCCGTACGAGGCCGCCTACCGACTGAGCGAGCAGGTGTGCGCGCGGCTGGGCTGGTACAGCCGCAACACGGGCAGCAACCCGCTGGCCGTGCAGGCCAAGAAGACCGTCGCCTTCGAGGTGTGGGAGCAGCTCGGCCGGCGCCTGCCCGATGTGGCCTACCTGCCCGTGGGCGACGGCACGACGCTCGCCGCGTTCGTCGTCGGCTGCGAGGAGTTGGTGCGCTGCGGCGTGGCGGATCGCCTGCCGCGGGTCATCGGCGTGCAGGCCGAGGGGGCGGCGCCCCTGGCGCAGGCCTTCGCCGCCGGTCGCCTGAACTGGACGCCCGTGGAGAGCACCACGTTCGCCGACGGCATCGGTGTGGGCGACCCATTCTTCGGCCGGCCCGCGCTGGAGGCGGTGCGGCGCACCGCCGGCGAGTTCGTCACCGTCAGCGACGATGCCATCCGCGAGGCGGTCGCGCTACTGGCCCGCACGGCAGGGCTGCTGGCCGCGCCGGCGGGCGCCGCCGCGCTCGCCGGCGCTATCGCCCACCAGGGCCGCCGCGCGGGCGAGGAGCGGGTGCTCGTGCTGGTGACGGGCACGGGGCTGAAGGACCAGCGCTGGCTGCCACGCGAGCAGGGGGCGGTACTCGACGTGGCGCCGGACCTCACCGCGGTCCTAGCGGCTCTGTCCGAGCAACCAGGAGGTCAGGGCGACTGAGCGGGCTCGCCGACCCACCGTACCCACGGAAACAGGCCGTGAGCGGCCTTCCAGAGCCGCTCGTCGCTGGTCCAGACCTCGCACCCCTCATCCTCGGCCAAAGCGAGGTACAGGCAGTCATACGCCTTCCAGAAACCCAGCTGATCCGCGAGGGCGTAGGCGCGGGCCGCCAGCCGCCCGTCAACCGGTCGGATCTCGACCGCTGTTAGGACCACCTGGAGCGCTTGTAGCGCGAGCGAGGCGGAGAGTACGCCCTGTCGACGCCGCTTGAGCAGCGGCGCGCAAATCTCGGATGCAAATAACGCCGGCACCAGCCGTCGGACGTTGCGCGTTTCCCAATCGAGCAAGAGGGCACGAGCCTGGCTCGTGTAGGGCTCGGCCAACACCCACTTGATCGCGAGACTGGCGTCTACCACCACCGCGGTCATAGCTCCGCGGCCCGCTCGTCCCTGGCTTGGCGGAGAATCTCGGTCGAGTCCTCGAACATGCGCCCCTGCGAGATCTGCTCGCGCAGGGCATCGAGCCGCGCCACGAGTGGCGGTACGGACTCGGTACATGCCTCGCGCGACGAAGGCTTGGGAGCGGAGTCGAGTGCAGCGGCCGCCCAGTCTAGCTCGCGAACGTAGTCAGCGTTCCGCCGCTCACCTGCCTCCGACCAACGATAGCGGGGCGACGGAAAAAGGCGCGCCTCTTCGATGAGCCCTCGCTTGGCCCACGACCGTGTGTACGCCCGCACGGTGCGCTCGGATACGCAACTCACTCGCTCGGCCAGCTCGCGGTTGGTCAGCCACTGGCCGGCCGCACGGCGGAGAGCCTGATAGATGCGAACGGCATGGAGCGAAATCGCGATGCGTGCCACCCTACCCTCACCTCTGCCAATTATTACCATGACATGCCAGTCCCCGCCATCACCAGCCCGCGTCACAGCCCCCACCATCGCTCGGGCACGGGGCTGAAGGACCAGCGCTGGCTGCCACGCGAGCAGGGGGCGGTGCTCGACGTGGCGCCGGACCTCGCTGCGGTCCTCGGACTGGTCTGAGCGCTTCCTGCCTGCCCACGGCGCGCGAAGCCGCCGAAGATCGACCGCGTGCCGGCCGCCAGTTCGGTTCGCGCGCAACCGTGTGCGCGTTGCCCACGAACGGGTGGGGCACCTTGGGCGCTGGATCTATGGCCGCGCGCCGCCGCGGTGAGCTACCCTTGGGCTAGCAGCGA
>JADGHJ010000335.1 GCA_019686175.1 Chloroflexota bacterium | reverse complement strand
GTGCTGCGGCAGGCGCTGCGGGAGGGGCGGGTGGTGTATGAGCGCTCCTGAGCAGACGACCGAGGCCCAGCGCTGGCTCCGCTACGCGCGCGAGGACCTGGCCGCGGCCGAACGACTGCTCGCCGACCCGCGGAGCGTGCCGCGCCACATCTGCTGGCTGGCGCAGCAGGCGGCGGAGAAAGCGCTCAAGGCCGCGCTAGTGCTGGAGGGCGTCGACTTTCCCTGGCGGCACGACCTGGACGCGCTACGCAACCTGCTGCCGGCGGGGTGGGCGGTGAAGGTGGAGCAGCCAGATCTGGCCGAGCTGACGGAGTGGGCTGTCGAAGCGCGCTACCCCGGCGACTGGCCCGAGGCGACCGTGGAGGACGCGGAGCGGGCGGTGGCCACGGCCCGCGCGGTGTACAGCGCGATCGCCCGCGACTGCGCCCAGCGCGGTGTGGAGCCACTTGAGAGCAACACCAGTTGACCGCTGGCGGGTGACCGATGCCGGCGCGCCGGGAGCAAGCGCGGCGCTCTGCTGCAGCGCGCAAGTGGCGGGCCCCGTTGCCGCAGAGGAGTTCGGCGGGGATAGAGCGGCCTGAGCTAGAAGCCCGTCTCACCAAGTTTCCGGCGATCGCGCGCTGCCTCGGGCGGCACTACCGCGTGCTCGCCGATCGCGGGTTGCTCGCCCAGGATCTCCTGCCCCTGGATTGGCGAGCGACTGAGGCCGATCTCGCTCGCGTGGTCGAGCAGGTGGAAGGGTTCAACGCCCATTGGCAGCAGGTCCCGGCTCGTCCGCAGTGGGCCCGGGCGGATCTCTTCGCGGCGCTCGCGGAGATCGAGGGGTTCACGGTGCTGTTGGACAAAGGGATCGGCCGCGTGCACGCGCTGGCCTTCCATCCCACCCGAGGCGGCGGTGCCCCCGATGCCCTGGTCCAAACTGCCGATGGGATCCATCTCTATGAAATCAAGTCGCTGTGGGCCTAGGTCGAACACCGAAAACAAGACCTGCAGCCGCTCCCAGGCGGCGCGTACGTATTCGGCCCCCACAAGCGCGGCCGGCCGCCACCAGGGTACGACGGCGTCGCCCAGCGGAACACCACGGTGCTCTACCAGGTGCTAGCGGCGCTGCTGCGGACCGCGGCCCGGCAGCTCAACGCCTATGCTGCCAATCACGGCCATCCTGATTGCCAGCGGTGGGTAATGCTGGTGGTTACCCAGCGCCAGCCGATCCTGGGCACTGTCGAGGCCGGCCGGGAGCTGGCACGGGAGTGGCTGCAGCGCCACCCTGGGACCGTGACCGGAATCGTGTGGGTCGCGGGCAAAGACACGGTCACCAAGCTGCCGTAGGCTCGGGGCGCGCTCACTCGGCCTCGAAGCCGAAGTGGGTGAACCGCAGCGTGCGGCAGTTCTCCGACACTGTGCGCACCACCTGCGGCGGCGCCCCTTCCGGCACCCGCGCCTGGATCTCCAGCGTCACCTCGACCTCGGCGCCCAGCAGCCCCGCCAGGTGCTGCACCACCGCCTCGGCGATCGTCCCCGCGTCGCGCCCCAGCCGCTGCGGGTCCAGGCGCACGGAGCCATGGAAGCGCGTCAGCGGCGGAGACGTGGGGGGGCGTCGCGCGTCGGCTCCCTCCAGCACGCCCGTGGGGCGCTCCGCGATGCGGGAAGATACGGTTCCCGCGGCCGACGTCACGCTGTCCGCTCTAGGGGCTTCATCCAGCTGGCGGCGCGCCACGGCGGGCCGCACTACCACGCTCGCGTCGTCGAGCACCACACTGCATACCTCACCAGCCCGCAGCCCCAGATACCGGCCGCGCGCCGCGTCGTAGCCCGCCGCGTAGGCGAACGTCTCTTGCTCCCACGTCAGCTGCGCCACGCCGTCGCGCACCGCTGCCAGCAACACGTCGCTGTCGCGCAGCCGCGGCAGGTACAGGTAGCGGGCGAAGTCCTCCCACAGCTGCTTCAGCCCCACGTGGTCGCCGCGCCACAGGGGCACGCGGTCCAGCTCCAGCCGCAGCCGCACCCCCGCTAGCGCCGTGAGCAGTAGCTCGTCGTTGCGCAGCCGCTTGCTCGCCCGCACTGCCAGCGGGTCCTCGCCCTGCAGCCGCCGCTCCTCCCACACCACCGGCCCCTGCGGATCGGGTTGCACGGGCACCAGCAGCCACTGGTACGCCTCCGGCAACCGGTGCTCCACCGTCTCGTCGGCCTGCGCGCGCTTACTCCGCGCCTGGTTGGCCTGGAAGGCGTCCAGGTTCAGGTGCTCGCTGTCCGCCTCGATCGAGGTCCAGGCCAGGTACAGCCGCACCGCCTGCTCCAGCTCCTTCAGCCGGGTCTGGTCGGCTGCCAGGAACACGAGCATGTTGCGGTACAGGCGCGGGCCGCTGCCCCGCTGCTCCAGCAGCGCCGCCGCCCGCCGCCGCGCCGGGCTATCGCTCGTCTTGGCCGCGTGCGGGGCATCCGGCGGCAGGATCACTAGCCGGGCCTCGTCCTCGTCGGCCACATCCGCCGGCCCCTGCGGGCAGACGTGGACCGCCGCGAAGTCCCCGCGCTTGCTGGCCTGCGCCCGCAGGCGCCGGCGGATCTCCTCGGCCACGGCGTCATCCGCCTGCTGCTGGGCGCGCTCCTCGGCCAGCCGCGTGACGCTCGGCTGCAGCGCGTACCAGTAGCGCCGCCCGTCCACGTACAGGTGCGTGGCCTGGTCGGTCAGCCGCCGCAGCGCGTCGCCGAAAGTGGCCACGCTCTCGCCCGGCTGCGCGCAGCCCAGCTTGATCTGGCGTTCCTCGAGCCCGCGGTGCGCCGTGCGGAGCGTCGGCGCCGAGCCGAGGTAGAGCGCGCGCGCCACCCGCCGGCAGGCCGAGTAGCGGCCCAGGTTGGGATGGGCGCGATCGAGCTGCAGCGGCAGCGACTGCGGGCCGTCCACGTCGGCCTCGATGATCGGCCGCCAGGGATCGTCCAGGTAGCGCAGCAACTCGTCCTGCACCGCCCGGTCATCCATCGGTACCATGCCCGGCAGGATCAGCAGGCTGCGGTCGTCGCGCTCCCAGAGCACGTGGATCACCGCTGCCATCAGCCGCAACACGCCGCGGGTGCGCTGGAACCGCTCCAGGGCCGACCAGTCCTCGTACAGGCGGTCGAACAGCTCGGGGTGGATCGGGTACGCTTCGCGCAGGCGACGGGCATAGGCGGCCTCCCCGCAGCCGGTGGGAAACTCCTGGCGCTGCGTCTGGTAGAGCTGGCTGAAGGCCTCGACCACGGCGTCGCGGGCGGCGAACAGCGCGGGATCCGTCAGGGGCTGGAACAGCCGGCGGCGCACGATGGCGAAGCCCTCGTCGGCGCTCGCTGGCCGCCACGACGCCTCTACTCGCCCGAAGGTGTTCTCTAGCCGCGCCAGCGCCTCGCGGCCGGCCTCGCCGCCCACCTCGATGTCCGACGCCGGGATGCTGGCGACCACCAGCGCGCCGCGGACCCGACGCGCCGCCTCGGTGAGCGCCTGCGCGAAGGTCAGGTTAGCGTCGAACGAGCCGGCCGGTAGGCCGCTGACCCCGTACAGCTGGCGGGCGAAGGCCACCCACTCGTCGATGAGCACCAGGCAGGGGCTCAGCAGCTCGAACAGCTCTTGCAGCGTGTCGGCGCCGGGGCTCACCCCACGCACGTCGGCCTCGGCCACCAGCGCGTAGGCCCCGCGGGCGTCGCCCGCCTCGGCGCCGAGCTGCCAGGCCAGCTCGCCCCATAGCGTGCGCGTCTCCACCCCGTCGGGCTTGCGGCGGGGCTGGGCGGGATTCAAGGCCGTGCCCACCAGCACGGCGCGGCAGGCGCGCGGCGGCTGGGCCAGCCCCGCCTCCCGCAGGACCTCCTCCACCC
>JADGHJ010000334.1 GCA_019686175.1 Chloroflexota bacterium | reverse complement strand
CTCATGTATCCGTTCATCTGGGCCCTGGCGCTGTACTATGTGGCCACATCCAAGAAGTACGATGACGAGTTCACGCACCTCGTGAAGTAGGCTGGCCGTGGAAGTCCACTGGCTCTCGGTCGCGGCGTTCGTGGCCATCGCGGTCGCCACGGTGGCCGTGGGGTTGTTCGCCACGCGCATCATCCGCACCACCCACGATGCGTACATCGCCTCGCGGGCCGTCGGCCCCGTGCTCAACGCCTCGGCGATCTCGGGGGAGTACCTCAGTGCCGCCTCATTCCTCGGCGTGGCGGGGATGGTGATGCGGTTTGGGTACGACGTGCTGTGGTATCCCGTGGGCTACGCGGCTGGCTATCTCCTGCTGCTATTGTTCGTGGCGGCACCGCTGCGTCGCTTCGGGGCCTATACCCTGCCGGACTTTGCCGAGGGGCGCTTCGATACCCCTGCGATGCGACGGCTGGCAGTGCTGTTCGTGTTGCTCATCGGGGTGTTCTATATGCTGCCGCAGATGAAGGGGGCGGGCCTGGCCGTGCAGGCGATCGCTGGCCTGCCGTATTGGGTCGGTGTAGTCGTGGTCGGCGCGGTGATCGCCCTCAACGTCGCACTAGGGGGGATGAAGGGCATCACCTTCATCCAGGCGTTCCAGTTCTGGGTGAAGGCCTTCGCCATCTCGCTGCCCGCGTTCGTGCTCCTGGCCATCTTCGGCTCATACAGCGCCCACTGGGAGCAAGCGATCAGCCATCCGCCACCAGCGCTCGAAGTCGCCATCGCCAGTGGGCACGCTCCCGGCAGCACTTGGGGCTTCCCCCTCGGGCCGCTGGCCGAGCAGCAGGGCCACGCCCTGTTGTTCACCTACTCGCTGATCATCGCCACGGTGTTCGGGACCGCGGGCCTGCCCCACATCCTAGTGCGCTTCTACACCAACCGTGACGGGCACGCCGCCCGCCAGACGACGCTCGTGGTCCTAGCGTTGATCGGCGGGTTCTACCTCTTCCCACCGATCCTCGGGCTGCTCGGACGGGTGCACGCCCCCGACCTGTACGTGAGCGACCGCACCGACGCGCTGCTGCTGGAGCTGCCAGGACGGCTACCGCAGCCCTGGCTCGGCGAGCTGCTGCGCGCCGTCACCGCGGCGGGCGCGTTCGCGGCGTTTATGTCCACCACCTCGGGCCTGCTGGTGGCCGTGGCCGGGGCGCTAGCCCACGACCTCTACGCCCAGACGTTTCGCCCGGGTGCCGACCAGCGCGAGCGCCTCCTGGCGTTTCGCCTGGCGGCCCTGCTGGCCGGGGGGGTCGCCATCGTCGGCGGCCTCCAAGTGGAGCGCTACCATATCAACATGCTCGTGGGCTGGGCGTTCGCCATCTCGGCCAGCGCGTTTTTCCCGCTGCTAGTGCTCGGTATTTGGTGGCGGGGCCTCACGGCGATCGGCGCCGCTGCGGGCACGGTGGCCGGCGGGACGCTCGCTTCCGCAGCGATCCTGTACACCATGGCGACCACCACGGGCGCACAGCCCGCCACGCTGGCGGCGACGCTGCTCGCCCAGCCCGCGATCTGGACGATCCCCGTGGCCTTCGGCACCATGGTGGTCGTCTCGCTGCTCACGCGCGAGCGGGTGCCGCCCGATGTCAACCTGAAGATGCTGCGACTGCACGCGCCGGAGGCCTTGGGCCTGCGCACCAGCTACCTGCAGTAGGTCGCGCGTAGCGCGGAGAGGCCGCTACACTGCGGGGCGCCGATGGACACGAACTATCCGCTCCTGCCGCTACTCCTCGGGCAGGCCGTGTTCACCGCCGTGGCCGCGCTGCTCGTGTTGTACCTCGTCCTCACGCGGGGACGCACGGTGACAGAAGGCCGCGAGCAGGCGATCTACGCGTCGCTCGCGCTGGCCAACCGCACGCTCCCCTACCTGCGGCGCGGGCTCACGCAAGCCACGGCTCACAAGACCGCGCTGGTGATCCACGAGTTCTTGCAACCGACTGCGGTGGCCATCGTCGGCGGTCGCCGCATCCTCGCCCACGTCGGCGCGGGCAGCGAGCACCATCAACCGGGCCACGAGCCGCTCACCCAGCTGACGCACGAGGTGCTGCGCACGGGCCGGCCGGCAGTCGCCCAGACCCGCGAGGCGATCGGCTGCTCGCGCCCGGACTGCCCGTTGGCGGCAGGAGTCATCGCCCCGCTCATCGTCCAGCGGCGCCTGGTGGGCAGCCTGGCGATCTACTTCGGCGACGCCCAGCCCCTGACGGCCGGCAAGGTGAAGATGGTGCGCGCGATGGCCCAGTTGATGAGCCTCCAGCTCGAGCTGGCCGAGGTCGATCGCAAGACAGCGCAGCTGGCCAAAGCAGAGCTAGCCGCGCTGCAGGCGCAGATCTCGCCGCATTTCGTCTACAACACGCTCAACACCATCGCCGCGTTCATCCGCACCGAGCCCGAGACCGCGCGCCAGTTGCTCACCGACTTCGCCGACTTCCTCCGCCGCACTTTCCGCCGCCAGGGCGAGTTCAGCCCGTTCGCCCAGGAACTGGAGTACGTCCATCAGTACCTCTCGTTCGAGAAGGCGCGCTTCGGCGACCGCCTCAGCGTGGTGTATCGGGTCGACCCCGAGGTGCTGTCGACCGTCGTGCCCGTGCTGGTTCTCCAGCCGCTGGTGGAGAACGCGGTACGCCACGGCACTAGCCGCAAGGTCGGGCCGGGCCGCGTGTGCATCATCGCGGAGGACCGGGGCAACGAGGCCTGGTTCTGCGTGGAGGATGACGGGGTGGGCATGAGCGAGGAGGTGGCGCAACGGGTGCTCCAGACACGCCGCCGCGACGCGTTCGGGGTGGGACTGGTGAACGTGAACGAGCGGCTGCGGAGCGTGTACGGGCCCGAGCACGGCCTGGCGATCGTCAGCCGGCCCGGCGAGGGCACCCGCGTGAGCTTCAGCGTGCCGAAGTACAAGGCGGGGGTGGAGGTGTAGGATGAGCCTGCGCGCGTTGGTGGTCGAGGACGAGGCGCCGGCGCGGGAGGAGCTGCGCTTCCGACTCCACGAGATCGACCCGGCCGCCCAGATCGAGCTGGCCGCCACCGGCATGGAGGCGCTGCGGCTGCTGCGCCAGCATCGCTTCGACGTGGTGTTCGCCGACATCATGATGCCGGGCCTGTCGGGACTGGAGCTGGTGGAGCTGCTCAACGAGTTGCCCGAGCCACCAGCCGTGGTGTTCGTCACCGCCTACGATGAGTACGCCCTGCAAGCGTTCGACTTGCGCGCCGTGGACTACTTGCTGAAGCCCGTGGCACCCGACCGCCTGCGCGAGACGCTGGAGCGACTGCACGCACCGCGGGGTCGGCGCCCGCCCGAGCCGGCGTCTGCCTCGTCCGCCTGGCTGGAGCGGCTGCCCGTGGAAGCCGCGGGGCGGACCATCCTGCTGGACGTAGCCGAGATCCGCTTTGCCGAGGCGCGCGACGACATCGCCTACGTGCGCACTTACGACAAGCTGTATCCCACACGCTTCTCACTCCAGGAACTGGAGAGCCGCTTGCCCTCGCCGCCCTTCCTACGCATCCATCGCGCGTACCTGGCCAACATGCGCCGCGTGGTGGAGATCCGTCCCTACTTCAACGGCGCCTACCTGCTGAAAGTCGACGACAACCTGGGCAGCGAGCTGACCGTCAGCCGCGGCCGCTTCAAGGACCTGCGCGCCCTGCTGCGCCTGTAACGGCGATTCACCCCCGCCTTCCGGTCGGACAAGGGCCGATTTCGACCATTGGCCGCCAGTCCCTTGGCGCTGCCAGCGGCAGGCCGTACGCTACGCAGCAAATCGGGGCGCATCCCCACCGGACCGCCCACCGGCGGGGTGGGCTGGGG
>JADGHJ010000054.1 GCA_019686175.1 Chloroflexota bacterium | reverse complement strand
CGCCCAATTGAGCGCTGGTCGAGCCAGCGCAGCAAGTCGCTCTTGCGCACCCGCAGGACGCGCCGGCCGACGCGGATGGCGGGGAGGTGGCCGCGGGCAATGAGTAGGCGCACGCTCTCGGGTGTCAGCCGCAGCTCCCTAGCGACTTCGGTAGTCGTGAGCAGCGTGCGGTCAGGCGATGGCAGCAGTCGGTGTTGCGGTGTTGTTACAAGCCGCCGGGTCATGGGCCTCTCCCTCGCGGGAGGCCCTGGTAGCGCGCGTCCGAGGAGAGTAGACTAGAGCGCGCGACGCGGACCGCCCGCGTTGCGTTAACGACCCACGGCGAGGCTCGGCTTGGTACCCCTGGCCCGCCGTGGGTGCTTTCGTTAATTCGCCTGACCTAACGTAGCACCCGACCCTGGCGCTTAGAAAGAGGGTATTGGCGCTAATTCCTGATACTTGGCGAACTGAGATGTACCCGCAACTTCCCATCGGCCTCGCGAGGACGCGGGCCCACCCGATTCTGCCGTGATCCCTGTCCCGCTCCCAACACCGAGAGGCTAGAAGGTATCCGCACCATCGCCTGCGCCGCCAAGCATAGGTGCGGATTGCGTGACGTGCCAATACTCGAGGCACTACAACCCGCTTCCCGCAGGATCTCGCGCCAGAGATCCCGTGACGATCTACGTAGAGCTAGGGAGTATGGCACTGACCTCATTGGGCGCAGCATCGGGGCGCCGCTTCCTGCCACTAGGACGACCAGAGGATTCCTACACCGCGGCGAAGGCGCGAGGTGCGAAGGACGCGCCGCGCGAAGGTCCAAGACGACGACGACCTACAGCGATCGCGTGAGCACATTGGGCGGAAAACTGTGGAGGCAGTCGTGCAGTTATCGATGGGCCACCTCGCCAGCTGGCCGTGTTTCCAGCAGTCCAGCCCCCAACAGATGCCCAACACTGCCCTGTAGGAGATCTCCTCCTAGCTTGCTCCGGCGGCAATGGCAGGCACGCCCTCGAGGTCGATCTTTACCACGCCCAGATGCTCCAGTTCCCAGCGGGCATACTCATCGGTATAGAATTGCAGACGCACCTTCTTGTATTCGCGCGTCGAATACAGCGCGCGATAGTCGCGGACGCCGGTCTGCTCGCTAATCGCTTGCAGGATCTGCTCGCAATCCGCTTCCGTGCGCCCATGTACCATGGTGAAGATGTTGTACGGCCAGTCGGGGTAGCGTGGCCGCTGGTAGCAGTGGCTCACGGCCGCGAACGCCGCCATCTGGAACCCCAGCTCCTCCACCCGCTCGTCCGGGACGTTCCACACGCCCATCGCGTTCGCCCGGAACCCCGCCTTGCGGTGGTACAGGACAGCGGCGAACCGGCGCATGATGCCCTCGTCGATCAGCCGTCGCGCGTGCGCCAGCAGCTCCTCTTCGTTGAGCCCCAGCTGCCGCGCCGCCGGCAGGAACGGCCGCGGCTCCAGGCGCAGGTCCTGCTGGAGTTCGCGCACCAGCCCGATCTCCAGCGGCGTCAGCGCCCGCCCCACGTTCCAGGCCGGGTCGCGCCGCACCGCGCCCGGGTCCTGCGCGGTGAGCTCGGCCTCGCCCGTCATGTCCAGCTTGACACCGATCTTGAACAGCCGCAGGGTCTGCAGGATGCGCGTCGCCTCCGCGCCTGCCTCCCGATGCAGCACGTCCACGTGCTCCTCGACAGTGCTCGGGGGTGGCACCGCGATGGTGAACCACAGGTTGAACTCGTGGTTCCGCTCGTAGTTGTGGCTCACCCCCGGGTGCGCGTTGATCACCCGCGCAGCCTCGGCCACGCGCGAGGGCGTGACGCGCATGGCGACCAGGCTGCTCCGGTAGCCCAGCTTGCGCGTATCGAAGATGGCCGACACCTGACGCAGGATCTTGCCCGCGCGCAGCGCCCGCACCCGCGCCAGGACCTCGTCTTCGCCGATGCCCAGCTCCTCCCCGATCGCCCGGTACGGCGCCGGCACCAGCGGCAGACGCATCTGCAGGATGTTGAGCAGGCGCTTGTCGACAGCATCCATCTCCATGGCGCGGCACTCCTCGCTCGCGACCCAGGCGCGCCGGCGCGCTCCGGGGGCGAACTTGCAGAATCTACAGCTATCCCATTGTCCCACAGCCCGGTCGGACCGGCCACCGCCCCCCTGCTGGCGTATCATGGAAGCTAATACGCTTGCGCCCTCGGAGACGCTGATGTCGTTCGCGCCCGGCCGCGAGCACCTGCTGTTCCAGCGGACCGTGCGCCGCTTCGCCGAGGGCGTGTTGCGCCCAGCGGCCGCCGACGCTGACGAAGCCGGCCGCTTTGGCCCCACCGTCCTCGCGCAGGTCGCGCAGACCGGCCTGTTCGGCCTGCTGGTTCCCCGGCCCCTCGGCGGCGCGGGCGTCGATACGCTGCGCTGGGTGCTGGCGCTCGAAGCCGTGGCGCACGCCTCCGCCGCCATGGCCAGCATCCTCATCGCCCACGGGGTGCTCGCCTGCTGGCCGTTCGCCCGCACCGCGCCCGCGCACGCCGATCCCCTGCTGTCCCGCCTGGCCCGAGGCGAGGCGCTCGCGGGCGGGCACTGGCCGCCCCACGCCGTCACCGCGGGCGCGCCATTGCCGACCGCCACGCGCGAGGCGACGGGCACCTGGCGGCTCCACGGCGCCCTGAACCGCCTGCACAACGCCCCCACTGCCAGCACCTACGTGCTGTGGGCCCGTACAGCCCCCGACGCGGTGCTGGCCCTGTTCGTGGGCGCACCTGGCCCCGGCCTGACCATCGGCCCGCCGCGCGACGAGTTGGGGCTGCGAGGTGCGCCAGCCGCACCCGCGATTCTGGACGGCTACACGCTCGGTGGTGAGGCGCTACTGGCGCACGGCGCCGAGGCCAGTACCCTCGCTGCCGAGCTGCGCGATCTCCACCGCCTCAGCGTCGCTGCGCAGGCGCTCGGGATCGCCCAGGCGGCGCTCGACGCCGCAACCCACTACGCTGGTACGCGCCAGCAGTTCGGGCAGCTCATCGGCCGGTTCCAGGGGCTGCGCTGGCTGCTGGCCGACCTCCACCTCGCCGTCGAGGGCGCCCGCCTGCTCGTATACCGCGCGGCCGCACTGCGCGACGCTGGCGAGCCGTTCGGCCCGGTCGCCGCGCTGGCCCGCCTCGCCGCCGGCCAGACCGCCACGCGCGTGGCTACCAAGGCGGTGCAGGTCCACGGCGGCTACGGGTACCTGCGCGAGTCGCCCGTGCAACGCTACCTCCGCGACGCCAAGAGCACCGAGCTGGCGGGCGACACCAGCGCCACCCTGCGCGACGACATCGCCCAAGCGCTGCTCCCGCTCGATGCCTGAGCCCTGCTCCACGCGGTGCGCCGCGCCGATTATCGTGGAGGGATCGCCAGAACAACCCGCCACAACCGAGGAGAGACGATGGGATACGCCCTGATGGTGCGCGCCCTGGCCACCCTCCTGGTCGCGGGCACCAGCGGCGCGGCCCAGGTGCCGGTGGAGACGCTGCTTGTCGAGGAGACGCCGGTCCATCCCGCGGCCTACGGCTTCGTATACTACTCCACCCTGACGCCGGTGGATGTGGCACTACGCGATGGGAGCCGGGCGGAGCTGTGGATGTTCGACGGCGCCGCTGGCGAGTGCGTGGCGATCGTCGGCAGCTCGGATGCGTTCGCCGTCCAGCTGCTACTGCGCGAGGCGACGCCGTTCGGCCGCCTCATCGCCCACGACGACAGCCGCACGGAGAGCGGCGATGCCCGGTTGCGACTGGAGCTTCCCCACACCGGGCGCTACTTCGTGACCGTCACGAGTGTTGGGGCAGGCGAGGCGCTCGGCGCGTACACGCTGGATCTCGATCGCTGCTGAGACCGAGGCGCTAGTCCACGTCGCGGGTCCAGGCGACGACCGGCTCCGGCGGGTTGGCCAGCAGCTCCTCCACATCGAACTGGCGGGCAAGCACGATCTCGCACCAGCGGATGCCATACGCCGCTGCCACCGGATCCGCCTCGCTGAGGACCGCCGCGACGTCGCCGAACTGTTCCTGCAGCCAGGGCGTCCAGTCTTCCGCGAGGGTGTCGCGCTCCAGGAGATCGCTCTGAGTCTTGGCGATCTGCAGGCAGGCGAGGATGTGCCGGATGGCCTGCACCAGCGCGTCGTGGTGGGCCGCAAGCGGCGCCTGGCGCCACTCATCGACCGTGAAGCCGGCGGTGTCGAGGAGGCGGCCCAGGGCGCGCTTCCAACGGCGGGGGGGGATGTTGCTGGTAGGCGCGGTCATGCAGCGCTCTCGCTCTCGCTTCCTCGGCCTAGTGGCCGGTGGCGCACAGCCTCGATGTTCCCGGTACTGTACCGTGCCCACGACTCAACTGCACAGGCAGCTGCGATCCTCTCTTTCGCGAGCGTCCGGTGGCGCCGGCTCACCGCCGCTCCCGTGTAGCCGGATGGCCGACCGGGCCCGGCTCCTCAACGGCTAGCGCCTACCGGCACCAGATCGATCACCCGCTGGCGGTGTACATCGATGGCCGCGATCACGTTGCTACGCTCACACGCGACGAAGGCACACGTGCCGTCTGGGGCGAACGCGATGTGACCGGGCGCGACACCGACCGACAGCCGGGCGACGGGTTGGTGCCGTTGGGCGTCGATGAGCAGCACGCTCGCCTCACCGGTGTTGGAGACGACGAGCCAGCAGTCATCGGGAGTCAGCGCGAAGGTGTGCGGGTAGATACCCACGGGAATGCGCGTCAGGAGACACTGGGTACGGATGTCCCAGACCGCGAGGTCGTCCGAGGCGAAGTCCGCCACGTAGCCGAAACGGCCCGCGTGATCGACTAGCGGCACATGGGCCGCTAGTCCGGCGGGAATGGTCCCCACCACGGCATGGCTCGCGATATCGATGACCGACACGTCGTCGGAGAGGGTGTTGGCCACGTAGGCGTAGCGGCTGTCGGGGGTGAAGGCTACATGCCCCGGCCCGAGACCCACGAGCATCTCACCGATCGCCCGCCGCGTGCGCGTGTCGATCACGGTCACTGTATGCGAGCCGGAGTTGGGCTGGTAGGCCCAGCGCCCATCTGGCGAGATGGCCAGATCGTGCGGCAGATGCCCCACGGTGAGGGTGGCCGGCGCGCTCTCAGTCGGATCCACCACCGTCACGGTGCCATCGGGGCCACTGGGCACGTAGGCACAATCACGATCGGGTGCAGCGCAGGGCAACAACGGGCGCTGCCCTGTAGAGATGGTACGGCAGACCGTGTCGGTCGCGGTGTCGATGATCGACACGTCGTGGGAGGCAGCGTTGGCTACGTAGAGGTGGCGGCCATCGACAGAGAGGGCCAGATGGGAGGGCTCCCGACCGACGGGGATGGAGCGGCGGACTCGGCGAGAGGCCGCGTCGAGTACCACCAGGCGATCGGTCTCGGTTGTGGCGTAGACCCGGCCGTCGGGGTGCGCCACGATAGAGTGTGCACCGATCGCCCCCACCCGTGCAGACCCATTGGTGCACAGGATCAGCACAGTGTGGCCGCCCTCGCGCACCAGGGACACCCGGTGGCCGCTCTCGAGCAGGGCGATGTACAGCCGCGCCGGGCAGTCCTCGACGTGGGCGTGAACCACGGTGTCCGTGCCCTGGAGCTGGGTGTAGGCCTGCTGCAGCGCGGCCCATTGCTGCGCGGGCGGCAGGTCGCGCAGGTCGATCTGGTGCACGTTCTGGTCCATCGTAGGTTCCCTTTCGGCGTCCAACGCGCCCGCGCTCGCTGCGAAGAGTATAGACCCCGCCAGATCACGGGGCCACGCCGCTACGTCGAGCCGCGCATCCCTCCATGCGCCGCCGCGCCACGCGATGGACGCGCCGGCAGCGCTCGGCGTTCAACCCGCGAACAGCTCGACGAAGAACCAGGTCTCGCCCCGCCGACTGACCCCGACGCCGAGATAGCGGTGCTCGGGCGCGAGGAGGTTGTGTCGGTGCCCCGGGCTGCTCATCAACAGTTCGTGCGCGGCCGCGGCGGCGCGCGGGGCTGGAGCCTCGCTATCCAGATAGGCCAGGTTCTCGGCGCCCTGGTGCCAGTCGATCCCCGCTTCCTCGAACAGCTCGCGCAACGGGCCGTTGGGCCGCTGGTGCGACAAGCGCGAGTCCACCTCGAGCGCCCGCAGTCGCGCGGCGACGATCAGGCCCGGCGCTTCCTCGAGTGGGGCAAGACCCCGCGCTTGCCGCTCCGCGTTCACTAGAGTCGTCAGCGCCCGCGCGGCCAGGCGCTCCTCGGCGCCCTCGGGCGTCGCCACGACCACGGTGCGGGGCTGGGCTTCCAAGCTGTCACCATTCGCCAGCGTGGCCCCCGCCGCTACCCCACTCGCGAACGCTGGGGCGACCTCGACCGGCGGCGTCGGGAGCGGCGCTTGTTGTCGCAGTCGCCCCCCGTCGACCAGCGCCAAGGGTGACTCGCTGTGCTGCGCAGTCGTCGCCGCGGCAACGGATCCACTCCAGGACCCCAGTAGCGTTCCCATCACCGCGCCCAGCGTCAGGATGACCCGGGCGTCCCGAAGCGCCCGCTGCCACCAGGCCATGCGGTTCCAGCCTCCCCCTCCAGCGTGCAGTCACGGAGACTACTTTAGCGGGTGGCAGCACCCGGTGTTACATCACAACATCGTGACGCCCGCGCCGCGGACACGGTCCCGCTTGCTACGCCTACAGTAACGGGACGAGCGTACCGCGAGCCGGTCCGCACTGGACAGCCCGCCGGCCCATGGCTAGCATAGGGGGCGATGCGCTGTGCCATGGTACAGCAGGGCAGTGAAACGGAGACCTGCGGGAATGGCGCGCCTGTCCCCCGTGCAAGCGAGTCGGCGTCGGCCGGAGCCACGCACCAGCCGCGCGCAAGCCGTGCCGGCCCGCGGTGCGCGGCGCCGGACGCGAGCCCAGCGGCTCGGTAGCCTGTTGCTGGCGCTCGGGGCGCTGTTGCTCGTGCTCGGTGGGGGCACGGTCGCCTATGCCCATCTAGCAGAGTGGCAGCACGCTCGGCAGACCGAGGTGGGGCCTAGAGAGTCGCTTCCCGCGCGGCTGGAGGCGCCGACGCCCGGCTCAACCGGGCCACGCGCGGGGCCGACCCCCAGCCGCCGTGTGCTCGCCCAGGTGCCGATCGGCGAGCCGGTACGGATGGACATCCCCCGCATCAACGTCCACTCGCGCGTGATGGCCCTGATGCCCAAAGACGGCGAGTACCAGGTGCCCTCCTTCGATGTGGGCTACCATGCCGATTCGGCTCGCATGGGCGAGGTGGGCAACGCCATCTTCAACGGGCACCTGGAGACCATCGACGCGGGTAAAGTGTTTGCGCGCCTCCACGAGCTGGTCCCCGGCGACGCCATCTACGTCTACACCGACACCCATCGCTTCGATTGGGTGGTCCAGGAAGTCCGCACCGTGCCCAACACTGACCGGAGCTTCCTGCTCCCCACCACTGACACCCGCATCACGCTCTACACGTGCGCCGGGCACTTCGATCCGCGCACCCGCGACTACACCCACCGCCGCGTGGTAGTGGGCAAGCTGGTGCAGGTCAGCCCGCGGGCGTAGCGCCGCCTACTGGAACCTGGGGAGCACCTCGCGCTGGTAGAACCGGAAGAAGCCCTCCTGGTCCGGCCCCACTTGATGGATGTACACATGGTCGTAGCCGGCGTCGGCGAACTGCTGGATGGCGGCGATATGGCGCTCGGGATCCGGCCCGCAGACCAGCGCCTGAGCGATGTCGTCCTCATCGACGAGCTGGGCGGCTTGCTCGTAGTGCCGCGGCAGCGGCAGCTCCTGGCCCAGCTCGCCCTTCAGCGCCGCGGTCGGCCACAGCTCGCGCCCCATCCGGCGCGCCGTCGCTTCGTCCGGTGCCCAACAGACGTGAAGCTGGCCGTAGCGCGGCTTGCCCGCCCCGCCCGCGGCGTCGAACTCGTGCACCAGCTCCGCCTTGGGAGCGGTACTGATGAGACCGTCGCCGAGGCGCCCCGCGAGTCGCGCGGACTGCGACCCGCTGGCGGCCACTAGGATGGGCGGCGGCTGGTCGGGCAGCGTGTACACGCGGGCCTGATGCACCGTGTAGTACTGGCCCTCATAGCTCTGGCTGCCGCCCTGCCACAGGAGGCGAATGACTTGCAGGGCCTCGTCGAGCATCTCCAGACGCGCGTGCGCCGGAGGCCAGCCATAGCCGACGATGTGCTCGTTCAGGTTCTCGCCCGTGCCCACCCCGAGCATGAACCGCCCGGGCATCATCGCAGCGGCGGTGGCGGCCGCCTGGGCGATGATGGCCGGGTGATACCGGATCAAGGGGCAGGTCACGCCCGTGCCGACCCGCAGGCGCGACGTCACCTGCGCGATGGCACCGAGGACCGTCCAGGCAAACGGGCTCTGGCCTTGGCGATCGATCCAGGGATGGTAGTGATCGGAGATGAACGCGTGAGTGAAGCCCGCCTCCTCGGCCTGTCGCGCGTAGCGGACCAGGTCGGTCGGGCCATGCTCCTCGCTGGATAGCGCATAGCCAATCGTCGGCATCTCTCACTGTCCTCGCGCTGGTCTCGTTTCCCACCCCGCTCCTCCGCCCTAGGGGGCGTGATGCGACCCGGGCGGCGTCGTCCGAAACTGCGTGCTGTCGGCACCCCGTCCACCCGCGAGGTCGTGCGTGGGCAACAGTGGACCGGTCGCCACCTCGCCGGCGATGTACTGCCGACACTGCCCGCTCTTCAGGTCGATGTATTGCGTCGTGTCGGGCACGGACTGGCCCTCCAGGATCACGCCCCGCTGGGCCTCCAGCCATTGCTCCCGACTGAGGTTGTGCTTGACGGCCGCTGGTAGCTGGTCGTAGGGGATATCGACTCGTGGCCGCATCCTCCATCCTCCGCAAAACGGATCTACTCGGGAGGCAACGGGCGCGCGTCTCCCGCAGCACTGCGCTCGCGGCCGATCCCGAGGTCGCGGATCGACGCCTGCAGCGCTTGGGCCTGGTCGGTCGAGACCAGTTGGCACCAGGTCACGAGCCGGGCCCACACGCGCTCGGGCACGTCGTTGCGACAGACATACGTATGGTCGGTGGGTGGCGCCTCGGTCCCGCTCGCCACGAACGGCCCGCGCTGAGGATTGTCGAGGTCGAAGTACATCTGGCCGGCCTCGAAGCGCGTACCTCGCCAGATGGGGAGTTGCTTGAGCAGGTCGTCGGCCATCCAGGCGCTCAGCTCAGGCAAGCGATCCTTGCAGTCGTAGGCGGTCGGACAGGAACGGAGATCGTCTTTCTCGCCTCGCACGACCCTGCCTCCTCTCTCGGCATCTGAACCGTGCATCGGCAAGGGCTATGCCAATCTGAGGCGAGGAGCCGCGGGCCTGCGGCGCGATCGAGGGCGGGGGGAGGAGGGGCAATGAGATGACGAGCCGCCGCCCGGCGCGCCGGGCGGCGGCTCGCTGTTGGAGGTTTTAGATCAGGCGCGGCGCCGCAGGACGGCTCCTCCGCTAAGGGCGAGCAGACCGAGACCACCCAGGGCCGCGGCAACCGTGCCGGGAACGAGGCCACCGGCGCGGGCAGGCGCGGCGACGACGCTAGTCGGTGCGACACCAGAGGGCGCGCTCCCGGTCGTGGTGTAGGGCACCCCATCCTTCCCCGGCGCGGCCTGGGCCGCGTACGGCACGCCATCCTTACCGGGTGCGGCCTGAGCCGTATACGGTACGCCATCCTTGCCCGCGGGCTGGGCAGCCACAGGCGCGGCGGGTGCCACCTGGCTCGCTGGCTGCTGCACCGTGGCGGGGGCCGCGTACGTGGTGCCGCCGGTCTGCGTGCTGGCGGCCGTACTATCCACCGGGGCTCCGGCCGGGCTCCCGATATCCGTGCCGCCCGCGTACGACGGCGCTGCCATAGCCAGCGCGGCGGCCAGCGCGAACGCCGCAACGCCCAGCGTTCTCTTCGGCTGCATAGGCAGGTCAGGCCTCCTTTCGGTTCCTCGCTGCATCACGCTCCGCACGTGCTTCCGCCAATCCAGAGAACGATCTTCTGGCTGCTACGTTACAGCATCCCTACGCGCGGCGCGCCGCCATGTTACACCACTGCGATGCACGCGGCCAAGCGGTGCCCCAAGTGTTCTCGTCGTCGGGCTGTGATACGCTTGAGACACGACCCCCGGGCGGTGGCCCTGGCCACTCCACCCGGGCCGGCCCACCGAGTGCCAGACGACAGAAAGGACGCGCCGCAATGGGACACACCCGAGCAACTGTATGCGCCGTCGCGCTGAGCGCCGTGCTGGCCGCCGGCGCCCTGGCATCTGGCGCCGAGCCGGCCACCGCGATGCTGCTGCCCGACCGCGCACTGGCGCAATACTATGGCTACCCCTGGGGCGGGCTGTTCGTCTGGCCAACGGCGGCGCCGTATGCGGGCAGCCCGACCTACCCGTACTACCGCTACGGGCCCTACTACGGGAGCGCCTACGGGCTGCCCTACCCTGTCTACCCACCGAGCGGCACGTACTACGGCGAGGCGTATGGCCCGGCCTACCCGCTGTATGAGAGCGCGGGCGGCGTGGTTTTCGGCGGCGACTACGCCGCCGGCTACTGGGCGCCGGTCGGCCGCTGCCTGTACTCCGCGCTCGCCGGCATCGGCGGCAGCTGGTACGACCCGCAGAGCTACGGCTACTACGCGCCGTTCTGCTAGCGGGATCCGCTCGGCTGCGCTTCCCGCGAGGCACGCGCCTGACCTGCGGCGGCCAAGCGCTGGACGGGCTCGATGCCGTAGCGCTCCCACTGCGCGTCGACCCGAGCGAGGTGCTCGGCAGGCGGTACGGCCAGCGCTGGGAACGCGTGCTTCTTGGTGGCATCGATGCCCACTCGCGAGCTGACGCGTCGGCGTGGGTCCTCAGCCGGCACGTCGGGCGGAGCCTGCGAGGGATCGAGGGTGAGCGCCTCGGTGCCCTCGAAGATGCGCACGTCCTGCGCGGGCTGCATGCGGAACGCCAGCGCCCATTCGACCTGGAACGGGTCGCGCACGTCGATGTCGTCGTCGACCACCACCGTGACCTTGCCGAACACGTCGTGCAGCGACCAGGCGCCCCACATCGCGCGCAGCGGATCGGCATGGCTCCGCTTGCGCAGCGAGATGTACAGGATGCCCGTCGCCCCACCGCTCTCGGTCAGGTGCACGTCGCGCACCTGCAGCCCGCAGTTATCGCGCAGGTGCTTGAGGATCACCGACTCGCGCCCGAGCTGCTTGATGCAGCTCGACTCGCTGGGCGGCATCTGGCTGAGGAACGCCTGCAGGATCGGGCGGTGGCGATGCGTGATGGCGGTGATCTCCACGAACGGATGGTGGCCGCCCGTGCCCATATAGCCACCGTACTCGCCGAACGGGCCCTCCCACTCGCGCCCGCCGCAGGGAATATAGCCCTCGATGACGATCTCCGCGGTGGCGGGCACCTCGAGGTCCACGGTCTTGCAGCGCACCACCTCCACGGGCGCCCCGCGGATGCCGCCGGCCAGCGCCAGCTCGTCTTGGCCGTAGGGGAACGGCGTGACCCCGGTCAGCCCCACGACGGGGTCGGCCCCGATCACGATGGCCACCTCGGTATCGCGGCCGGCGGCCTCGTTCTTGTGGATGTGCTGGTTCATGTTGCGCGGCGGGTTGATCATGAGGCCGGTGCGGCGCGGGCCCTTCATCTGCACGCGGTAGGTGCCCACGTTGCGCACTCCGGTCTCGGGATCGCGGGAAATCACCAATGCCGAGGTCTGGAAGGGGTCGGGGTCCTGGCCGACGGTCCAGATCGGCGTGGGGAACTTGAGGGCATCGGCGGCGTCGCCCAGGTACACCTCCTCCTGGCATGGCGCGTCGTCGACCACAACAGGGGGGATGGGCGTGCGGATGCCGCGCTGCCACTTCGCGACGGCGTCCTCGACGGTGGTCTCCAGGGCGGTCGCGTAGATCTGGCGCGACCCGCCCAGGATACCCACGACGAGCGGGATGTCGTAGCCGCGGATGCGGTCGAACATGAGGGCGGGACGCTGCTCCTGGGGGAAACGCTGGAACACGCGCCGTGTCACCGCCGCGATCTCCCAGTCCTTGTCCACCTCCGCCGTCACGTGGCAGAGCAGCCCTTTCGCCTCCAGAGTCGCGAGATAGTCGCGGAGATCCCGATACGGCATCGTCGGCTCCCTGCAGAAGTGCACGGACACCTGCGCGTCCTGCACTCTCAATCGTGGTGGAGAGCCAGCCACGAGCGCAACCATGCGGATACGCCACTCACGCCTACGGCTGCGCACGGTCTACGCGGATCTCGTGGAAGCGGATGGGCGGCCCGCCCACCCCCTGGCGCCGCAGCAGCGGCAGCGCGACGTTGTACACGGGGATCCCCGTGCGCGTCTGCCCCTCGAGGCTGCCGGCATGGGCATGGCCATGGAAGACGACGCTCACGTTCAGGCGGTTGATCGGCTCCTCGAGACGGCTCGAGCCGAGAAAGGGGAAGATCTCGGGCGGCTCGCCCTCGGCGGTGGCCTGGATCGGCGTGTAGTGGAGCAGCACCACGCGCTGGGGCGTTTGCAGGCGCGCCAGGGCCTTCTCCAGCTTGAGCGCCTCCTCGATCGCCTCGTGCACGAACGCCTTGATGATCGGCTCGCCCCATGGCTCCAGCGCTCGCTCGCCGAAGCCGCCGCCGAATCCCTTGACTCCGGCAAAGCCCACGCCTTTGATCTCGACTCCCTCGCCGTCGAGCACCTGCACCCCGGCATCGCGGAGCACGGCCCGGACCTCGTCCGGCTGGCCAGACTCGAACTCGTGGTTGCCCAGCACCGCGAGCATGGGGATCCGCACGCTGGCCACCAGCACCCGGGCCAGCGCCCGCGCCTCCTCGGCCAGCCCGTAGTCGGTGAGGTCCCCGCAGAATAGCAGCACATCGGCGCGCTCGGAGGCCTCTGCCAGCCAACCCTGCAGCTCGGCCGCGCAGGTCTTGCCACAGTGAATATCCCCGACGGCCGCAACCCGCACCATCGTCTGCTCCCCTGCCGTTGCCGGTTCTGTCCTGGTCTGCAATCGCGCACTCCCCACGCACTGCCTGACACCGGTGTCGAGAACCGTGCCGGGCATCTGTCTACTTGAGTGTAAGCGGCAGCGACTGTCTGACTGACCCCCGCGCGGCCGGCCCCATCGCGCGCTAGCACGAGCTCGGTGTCGCACGGGCCCACCGTGTGTCCCGTGACCGTGCCGCGCTACACTCTCGCTGAGGCGATGGAGTCCGCCCGGACGATCCGTCCAAACCGCAGCCACTCGCTGCCGATGGCTCCTGGTGTGCGTCTGTGGGTGCGCCAGGGGCCGCTGGTGTCCCCTGACCGCCCGGCATGTCCCACATCTGTTGTTGGGGAGGCGGGCGATGAAACCGTCGCAGGAGGGCTCGCGCTCGCGGGCCGCTGAGCGAGCGGCGCTGCACTTCGTCCTGCTGTTCGGCGTCGTGAGCCTATTCGCTGACTTGACCTACGAGGGCGCACGGAGCATCACCGGGCCGTACCTGGCCAGTCTAGGGGCCAGCGCGACCGTCGTCGGTGTGGTGGCGGGCCTCGGGGAGCTAGTGGGCTACAGTCTGCGGCTGGTGTCCGGGCGGCTCAGCGACCGCACGGGGCGCTACTGGCCCATTACCCTCCTCGGCTACGCTGTCCAGATGGCCAGCGTGCCGCTCCTAGGGCTAGCCGGCCGCTGGGAGACCGCGGGGGTGCTGATCATCGGCGAGCGCACCGGCAAGGCGATCCGCAACCCCCCGCGCGACGTCATGCTCGCCCAGGCCACGACGCACATGGGGCGCGGCTGGGGATTCGGCGTACACGAGGCGCTGGACCAGCTCGGCGCACTGGCCGGTCCACTGCTCGTGGCTGCGGTGTTGCGAGGGGGCGCGCGATACGAGACGGCGTTCCTATTGCTGCTCGCGCCCGCGCTCCTCACGCTGGGCCTGCTCGGCGTGACGCGGGTGCTGTACCCCCATCCCGAGACGCTCGAGGCGAGCCCGCCGCCTATCGAGGCCGCGGGGTTTTCCAGACGCTTCTGGTTGTACCTGGCCGGTGCCGCGCTGGTGGCCGCAGGCTTCGCCGACTTCTCGCTGCTGGGCTACCATTTCGAGATCACAGGGACGGTCCCCGACAGCGGGATCCCGCTCCTCTACGCCCTGGCCATGGCCGCCGGGGCGCTCGGGTCGCTCGCCTTCGGCCGGATGTTGGACCGGCATGGGCTAGGCGTGCTGATCCCCTTGACCGCGGCTGCGCTCTTGTTCGCGCCGCTGGTGTTCCTGGGTGGAGCGGTTGCGGCAGGCGCGGGGACGATCCTGTGGGGACTAGGAATGGGCGTCCACGAATCCCTCATGCCCGCAGCGGTGGCGACCATGGTACTGCCGCAGCGGCGTGGGTCGGCCTATGGATTGTTCAACGCCGTGTATGGCGTGGCCTGGTTCGTCGGCAGTGCGCTGATGGGCGTGCTGTATGACCGGTCGGTCGTGGGACTCGTGATCTTCTCGGTCGCCCTCGAATGCACCGCACTCGTGTTCTTCGTTCTTGTGGAGCGCGAGAGTCGCCTGAGTGACAGACCGCATCCCCTGTGAGCCCGCGCCCCTGGCATGACGGAGCGCTCCATCACGTGCTACACTCTGCGCACCGGGCGATGGAGTCCGCCCAGGCCACCGGCCTGAACCGCAGCCGCTCGCTGCTGATGGCTCCTGACGAACACCACGTGGGTGGGCGTCAGGGGCTTTTGTGTTGCCCGCCCACGCGCAGGAGGCAGGCGCGTGGAGAACAACGTCTGGTTCGTGGCGGCTAGCTGGATGGCGTTGGCGCTGGTCGCCAGCCTGGTCTCGATCCGCTTCGGGATCTCGGTGGCGCTGGTCGAGATTGGCATGGGCGTGCTGGCCGGCAATTTCCTGGGCTTTCAGACCACCCCCTGGATCGACTTCCTGGCCTCGCTCGGCGCGGGTATTCTGACCTTTCTGGCCGGCGCCGAGATCGACCCGGACTCCCTACGCCGGCATCTCCGTCCCAGCCTGGTGATCGGGATCGCCTCGTTCCTGCTACCGTTTGTCGCCGCCTGGGCATTCGCCCATTGGGTGCTCGGCTGGGCATGGCCGCAAGCGCAGATCGCTGGCATCGCGCTGTCCACCACGTCGGTGGCCGTGGTCTACGCCGTGATGGTCGAGAGCGGGCTGGCCAGCACCGACCTCGGCAAGCTGATTCTCGCCGTCTGCTTCATCACCGACTTCGGCACCGTGCTGGCGCTGGGCGTGCTGTTCGCCAACTTCAACGGCTGGCTGGCATTGTTCGTCGCGGTCACGGCGGTCACCCTGTACTTCCTGCCGCGGCTCACCCGCTGGCTCATCGGCACGCTGGGCGCCAGCGCGGTCTCGGAGCCGGAGGTGAAGTTCCTCTTCCTGGTCCTATTTGGCCTGGGCGGCCTGGCGACGACGGCGCGCAGCGAGGCCGTACTGCCCGCGTACCTCGTGGGGCTGGTAGTCGCCGGCGTGTTCCTGCGCGACCGCGTGCTAGTGCACCGCATGCGGTCGATC
The DNA here is from genome assembly GCA_019686175.1 of Chloroflexota bacterium. Classification (GTDB taxonomy): domain Bacteria; phylum Chloroflexota; class UBA6077; order UBA6077; family JAJPHF01; genus JADGHJ01. The sequence goes on along the minus strand of JADGHJ010000054.1, from coordinate 4,687 downwards.
GCCTTCGCCCTGCTCACTCCCTTCTACTTCATCAAGGCCGGGCTGTACGTGTCCCTACCGGCCATGGTCGCTGGCGTCGGGGTGATCGGTGCGCTGTTGGTCGTGAAGATCGTCGCCAAGTTCGTGGGCGTGCGCCCGCTAACGCGCGCGTTCCGCCTCCCTGCGCGCGAGGGCAACTACGTGACCCTGCTGATGTCCACCGGCCTGACCTTCGGCACCATCTCGGCGCTGTTCGGCCTGACCAACGGGATCATCGACCAGGCGCAGTACACGGTGCTGGTAACAGTAGTCATTCTGAGCGCGGTGGTACCCACGCTGCTGGCGCAAGCGCTGTTCCGGCCAGAGGTGCCGCTCGCCGAGCGCGAAGCTGCAGCGGCCGGGAGCGTGCGGCCGCTGTCCCGCGCCGCGGGTGCTAGTGAGCTGTCCTGGGAGGAGGAAGTGCGATGAGTGTGCATCCGACAGAGCAGCATGCAACGTCCCTCACCCCGGCAGGCGCCCGCTTTCGCAAGATCCTGGTGGGCTTCGATGGCTCGGCGGGCGCACGCCGCGCACTGGCGCAGGCGCTGCGGCTCGCGACGAGCGACGGCGCGACCGTGCACGTCCTGACGGTCATCGAGCACTTGCCGCGCTATGCGGCCACGGTGAGCGAGATGGATGACGCGCTGGCGGAGGCCGAGCGCCAGGTGGCGCTGTTGCAGGCCGAGGCGCGGCGTGCCGCCGATCTGGCCAGAGTGCCCATCGAGAGCGTGCGGCGGGCAGGACACCCGGCCAAGACCTTGGTCGACTACGCCCGGGAAGGGGGCTTCGACCTGTTAGTGCTCGGCCACGCCGGGCACTCCAGCGTCTGGGGCTCGTTTCTGGGCACGACCTGCGACAAGGTGGTGCGCCATGCGCCGTGCTCGGTGCTCATCGTGCGCTAGGATGGGTGCCCCGAGGTGACCACCGTGTGCGGGGCCTCGTTGTCCCGTGTGGGACGCGAACTGGGGCTGGAGCCTACGCACTCGGGGCCGTGCCTGATGTGCCCTGCCGGCCTCAGGCCGACCTCGCCGAGGTGGAGGCGACCGCTTACCACGTCGCGGCATTTGCCCAGTCGTTCCATGTGGAATGGCACGGCCGCGACACCGACTACGCGGCGCTATTCAGCACGGTCGGCTGGTGGAGCGGCTGGAAGCCGTGGCTCCAGCCGCTTGCTCCACGGAGCGGCGCGCCCCGCGTGGAGAGGAGCGAAATGTGACGACCTATTATTGCTCCTCCTGTTGGAGGGAGCTTCCCACTGAGGCGCTAGGCCAGCATTGCGCGTGGTGCGGCGCCCCGACGGACGCGCCCGGCGACTACGTCGATAAGCTGATCCGGGCCCTGCAGCACCCGGAGCCCTCCACCCCCGTTCGCGCGGCCACGATCCTGGGCCGGCTCCGCGACCGCCGGGCCGTGGGGCCGCTGCTCGCTGTACTGCGCACCACCCACGACGGCTTCCTGCTGGCGGCGGCAGCGCGTGCCCTGGGCCAGATCGGCGATCCAACAGCCGCGCCGACGCTGGTGGACCTGCTTCAGCGCGGCCCGCTCCCGGCGCGCCTAGCGGCCGTGGAGGCACTCCAGCGCTTGGGCGGAGCCGAGGCCCGGACAGCCCTGCGGCAGGCCGCCGTGAGCGATCCTGCGCCCAGCGTCCGCGAAGCCGCGCGGGCGCTCGTGCGTGAATAGGCACGGGGATCGGCCGCGGGTGCCTGCGCCGGCTCGGCCGGCCACAAGCGGTTACAGTAAGGGAAGGAGCGAGTCGCCATGGATATCGTGGGGCGCGGCAAGCGGGTACAGATCTTTATCGACGAGCGGGATAGCGTGCACGGCAAAGCGCTCCACACGGTCATCCTGGAGCGGCTGCACGCCGAGGGCGCGGCAGGCGCCACGGTCACGCGCGGGATCGCGGGCTACGGGGCACACAGCCGCATCCACAGCGGCCACCTCGCCGACCTCGCCGCCCCCTTGCCCCTGGTGATCACGTGGGTCGATGCGCCAGACCGCGTCGAGCGCCTATTGCCCGCGATCTGCGCCCTGGTTCGGGAAGGCCTGGTGACGGTCGAGGATGTCGATATCGTCAAGTACAGCCACCGTGACCTAGCGGCGCTGCATCCCGCGCTCCACGTCCGCGACCTGATGACCCGTCAGGTAACAGCCGTTCACCCCGAGACCCCGCTGGCGGAGGTCGTGGACCAGATGGTCGCGCAGGAGCTGCGCGCCGTGCCGGTGGTGGATGACGCGGGGCGGCTGGTAGGCATCATCACCAACGGCGATCTCGTCGAACGCGGCGCGCTGCCGGCCCGACTGGAGCTGCTGGCCGCGCTGGAGCCGGCGGCGCGGCACGCGGCCATCGCCAGGGCGCGCGCGGCGCGGGCCCGAGACGTGCTGACGCCTGACCCCGTTACCATCGGCGCCGACGCGCCGATCGAAGAAGCGGCGGCCATCATGGCGCGCCGGGGGCTCAAGCGCCTGCCCGTGGTAGACGCCGAGCGCCGCTTGCTGGGCATCCTCAGCCGCGTGGACGTCCTGCGTGCCTTCGCCGAGGGCTACCCGGCGCCCGAGAACGGTGCCCACGGCCCTGCCGGGCCACGCACGCCCGTGCGGCAGCTCATGAGTCGACACGTGCCGGTGGTGCGCGAGGACGCCCGGCTGGCCGAGGTACTCGACGTAGTGGTGTCCACGCGGCTGAACCGCGCGGTGGTGCTCGACGCCAGCGGGCGGCCCGTGGGTGTGATCAGCGATGCCGATGTGCTGCGGCGACTGGACCCACGCTGGCACCCGGGCGTGCTGGGCGTGCTGATGCGGCAGCGCCGCCTCGTTCCGCCCGAGGCGGCGCAGATCACCGCCGCCCAGATGATGCGCGCGCCAGCCCTCACGGTGACCGAGGACACTCCGGCCGACGAGGCGATGCGCCGCATGCTCGAGGCGGGCCGCAAGGTGCTCGTGGTCGTGGACGCGCACGGCATGCTGCGCGGCATCATCGACCGGGCGCACCTGCTCGCCGCCGTGGGCACGCTCGACACGCCGGGCAGCGGCACGACCAGCTATAATAATCCTGCTAGCTGAATAGGGCGGTGAGGCTCGCCCGCCCCGCGTCAAGCGGGGTGCTTGCCAGGCAACTGGCCGATAGCTTCTACCCGCGCAGTTTCCGCGCGCGTAGAAGCTTTTTTTGTTGGCACGGACCGAGGAAACCCAGGGCAGAGCCGATCATGTGGCGCCGCGTCACGGAATTGCTCACCGACTGCTACGCAATCGCGCTGGCACGCGCTCATCCCGCCGCGCGCCTAGCCGAGTGGGTGCGTCAGCGGGTGCTCCGCGTCGGCGGCTGGCTCGCGCGCGCGCTGGGCCTGCCGTTTCCGTGGGCCGTGCCGGTGCTGTCTCGCACGGATCTCGGCGAGATCCGTGCCCTGTTGCGCCAGCCGGGCTGCCCCATCTGTCGCCACGTGGCGGAGACTAGCGCTCGCTCGTTCTTCTGGTTCCTGATGGAGGGCTACGGCGAGGCGGCCTGGATCGACCAGCTCATCGCCGCAGGAGGCTTCTGCGCGCGGCACATGTGGCAGCTCGCCGCCTCTGGCCTCGCCTACCGCATCAGCTACGTCGACCAGTACCTCAGCGAGGATCTCGTGCGCCAGCTCCGGATCTTGGAGGCGAACACGGGTGTCCGGAATCGCTCGACGCGGGCCGTACTAAGCACGTTGGTGCGCCCCGCGCCGTGCCCCCTGTGCACCATCTTGGAGCGCGACGCGCGCCACGTCGTGGACAAGCTCGTGCACTGCCTCGCCGACGCCGAGCTCGCCGCGCTATACGCGACGACGGACGGCCTCTGCTGGCCGCACTTCCAGCAAGCGATCGCCCGTGCCGACGGGCCCGTCCTGCGCTTGTTGGCCGAGTGCCAGCTCGCGCAGTTGGCGGCGGCCGAGCAAGCGCTCGCGGCCCAGGCGACAAACGGGGCAGGCTCCGCTGGCCGCCTCGCGCCCACCGAGCGGGCCACGGCGGTGCTGAGCGGCTGGCGCTTCCAGGCGCGGATGGAGCGGAGCCATGGGGAATGGGCCGAGCTGGACGTTGGGTGAGCCGCGGCACGATCTCCGTGGAGAAACGGTACGTGTGACGGCTCGGGAACGATCCACTCACACCGCGCTCGATGAGGCGGCGGTGCTGGCCGCGCGCGAGGTGGTGGTCGTGCTGGGCGCCCGCTTGCCGGCCGAGATCGAGCGCTGGCTGGCCATGCGACTGGCCGCGGGGCGCGGCGTCGTGGCGCTGTGCGGGCCGTGGTGCGATCCCGCGTATCTGCGCGCGCTCCTGGAGCGTGGCTGCACCGTCTACGACACGGTGATCGACGGGGAGTCGTTCGTGTTCCTGGACCAGGACCGGGGATTCCGACTGCCGGAGGGGAGTCCGGTCTCGCGGGCGTTCGCGACCCTCTCGGCGCTGCTCTGGCAGCGGATCGGCGAGTACCTGCTCCTCGAGGGACGCGTCAGCGCCGTGTACCCGGCGCAGCACGCCTTCCAGCTCGCCGAGGCCGAGCGCGTCTGGTTGGTGGTCAAAGCGGGAAGCCCGCTGCCCGGTACAGGCGAGGCGCTGAGCATTCTGGCGCGGGTCTTCTGGGGCGGCGGCACGGGGTACGCTCAGGTGTTTGAGGCACTGGCCTGGTGGCCGGCACACCGCGCTCCGGAAG
>JADGHJ010000333.1 GCA_019686175.1 Chloroflexota bacterium | reverse complement strand
GGGGGCCAACGCCGGGGGGGGGGGGGGGGGGGGGCCCGCCCCCCCGCGCCCCCCCCCCCGCTCCGCGCGGAGGGACCGCGGCGCGCGCGGCTCAGCCCCCTACAGGTAGCCGCGCTCGCGGTACCAGCGCTCGGCGCCGGGGTGGAGGGGCACGTCGAGGGGCGTGGCCTCCGTGTCGCGACCGAGCTGGTCGAGGCCGGTGTAGGCGCCCTGCTCCCAGGGAATCTCGTCGGCGCGGGCCGCGATGGCGTCGCAGACGCGGTAGGCCACCTCGTCGGGCAGGTCGGCGCGCGTGTACAGCGGCCAGCCGCTGTAGTCGATGCAGTCGTGGTCCTCCGTCAGGTGCGGGAAGCGCCCGGCGGGAATGGTCACGCGGCGCCAGCCGAGCGCCTGGAGCCGCGCGAACACCTCGTCTTCGAGGGGGACGGGGCGCATGCCGGCCGCCAGCGCCTCATCGAACCACAGCACCAGCCCCTCGTCGAAAATGGCGTCGATCTCGCCGGCGTGGAGCGCGCGCAGGCGGCGCTGGTCGCCCGGCCCGCCGTTGAGCTGCAGCGAGCCGCCCCAGCGCACGATGTCGTCGAGCGTGAACCCGTAGCAGGCGAGCGTCTGGTCGAGCAGCACGCGCGTGGAGTGGGTGGGGTCCTCGCGGATCGACAGGCGCAGCGGGTACTGCCGCTCCTTGATCTGGGCCAGCGAGGTCAGCCCAGTGCGCGGGTGGATGCAGTGGACGTAGCGGTCCCACGAGGGGTAGTTGGCCACCAGGCGCACGGGCAGCGGCTCGGGGAACAGGCCCGTACCGCGATACATCTGGGTGAGGAAGCCGGAAGGATTCACGAACGCCAGGTCGAGCTCGCCGCGCACTACGGCGTGGGCCAGGATCGGCGAGCCGACGGACATCCGCAGCCACGGCTTGTAGTGCTCGCCCGATCCGCTGCCGATCGTGATGCAGATGTCACGATTGCCGTAGTACGGCTCGTTTGGGTCGCCAGCGATGTGGAGGGCGATCTCCCAGAGCATCTTCGCGCGGATGAACTGGGCGCCGCGTGGCAGTGGCTCCATACTGTGGCTCCTCCTCGGTGCGGGGTCGTGCGCCCTGTGGCCCAGGCGCACCCGGCAGCGTAGCCGGCGCCGCCGCGCCGCGCAAGCGCCGGGCGGGCAGCAGGTCAGGGTGATGACGGGAGCGCGCCGGGCAGCGTGGGCGTAGGCACCTCCACCCGCGGCGGGTTGCCCGTGGCGATGAACCGGACCTGCTGAGTGCGCCAGACGCCGGACAGCGCGCTGTGGGCGCGCAGCCAGAGCGTGTGCACACCCCGCGTCACCGGGAGGGCGACACTGAACCCCGCGTTGGTGAACCCGCCGCGGTCGAGCAGGCGCGCCACATCGGGGCGCGCGGTGCCGTAAGGCAGCCGGCCGAGCGGCGCCCCCTGCCCGGGCGGCCCGTCGAGCCAGGCCTCGATGATGTCGATCCCGGTCCCGCTCTCCGCCAAGGCGTCCACGGCCCAGCCGCGCACCGTCAACGGCCCTTGGACCACCGCATCGGGCTGCGGGGCTTCGAGTAGCACGCGGATGTCCGCCACGCGGTTGCCCGGCAGCTGCGCGGCGCGCTCGACGGCGCGCTGGACGTTCACCCGGCCGTAGCCGAACCGGTCGTTGCGCCCGGGCGGGCCGAGGGGATCAGCGGTCTCGAACAGGATCCGCTCCACCTCGTCGCGGCTGAGAGTGGGGTTGGTGGACCACACGAGCGCGGCGGCGCCCGAGACGTGGGGAGCAGCCATCGAGGTGCCGACCTCGTAGCTGTAGCCGGGCACGTCGATGGGCGAGGGCAGGCCGGGCGGCCAGGTGCTGAGGATGTAATCGAGCGGGTTGCTGCGCCGGCTGCCGCCGACGCCGCCCGGGGCGGTCAGGCGGATGTAGCTGCCCGTCTCCGAGTACGGCGCCAGCTCGCCGTTGGCGCCCAGCGCGCCGACCGCGATCACCTGGCTCAGCGCCGCCGGGTAGATGGGCGGGTTCGCCACGTCGCAGCCTTCGTCACGGAAGGTGGCCACCTCGCCGCAGTTGCCCGCCGCCGCTACCAGCAGGGCACCGCGTTGGTACGCATCCTCGACGGCCAGACGCACGGTGCGCGAGTCGTCGAGCCCGCCGAAGCTCAGGTTGATGATCCGCGCCCCGTGGTCGACGGCCCAGCGGATCCCCTGGGCCGCGGCGGTGATGGAGGCCTCGCCCTGGCGGTCGGTGATCTTGATGGGCATCAGGCGCACGCCCCAGGACATGCCGGCGACCCCGATCCCGTTGTCGCCACGGGCACCGATGACCCCCGCTACATGAGTCCCGTGCCCGATATCATCACGGGTGTCGCTGTTGCGCTCGCGCACGTTGCGGCCGGAGACGACGCGGCCGGCCAGTTCGGGATGCGACGCGTCGATGCCGCTGTCGAGCACGGCGACAATGACGTCGCCGCCACCCGTCGCGACGTCCCAGGCGTCGATGGCGTGCACCTGCTGGAGGTTCCACTGCTCGCCGATCAGAGGGTCGTCGGGCACGCTGAGCAGCTTGTAGGACCGATCGCGCTCCACGAACTCCACGCGCGGATCGGCGCTGAGCGCCGCGAGCACGGCGTCGACTTGCGTGGGCTCGACCGCGTAGCGGTGGAGGCCCAGCCAGTCCAACGACGGGAGCGGTTGCAGGCCGGCGGGAGGGACGGGCGGCTCCTCGCGCCAGCGGACGATCACTACTGCGTCTGCTGACGCCAGGGCGGGCGCCTCGCGCGGGCGCGGGGCCACATCGACCACCGCGAGGAGCAGCGCCACCGCGAGCAGCACGCGCCGCACCGCTCCACGAGCCGCCGGAGCGGCGCCACGCGGTCGCAGGCTACGCAACGCCTGGTCCATCTTCGCCGTCGATCGCTAGGGGGAGTCGCCCCGGAACGCGAGCCAGTAGGTGTAGACGCGCTCGAGCCAGTAGTCGCTCAGGGCGTCTCCGAATCCATAGTAGCCCTGCACGCGCGTCCAAAAGTCGCCGCGCACCGAATCGAGCTTGTCGCGGAGCACGCGCGCGCCCAGCATGATGTTCTGCTCGGGCTGCCACGCCTCCTCGATGGTCCAGCCGCGGCGCTCCGCCTCATTGGGCATCACCTGCATCATGCCGATGGCGCGCTCGTAGCGGCCCATATGAGGAATCCAGACCCATGCTCCCACGGCCTGGGGCTCGCCGCCACTCTCTTGTTGCATGATAGCTGCGAGCAGGTCCGGGTCGAGCTGGTAGCGGCGCGCAGCCGCGAGGATCTCGGCATACCACCGTGCGATGCGCGGGGGCCAGCGATCCGGCGCGCCCTCGGATGGCTGGTCGGGCACCCGGCGCGCGCCCGCAGCGCGAACAGCCTCGTGGGCCGCCGAGCCCCTGCTGAGCAGGCGCCACTGCTGGGGTAGCTCCGCCAGGGTCAGCTCCCCCGCCGCCAGGGCTCGGTAGGTCCGCACGGCCACCATCACGCTGTCGTGCTCGGGGAGGTCGACGGTGACCGCCGCGAGCGGGAGCCCGTCGCTGCCCCGGAACCCTTGCGGAAACTCGCGGTCGAGCACCCGCACGACGGCGCCCACCGCATTCACCACCGCTTCCTGCACCGCCTCGGGGCTTGACAGCGGCTGGTCGGGGGCCCAGCGCAGCTGGAGCACGCCGCCGACGGGTGTCGGCTTGGCCCAGGCGGCGGCCGCCGCCCCGCCGAGGACAGGGAGCTCGGCTCGCACGGCGGCGAGCAGGCGCTGCTCCTCGAGGACCCCTGGCGGCGCTTGATCGGCCACCGTGGTTGGGGGCGGTCCCAACACGTCTTCGAACAACGGCGAGGCGCTCAGGGGTAGGGCG
>JADGHJ010000332.1 GCA_019686175.1 Chloroflexota bacterium | reverse complement strand
CTTCACCTAAGCCTTGGGCGGCAGCGTCTGTTGTGTATAAGAGACAGACGCTGGCCATGTGTGGCCCGTCCGCGGTGGTGGCCTACGTGGCGGCACGGCTGTGGCGCCGCTTCCGCGACGCACCGTGGCGGCGCCCCGTGCAGGCGGGGATGGTGCCGATCTCCGCGGGGCTCGTGCTGGCCACCGCCCTGGTGGTCGCGAGCGCGGTGGAGACCACGCCGCTGGGCTACGTCGTCACAGTGCTCACGGTGGTGCTGGTGCTCCGCACGCGCCTGCATCCCCTGCTGCTGATGGCCGGCGCGGCGGCGCTCGCGCTGGCGGGCTGGCTGTAGCCCGCGGCGCCTACTGGCCGAACCCCTCGGCCTCGAGGGCGCGCAGGAAGCGCGCGTCGACGAAGTCGCTCGGCTGGCGCCCGGCCAGCGCCGGCTCGTCCGCCGCGAGGTCGGCCAGCAGACGCCCCAGGCCCTCCTCGCTGATGTACGGCAGCGCGGGGCAGCAGCTCGCGAAGGTGGCGTACGCCTCCTCCAGCAGCGCCGGGTCCTCCAGCGCGAGGTACTGGCGGTACACCGACAGCGCCCAGGGCTTGTCGGTCCGGAAGCGAGCCAGCGCTCGGGCGTAGGCACGAGCCACGCGCTGCACGACCCCCTCATGCGCCGCCACCCAGGGGCGCAGGGCGCCGACCACCACCGACGGATACTCGGGGCCCTCCGTGGCCAGGTTGATCAGCTCGCGGTAGCCGCTCTGGCGCGCCGCGGTAGTGGCTGGCGGGGAGAGCAGGCCGGCGTCGATCTGGTCGGCCTGCAGCGCGACCAGGATGGCCGTGTTCTGGCCGAGCTGGCGGAAGGCCACGTCGCGGTCCGGCACCAGGCCCCAGAGGTGCAGGGCCAGCTTGGCGGCGCTGTGGGTAGCCGAGCCGGGCCGCGTGATGCCGATCGTGCCGCCCCGCAGGGCCGCCGGCTCGGTGATGCGCGGCTGAGCGAACACGGCGTGCAGGGGACGGTTGGCGCCAGCGAACAGCAGCACGACGTCGACGCCACCGACAGTGGCCTGGATGGCGGCGCTGGCGTCGATGCCGCTGAGCTGGACCTGGCCGGCCACCATCGCTTGGAGGACCGTGGAGGTGCTGGGGATGTTGGTGAGGGTGACATCGAGGCCTTGCTCGCGGAAGAAGCCGCCCTCGTAGGCGAGCCAGGCGCCCGAGTGGCCGGTGCCCCGCGCCGCGTAGTTGATGGTCAGGGCCACGGGCGCTGGTGCGGCGGTCGGCGCGGCCGGGGCCTCGGCCGGCCTGACGGGCGCGGCGCCCGCCTCCGGCGCTGCCGGCCTCCCCGCACTGGCGCAGCTCGCGCCGAGCAGACAGCTCGTGCCGAGCAGCACCGCGCTCAACCACCGTCGGCGCATGCGCGCGCTCCTACCCCCAGCCGTGCTGGGATTCTGGGCCGCTCGGCGGCGCCGCGTCAAGGACCGCCGGGCGCGCCGCCCTCTCCCCGTGTCACAGCGGGCTGCCCCGCCAGCGCTGCTCGCCGCCTGGAAGGTAGAGCGGGGTGATCACGTCGTTGTGAGTCACAGCGGGCTGCCCCGCCAGCGCTGCTCGCCGCCCCCGGCCGGCTGCGGTCGCTAGCCATTGCCCCGCCCGCCGGCCGGCGCTACAGTCACCCTCAAACCGGCGGCCGACCCGCCAGGAAGGAGGGAGCGCGATGGCCACGGCAACGGCGGCTGTGCTGGAGGGCGTGGAGCGGCTCGCGCTGCGCGAGTTTCCGCTGCCGACGATCGGGCCCGACGACGCCCTGCTGCGGGTGGAGATGGTCGGGGTGTGCGGTACCGACTACCACGTGTTCGACGGCACGCTGGCCGCGCCCCTGCCGCTGATCCTCGGCCACGAGATCCTGGGGCGCATCGCGGCCATCGGGGAGCGGGCGGCGACACGCTATGGCGTGCGCGCGGGCGACCGCGTGACGGTGGAGGGCAGCGTGCCGTGCTGGGCCTGCGAGGCCTGCCTCACGGGCAGCTACCGGTTCTGCGCCAGCAAGCGCGGCTACGGCCTGCGGATGCCCATCACCGAGCCGCCGGCGCTGTGGGGCGCGATGGCGGAGTACATGTACCTCGCGCCCGGCTCCGTCGTGCACCGCGTGCCAGAAAGCATCTCCGCGGCGGTGGCCATCGTCGGCGGCATCGTGGCCAACGGCATCCAATGGCTGCGCCGCCATGGCGACGTGAGCGTGGGCGACACGGTGGTTATCCAGGGGGCTGGGCCGCAGGGCCTGGCGGCGACGATGGTGGCGCGCGAGAGCGGCGCCGCCCAGGTCATCGTCACGGGCCTGGCGCGCGACGCCGGCCGGCTCGCCTTGGCTCGCGAGCTAGGTGCCGACCACACGCTGGTGGCCGACCAGGAGGACGTCGTCGCGCGAGTGCACTCGCTGACGGGCGGGCGGCTGGCCGACGTGGTGCTCGACGTCACCGGCAGCCCCCAGGCGATCCAGGCGTCGGTGCAGCTGGTGCGGCGGCAGGGAACGCTGGTCCTCGGCGGCCTCACGGGCAAGGCGACGATCACGGGCCTGCCGCTGGACCACCTGGTCTGGAACGAGATCCGCCTGCAGGGTGTGTACACCAAGGGGGCCGACGCCATCGCCGCGGCGCACCACTTCCTGGCCACGCGCGGGCACCGCTACCCGCTGGAGCGTATGGTGAGCCACGTATACCCGCTGGCCGAGGCGGAGCAGGCGATCCGCGCGGCCGGCGGCGCCGCGGGTGACCAGTTCATCAAGGCGGCGATCACCCCGTGAGGGGTCAGCGCGCGGCCGGGCTGAGCGCGTCCTCGGCGGCCAGGAGGTCGAGCAGGGCCTGCGCGGCCGGCGAGGGCGACACGCCGCGGCGGCCGACGTAGACGAGCTGCCGCGCCAGCGCCGCGTCGGCCAGTGGCACGATGCACAGCCGGCCCTCGGCGACCTCGGCCTGCACGGCGCGGCGCGAGACCACCGATAGCCCGAGTCCCGCCATGACCATCTGCTTGATCACCTCGGTGCGGCCCAACTGCATCACCGGCCGCACCTGTACCCCCGCACGGGCGAGCGCCGCGTCGGTGCGCTCGCGCAGGCCGGTGCCGGGCTCCTGGAGGATGAACGGCTGGTCGACCAGCTCGGCGAGCCGCACGGGGCCGCGCTGGGCGAGCGGGTGGTCGGGCGCGGCGATCAGCGCCAGCTCGTCGGTGGCGAAGGGGGTTGCGCGCAGGGCCGGATCGTCGACCGGGCCATCGACGAAGCTCAGCTCGAGCTGGCCGGCGCGCACGCTCGCGATGAGATCGCGGGTGGCGCCGATGGTCATCGCCAGGTCGATCTTGGGGTAGCGCCGCCGGAAGGCCTGCAGCAGGGGCGGCAGGTAGTAGATGGCCGCGGTGGCGATGGCGCCGAGCGCGAGCTGGCCACGCTCGAGCTGCACCAGCTCGCGCAGCGCGCGCTCGGCCGCCTCGGCCAGGCCGAAGATCTGGCTGGCGTACTCGTCGAGCAGGCGCCCGGCGGCGGTGAGCCGCACGCCGCGCCCGGCCGGCTCCAGCAGTGGCACGCCGAGGGCGCGCTCCAGCTCGCGCACCTCGCGCGACACCGCCGGCTGGCTGACGCGAACCGCCGCGGCGCCCCGCGAGACACTGCCGTGCTGGGCCACGGCGTGGAACAGCCGGAGGTGGTGGAGGTTGATCGGCATCGCGACCCTCCGCAACAATCCATAGCGCGATTATCTCAGATTCAGACGAGGCATGTATTGGCGGCAGGAGAGGCGGGTGCGGTAGCCTAGTCGCGAAGCGCGCGCCGGCCGGCGCGTGCCCGCCGCCTAGTGCCCGACGCCCCGAAGGAGGCAGCAGATGACGCAGACG
>JADGHJ010000331.1 GCA_019686175.1 Chloroflexota bacterium | reverse complement strand
GCCTCGTGCAGGTCTGACATCATCGTGGCTCCGGCGTGCGTGAAGTAGATCGCTCGGATCCGATTCGCGGGGTGTTGAGCGGCGAGTGCCACGTACCGAAGAAGGTACGTGCCCGTCCCCTAGTCGTAGGATGCCAGATGGGCCGTCAGAAGCGTGTTGGATTGCTGGCGAGATCGCGTGAAGCCGCGACAGTGGGAACTCTTGTCGGCGTCTTAGACCACTCTAGCGAGTTTCTGACGACAGGTACGTCATAGTCAGAGAGCCGGCGAGCCCGCTCGTGTCGGTTGTAGGGCGAGTATGGCGTCACTGGTGGGTGCGGGAAGCCGGACCAAGAACGTCGGATGAGCAGGAGGATGCTGATGCGCACGTGCGAGCTATGCCAGCGCGTGATCCGCGCCGACCAGCCGTGGGCGCTAGTGGACTTGGAGGGGGGCACGAATCCTCGCAGCCGCGTGCATCTGGCATGCTACTGGGAGCGGCGCGATCGCGGCCTGTTGCCCGGGCCCGCGCCGCTGCCGGGCGAGGCGCGGATCACGGCGGCTCAGGCCGCCTAAGCTCGGAGCACACTCGCGCAGCTCAGCTTGCTCCGCGAGCTTCCGGCGTCTCTCGTGCGCCAGATAGGGCACCGCCTGATGTCCCCAGCCGCCAGTATGGGGAAGGGCGGGAGAATGACCGGCTCCCCGTCATCCTCCGCTACTCCGCGGAGCTATAGGCGGCACAGGCCCCCGTGAGGGGGCCTGCCGCGGAGTTGGTAGGGGCACACCTGGAACCGTGGCGGAGGTGTATGGGAGTCGAACCCACCCGGGACCGCGCTGGCGGCCCCGCAACGGTTTTGAAGACCGCGAGACCCACCGGGACCCGTCCACCTCCCTGAGGGCGGCTGCGCCCCGCGCGGATTATAGCAGACGATCCCCAGACCCAGGGACGCCGACGGCTGGCGGTTAGCGGGAACTGGGACTGCCGCAGCCGTGTGCAGGGCTCACTCGCGGTCGGCGAATTGACAGTGCGGCGCGCCAGCCAGTACAACCCTGCCCGACGGCGCCACCGGCGCCCGCCTGTGTGGGAGGCCCGCCATGGCCGAGACGCTCACCGGCGACGTGCTGCTCGAGCTGCTCGCCCGCATGCTGCTCATTCGTCGCGTCGAGGAGCAGTTGATCCACCTGCGCGAGGACGCGGGGCTTCTCCGCGGCCACTACCACGTCTACATCGGCCAGGAGGCCACAGCCGTGGCCGTCTGCCGCCGCCTGGCGGCCCACGACTACGTGTTCACCACCCACCGCAACCACGGTCACCTGCTGGCACGCGGAGTCGAGCCCGCCGCGCTGATCGCGGAGATTCTCGGCCGGACCACCGGCTGCAACGGTGGGCGGGGTGGCACCCTGCACCCCGTGGCGCCAGCCCTCGGTGTCCTCCATACCTCGGCGATCGTGGGCGGCGCGCTGCCCCTGGCCGCAGGCGCGGCCCTGGCTGCCAAGCGGCGGGGTACCGGCATGGTGGCGGTGGTGTTCTTTGGCGACGGCGCGCTCGAGGAGGGCGCCTCGTACGAGGCGTTGAACCTGGCCGCCCTGTGGCGGCTGCCACTGCTGCTCGTGTGCGAGAACAATAGCGTGCCGCCGGCGCTGCGGCGCGCCGGACAGTATCCGTCGTCGACCCATGCGGCCCGCGAGTTGGTCGATGTGCCGCGCGCCTTGCAGATCCCAGCCGTGGTCGTGGACGGCGCCGACCCCCGGGCGGTGGATGCGGCCGTGGCGCCGTTGCTGGCGCGCGCGCGGGCAGGGGAGGGGCCCGCGTTTGTGGAGGCGCGCAACTCGCGCTGGCCCGGCAGCTATCCGCTCTGGCCGACCATCGTGGGGGAGGAGTTCGACCTGGCGTGGGCCTGGGAGCCGCGACGGGTGCCCGAGGCGCTGGCCGAGTGGTCGGCGAGCAGCGACCCGATCCTGCTGCTGGCCCGCGACCTGCTGGCCAGCGGTGCCGCTGGCCGCGACCGGCTGCTCGCCCTGGATACTGCGGTGCGTGCGCAGGTGGCGGCAGCCGTCCACGCGGCCCTCGCGGCGCCGGCGCCGCCGGCCGAGCGGGCGCTGGAGGGGGTGTTCGCGCCGGCCGAGTGAGGGGCGGCAACGTGCGCGCATGAGGAGGGGGCAGTATGGACCAGGCGACCCGCGAGATGACGTTCGCCGAGGCGATGGCCGACGCCCTGCGCGCCTGCTTAGCAGCCGACGAACGGCTGGTGGTGTTCGGGGGCGGGTTCGCCGGCTTGACATCGGCGGCTCGCTACTTCGCGCCCTTGCTCGCCGAGTTCCCCGACCGCTTCCTCGCCCCTCCAATCGCCGAGCTGGGGGTCGCGGGCATGGGCGCCGGCGCCGCCATGGCAGGGCTCCGGCCCATCGTCGATCTCGGCACCGGGAGCTTCGCCTTCGAAGCGTTTCCGGCGCTCGCCAACGAGGCCGCCATCGCCCACTACACCAGCAACGGGCAGACGGCCGTGCCGGTCCTCTACCATCTCCACAGCGGCATCCGCGGAGCTGGTGCGGCGCAGCACTCACACGCCCCCCACGCCTTGTTCTGGCAGACGCCCGGCTTGCAGATCATGCTGCCGGCCGCGCCGGCCGAGGTGAAGGGGCTACTACGCTGGGCGCTGCTGCGCAGCCGCAACCCCACGATCTTCGTCAATCACTACCGGCTGCTCGACGAACGCGGCCCGGTACCAGCGGGGGACTACGAGATCCCGTTCGGCCGGGCGCGGGTGGCGCGGCCGGGGCGCGACGTGACGATCATCGCCTGCGGCGTGATGGTGCCGCGGGCGCTGGCCGCGGCGGAGACGCTGGCGCTCGAGGGGATCGAGGCCGAGGTCATCGACCCCCGCACGCTCGTGCCCCTCGACCTGGGCACGCTGCTGGCGTCGGTCCGGAAGACCGGCCGGGTAGTGACCACCGACGAGACGCCGCGCAGCTGCGGAGTCGCCGGTGAGCTGCTGGCGCGCGTGTGCGAGGAGGCGTGGGACGCGCTCAAGGCGCCGCCGCGCCGGGTGGCCACGCCTGATGTCCCGATCCCCTTCGCGGCTACCCAAGAGGAGTACGTGACGCCGACCGCCGGGAAGCTGGTGGAGGCAGTGCACGCCGTCTGCCGCTAGGGGACGCTGGGCGCTACTCGGCGTCGCCGTCGATCGAGATGGCGCCCGGGCCAGCGAACAGGATGCCGAGCAGGCCCGCGAGCAGCGCGAGCGCCAGCTCGTAGCCGCCCTGGCCCATTAGGCCTGTCCGCCAATGCACGCGGCTGATCGCCACGCCCATGTTGCCGCACAGCAGCAGCGCGGCGGGACGCGTCAGCCAGCCGAGGATCAGCAGCCCGCCGCCGACGAACTCCGCCAGCGCGGCGACCCAGGCCATGAGGTGCGGCATGGGCACGCCGATGCGCTCGACGGTGCTTCGGAAGTTGCTGATCCCGCCCTGCTCCATGAACTGCGCGAACCCGGGGCCGAGGTGGCGTTGCAAGCGGGGGTGGACCTGCTTGCCAGGTCCGCCGAACAGCTTGGGGTAGCCGTGCAGCATGAACAAGCCGCCAATGATCACGCGCAGCAGCAGCAGACCGATGTCGCGCATAGCACCCCGCTCCAGAGTTCGTGAGTTGGTAGCGAGAGGGGCTCGCCGAAGGTGTCAGCGGTATGCTACCACGCGCCTGGCGGTGGCGACAGCCGCCCCAGTGGCTACCCTGCCCGACCACCGCGCGCTACCATATGTACCCATCCGATTGGGACAACCTGTGATCGCGTAGTCGCTACACCCGGCGCGGGAGCAGCCACCCTGCCGGGGCCGTAGCTCCGGGGAGGGCGCCATGCGGGGGTGGAGCGTGGGGACGGCTCGGCTCTTCGGCA
>JADGHJ010000330.1 GCA_019686175.1 Chloroflexota bacterium | reverse complement strand
GATGGTGCTGTGGAACCTGGCGGCGCCGGGCTGGACCCGCCAGAACGAGGAGTACTGGTGGTCCATCACCAACCCCGATGGCTCCCCGCGCCCGGCCTATGACGCGCTGCGCGCGGCTCGGCAAAGTGGCGAGCTCCCATAGCGTCACTAACAGTATCAGCGCGCTGTGATGGCGAGGAGGTCTCCCGTGAGGAGGCCTCCTCGTCACTCTTCGAGAATCTTGCGTCCGGCGGCGCTGCAAGCGACTATCATACGAGGGCCGGCGCACCGGCGCGGGCAGCTCTGCAAGCGAAGGGCCGAATGCGTATGCCGCGCCCAGAATGGCCAGCTTCACAGGGGAGCGCGTTTACGGCCGCATGGGAGCAGGGCTCGGACGCAGTGGCGGGCGAGCAGCCGGGCAACGCCATCGAGCACGCGTATCTCCGCTACGTACTCCCGATATATCGGTTCCTGTACAGTCGTCTGGGAAACCAGGAGGAGGCGGAAGACCTGACCTCCGAGGTGTTCCTGAAGGCCGTCCGCCAGCTGGAGCCGGACCGCGACCCGGTCAGCGTGCAGGCATGGTTGTTCCAGGTGGCGCGGACCACGCTCGCGGACTATTGGCGTCGCCGTAGCCGCTTGCCCGTCGACCCACTGGACTCGGAGGAGCTGGCCGCGAGTCCGGGGGACGAGCGAGCCCCGGACGGCTCGGCCCAGCGCTTGGCGCGCTGGCTGCTCGACCAGTTGCCGCCGCGCGACCGGGAGATCCTGACCTTGCGCTTCTTGCACGGCTACTCGATCAAGGAGACGGCCGCCGCGTTGGGCATTACCGTGAACCATGCTAAGGTGCTGCAGCACCGTGCGGTGCAGCGCGCCGCGGCGCTAGGACAGCGCTACCGTGACCACACCGACTGATCAGCCATCGCCTGAGGCCGAGCGGCTGAATGCCGCGATCGACCGCCTCCTCGCCGAGCAGCGCCCGGCCGCTCCGGCGGACGCTGCGGAGGCGGAGCTGCTCCGCGTCGCGGCGGTGCTGAAGAGCCTGCGACCCGAGCGGGCCGAGCCGCGGCCCGCCTTCTTGCGCGAACTGGCCCAGCAGGTCGGGCGCGCGCGGGGGCGGCCACGCGCCCTCTCCCGGCGGGCGGCGCTCGCTAGTGGGGCCGCGATGGCTGCGGGCGCGGCCGGCCTCGCCATCGGCCGGCTCGCACAGCCGCCCACACCGCCGCCGGGCACGAGCGGCCCCGTGCCATCCCCTCCGCCAACGCGGGAACTGCAAGTGAACAACGGCCAGTGGTTCCCGGTGGGCCGGGTGAGCGAGGTCCCGCCCGGCACGGCGGTTCCTTTCACCGCCGGCGCGGTGGTGGGGCACCTGGTCAACCTCAACGGCGAGCTACTGGCGCTGTCCGGCGTGTGCACGCACATGGGCTGTCTGCTGCGCTGGCAGGCCGCCGAGCGGACCTTCCTGTGCCCCTGCCACGGCGCCATCTTCAGCGCCCGTGGCGAGTTCCAGCCCCGCCGGCCCGGCACCTACCAGCCCCCGCTGCCCCTGCTCCAGGTGCGCGTCGAGGCCGACCAGGTCTACGTTTGGAGCACCACCGGCGAGCCGGGCGACGCCCCCTCGGAATCGCCAGCGGGCGCCAGCTAGGCCGTGGATCCCCGCGGACCTGCTCGCCGTCGGTAGCGGCCTCTCGGACTCCAGGCGGCGCCTCCTGCGCGTCCGGTATATCTAGAGGCACGAGCAACCAAGGAGCCGAGGAGGGAGCAACCCGATGGCTGTGCAGACCGCGCTGTCGCCGCGCGAGTTCGTCGAGCGGTTCAAGGCGGAGATCGCCGCCCACCCGAAGCTGCGCGTCAACCACCCCTTCGTGCGCGGGATCCAAGCGGGCACGATCTCGCGCGAGCACCTGCTCGAGTGGGTGCGCCAGGACTACAAGTTCCGCAACGCCGTGCCGCGGCTGGCCATGCTCCGCTACCTGGCGTGCAGCGATCCGGAGATCGCGCGCCGGCTGTACGAGGTCGTCGAGGAGGAGACGGCTGGGCTGGCCACGGGCAGCGCCGGCCACATCGACCTGTTCGTGCGCTTCGCGGCAGCGCTGGGCCTCAGCCGCGAGGAACTGGACGCCGCTCCGCTGGCGCCGGCGACGGCCGCGCACCTGTACTACGCCGAGCTCATCATCCACACGCGGCCCTGGTTCGTGGTCATGGCGGCGCAGATGGCCGCCGAGGGCACGGCGCCCGCGGCAATGGCCGCCCTGGCCGACGGGCTGATCAAGCACTACGGTCTCGCGCCGGACGACGTGGCTTTCTTCACCGTTCACGTCGACGCCGACGAGGACCACGGCTCGCTGGCCGAGGAGATCGCCGAGCGCTATCTCCAGTCGCCAGCGCTCCAGGCCGAGACCCGCGAGGTCGGGCTGCGCCGGCTGGAGCTGCTGTACGACACCTGGACGATTCCGGGCTACTGAGCCGGCTCGCGGGCCGTATCCGCCCCTATCCGGAGGGTAGGCGGGGCGAACGGTGGTCGCGATCCCGCACTATGCGGTAACACATTGGGCATCGGTCCGTCCGGGTTGATCGAGAGGAGATTGGTCATGGCAGGCTCGCTGATACCGCTCCAGATCTCGCCCACGGGCATGCGCCTGCACGAGTGGATCGCGCTCGAGCGCGGCTACTTCCAAGACGCCGGCATCGAGCCGCACATTCGCTGGGATGTGGTCCGCGGCACGATGACGTCCTGGAAGGGGCTGAACTACCTCGAGCGCCCGCAGGACAAGCCGTTCCGCGCCGGGGAGCAAACGATCACCAACGCCTGCGCCTGGGGGAGCATCTGCAACGCCGGCGCGGGCATGGGCAAGTTCGTGCCCGACGCCTACGGCGTGGCGCGCTGGGCCATCTACGTGCGCCCCGACTCGCGGATCCAGCGCCCCGAGGACCTGGCCAACGTGCCCATCGCTGTGGGCATGCGAGCCGGCAGCCATTTCAATGTGCCGTACCGCCTGGAGGCGTACCTGCCACTCGACCAGATCAAGACGGTGAACGTGGGCGGCTTCGGCGCCCGGCTGCAAGCGCTGCTGGAGGGGGAGGTCGAGGCCGCTAGCTTGCTGGACCCGCAGATCTCGATGGCCGAGGAGCTGGGCCTGCGCTGCGTGATCGCCAACACCTTCAAGACCCTGTGGTGGGTAGACGAGCGCTACGATCGTGCGATCCTCGATCGCTTCTTCCGCGTGCTCCAGCGGGCGGAGGAGGACCTGACCCGCGACCCGGCGAGCTGCCTGCCGCTGTGGCGCTACAGCATCCCGCCGGAGTTCCAGAACCGGTCGTGGGACTACAGCCGCTTCGATCCGGGCGAGCGGTTCCACTACGAGCCGTTGCCGCGCGCCGAGTTCGAGGAGATCGTGCGTCAGGTCGAGCGCTGGGGCCTCGACGACTACATGCAGGAGAAGTCGTTCGACGCCCTGGTGTTGCCCGTGCGGGCCTGAGGCTACGAGCCGAGGGCGCAGGGAGGTGAGATGGGCGGGGGCGGGCGCCGGTTCGCGTGCGCCGCGGTCTTAGGGCTGCTAGTGCTAAGCTTCGCTTGCAGCCCTCGGACGGGCGGTGAGTCCACGACCGGGGCGAGTCCCGTCGCCCAGGCGCCCACTCCGTCCGCCTCTCCCACGACCACCACCCCCGCTGGTCGCCCCGCCTCGCTGGCCAGGGTTCGCTACGGCGACTTGAACCTGCTGTCCGACGCGGGCGTCTATCTGGGGATCGACGAGGGCTACTTCGCCGAGGAGGGGATCGAGGTCGAGACCGTGACCTTCGACTCGGCGGCCAACATGGTGGCGCCGCTGGCCACCAACCAGCTCGACGCGGGTGGCGGCGCGCCCAGCGCGGGGCTGTACAACGCGCTGCGCAG
>JADGHJ010000329.1 GCA_019686175.1 Chloroflexota bacterium | reverse complement strand
CTGCTCGCGGGGATCACCCTCGGCATGGCTATCATCCCCGAAGAGTTCCCGGTGGTCCTCGCCGTGTTCCTCGCTCTCGGTGCCTGGCGTCTGGCGCGGCACCAGGTGTTGACGCGCGAGGCGCCCGCAATTGAGATGCTGGGCGCGGCGACCGTGCTGTGCGTGGACAAGACGGGTACTCTCACACTCAACCAGATGACCGTGCGCCGCTTGTGCGCCCGCGGCGCGGTCTACGAGGTCGTGGATGCGGCGCCGCTGCCCGAGGCGTTCCACGAGGTGCTGGAGTTCGCGGTCCTGGCCAGCCAGCGGGACCCGTTTGACCCCATGGAGCGGGCGCTCAAGGTCCTGGCCGAGCGGGCCCTGGCGCACACCGAGCATCTCCACCATGACTGGGTCTTGGTGCGCGAATACCCGCTGGCGCCGGAGCTCCTGGCGCTGTCGCACGTCTGGCGGTCCTCTGCGGAGGAAGACTATGTGGTCGCGGCGAAGGGGGCGCCGGAAGCGATCGCCGACCTCTGCCATCTCGACGCTGCGACGACGGCCATGCTGGCCCAACAGGTGGAGGCGATGGCCACCGATGGGCTGCGCGTCCTCGGGGTGGCGAAGGCCCGCTTCCGCGCCCCCGCGCTGCCGCAGACCCAACACGACTTCGCGTTCGAGTTCGTGGGGCTGGTCGGACTGGTCGACCCCGTACGACCCACGGCGCCTGCGGCGATCCAGGAGTGCTATTCTGCGGGCATCCGCGTCGTAATGATCACGGGCGATCATCCCCGTACCGCGCAGCACATCGCGCGGGAGATCGGCCTACAGCCGCTAGACGCCGTGCTCACCGGTCCCGAGGTGGATCAGCTCAGCGATGACCTGCTGCGGCAGCGCCTGCGCCATGTTGCCATCTGCGCGCGCGTCACGCCGGAGCAGAAGCTACGCCTGGTAAGCGCGCTGCGGGCGAACGGCGAGATCGTGGCCATGACTGGCGATGGCGTCAACGACGCGCCCGCCCTCAAAGCCGCCCACATCGGCATCGCCATGGGCGGGCGCGGCACCGATGTGGCGCGCGAGGCTGCGGACCTGGTGCTGCTCGACGACGATTTCTCGTCGATCGTCGAGGCGGTGCGCCTGGGGCGCGGCATCTACGATCACTTGCAGAAGGCCATGGCCTACCTGCTAGCCGTCCACGTACCGATCGCCGGGATCGCGCTGATCCCGATATTGCTGCGCGCGCCGCTCGTGCTCCTGCCCGCCCACATCGTCTTCCTGGAGCTGATCATCGACCCGGCCTGCTCGATCGTGTTCGAGGCGGAGCCGATCCGCGACGATGTCATGAAGCGGCCGCCGCGGAGTGCGCACGAGCGCCTGTTCAGCGTCCGGACGCTGGGCATGAGCTGGCTCCAAGGAGGGATCGCTTTGGCAGTGGTAGCGCTGGTCTACGTCCTCACGCTGTACCGCGGGCAGTCGGAGTCCGCAGCGCGGGCCATGACGTTCACCACGCTGATCGCGGCGAATCTCGGCCTGATCTTGGCCAATCGCTCCTGGGTCGAGCCTATCCTCGCTACCTTGCGCGTGCCCAATCCGACCCTGTGGTGGGTGGTGGGCGGGGCGCTGAGCGGGCTGGGCCTCGTGCTCTACGTGCCGTTTCTCCGCGAGCTGTTCGGCTTCGCGCCGCTGCCGCTGGACGACCTGCTGCTCTGCCTGATCGTCGGGATGTCGAGCGTCCTGTGGTTCGAGGGCGCGAAATGGCTACAGGCGCGGCGCCGTGCGGCCGGGCCGGGTCAGCCGCGCGGGCCGGCTGCGGGGGGCGACGATGAAGGCGGTTCTTCGAGGTATAGCGCGCCCGCGTGGTCATCGTAGGCGAATGCCTCTGCATAGCGCCCCCAGCCGATCGCCGTGTCGAGCTGGCGGCGGGCCTCGTCGGGGGTGAATACCGCCTGTAGCCGTGCGAGGATGCGCTCCTCGGGCAGGCGATGGCCCGGCGTGGCGGCCAGCTCCTGGACGATGTCGCGGATCAGCTCGACGTGCGCCAGCGCCTGGTGGCGAAAGATCTCTTTCTCGCGCAGCACGTCGGCCTCGGCGAACGCCTGCCCCACGGGCGTGAGCACGATGTCGCCCGCCTCGATAGTGGCGAAGTCCAGCAAGTCGGCGGCCTCGGCCAGGGCGATGATCTCGTCCGCCTCCAGGTGCAGCGCGCGCGCCAGCTCAAACATATCCTCGCGGCCACCCAGCCGGTGCAGCCGCTCGATGAAGCCCGTGAGCCGGCCGATGCTGACGGGCGGCAGCATCTGGTACGGGCGACGCGGCACGCCCGGCTCGACCGGCCGCGCGACCGGCAGCAGCGCGGCCACGTCGGCCTCTGGATTGGTCATGAGCTGGTAGATGGCGTCCACCAGCCGCGAGTGCTCGGTGCCGCGCCCGCGCTCGGCCACCGGCAGGCCCGGGATGTCCACCCGCACGTGGGCGGGTGGCGGGCTGAGCACCACCAGCCGGTCGGCCATGGCCACTGCCTCGTCGATATTGTGCGTCACTATCAGGATGGCCTGTGTGGGGATCCGTCGCTGCCGCCACAGGTCGAGCAGCTCGTGCCGTAGGTTCTCGGCGGTCAGCACGTCCAGCGCGGAGAACGGCTCGTCCATCAGCAGCACCTCAGGCTCCACGACCAGCGCCCGGGCGAAGCCCACGCGCTGCCGCATGCCGCCCGACAGCTCTTTCGGGTAGGCGCTCTCGAAGCCGTCGAGCCCGATGAGGTCGATGGCCGCCAGAGCGCGCTGTCGCCGCTCGGCGCGCGACAACGATCGTGTCAGCAGGCCCAACTCCACGTTCTCCAGCACCGTGAGCCAGGGGAACAGGGCGAAGCTCTGGAACACCACCGCCACGCGGTCGTTGATGCCCCGCAGCGGCGTGCCGTGGACCAACACCTCGCCGGCCGAGGGGGGCACCAGGCCCGCGAGGATGCGCAGCAGGGTGGACTTGCCCGACCCCGAGGGGCCCAGCAGGGCCACGAATTCGCCGGCCGCCAGGTCGAGGGTCACCTGGTCGAGCACCACCAGGCGGCTGCGGCCGCTCTCGTACACCTTGCTGATCGCTCGTGCCGCCAGCAGGATGTCCTGGGCGGGTGGGCGCGCATTGGGCGCGCTAACGGTCGCCATCTAGGGCCTCCCTCGTGCGCTTCGGGCGCTCAGCCGAGCCGGTATCGCTCTTCCGCCAGCCAGTACAGCCGCCGCCAGAGCAGCCGGTTGATCGTCACTACCACGCCGGCCATTACCAGCGTCGCGGCCGCCAGGCGCGCGTAGTCGCCGTCATTGGCAGCGCTGGCGATCAGCGCGCCTAGCCCAAGCGTGGCGTACTGCTGGCCGCCGAAGCTGACGTACTCCGAGACGATGCTGGCGTTCCAGGCGCCGCCCGTGGCCGTGATCATCCCCGTGATGAGGTACGGGAAGATGCCTGGCAGCAGCAGGTAGCGCCAGCGCCGCCAGCCGGTGAGCCGGTACACCGCCGCCGCCTCGCGCAGATCCGTCGGGATGGCCTGGGCGCCTGCGATGGTGTTGAACAGGATGTACCACTGCGTGCCCAGCAGCATCAGCCCGATGGCGGCCAGGTCCAACCCGCCCGGCAGTCGCAGCAGCCACAGGAGCAGCACCGGGAACAGCGCGGTGGCCGGGATCGAGGCGGCGATCTGCACCAGCGGCTGCGTGCGCTGGGCCCAGCGGGGGCGCAGCCCGATGGCCAGCCCCACGGGCACGGTCCACAGCGCGCCCAGCGCCAGAGCCGCGGCGGTGCGCAGGAATGTCGCGCCCGCCGCGGGCGGCAGGGCGGCCCAGTCGTCGGGCCCCAGTTCGGTGAGCAGCCGGATTAGCGCCCACCCGCCCCATATCGCGGCCGCTGCCAGCAGG
>JADGHJ010000328.1 GCA_019686175.1 Chloroflexota bacterium | reverse complement strand
GTCCCACGGCCGAGCCGCAGATCCCCCCACCCGCGCCGAACCAGACGCCCGGTCCGAACGTCGTCGCGCCCTCGCCCCTCGATGAGGGGCGACCGCCGCCGACCGTCCAGATGGCCCCCTCCCCGCCCCAGGTGGCGGAGGGCACCGAGCAGCAGTTGATCCACCCAGTCAACCCTACCATCGCCGGTAGCGCCGCGGGGCTGCTGGCCTATGTGGTCGATCGGGCGTCCAACGATGTCAGCGTGGTCGACCTGGCCGGCAACCAGGTGCTGAGCAAGATTCCGGTGGGCCGTGGGCCTGTCGAGGTCGCGGCCTCCCCAGACGGCGCCCGGGTGTACGTGGTCAATCAGGACGACGGGAGCGTCTCGGTCATCGACGTGGCGAGCCAGCAGGTGACGGCCACGTGGTCGGGCCTGCCTGACGCGCGGGACGTGGCCGTGCTTCCCGATGGCAGTGCGCTGTACGTCACGAGTCCCTCTGCAGGCGAGGTGGTGGTGCTGAGTACGGCCGACGGCAGCGTGGTCGGGCGGGTTCCCGTGGGCCGCGGCGTGGCGTTCGTCGAGGTGAGCCGCGACGGCCGCCGCGCCTACGCCACGTTGCCCGAAGCCAACCAGCTCGCCATCATCGATACGGGCGGGCGACAGGTGCTCACCACGGTCGGTGTCGAGGGGCGGCCCGAGGGCTTGGCGGTCAGCCCCGACGGCAGCGCCGTGTACGTGGCGAGCCGCGATGCCAGCAGCGTCGCCGTGGTGAGCACCACCGATCACACGGTGGCCAACACAATTCAAACACCGCCGCAACCGCTGCGCCTGGCGATCAACGCCGACGGGACTTTTGCCTACGTGTCGCACGGCGAGGGCAGCCGGATCAGCGTGATCGACCTAGGGCGGCAGGTGATTGCGGGCACGCTGTTCCTGGACAACGACGCGCTGGGCCTCGCCCTGAGCCCCGATGGCACGCGCCTCTACGCGGCGCAGCGCGAGGCGAACCAGATCCAGGCCGTCGATGCCGCGACCAGCTTCGACCTCGGCACGGTGGCCGTGGGTGGTTCGCCCGACGCGCTGGTGGTGGTGACACGACGCTAGCGTGCCACACCGCTCCAGGGGCTCCTGCCGCCCTCTTCTCGGCCGGACTGGCCGGAAGAGGGCGCGGTATTGAACGGTCGCACGAGCGAATGGTGAGGCAGCTGCCATGAGTGCTTCGTGGTCCTCTCCGCGGTACACGTTGCTGCTGGTCGCCGATGACCCGGCCTTCGCCGCCCGTGTGCGCGCACAGCTCGCTCGGTGTCCCGAACTCGAGGTCGTGGGCGAGGCGCGAGACGCGCGAGAGGCGCTGGACCTGCTGCTCCGCCTGGAGCCCGATGCCGCGATCGTCGAGCTGCAAGTCGCCGTGGTGGACGGACGGAACGCGGCCGCCCGCTGGCTGGCCGCCGTCCCGCGCCTGCGCCTCATCCTCGTGGGCGCCGCGCCCGACCCGGAGGTCGAGCCGCTGGCGCTCGAGATGGGGGCGGTGAGGCTCGTGCCGGAGGCCGAGCTGACCGCGGAGCGGATCACGGCTCTGGTGGCCGGACGCTGAGGCGCCCCTGTTTGCCGCTGGATAGCGCGCGGGCGCGGCCGATCATTCCCACTGTGGGAGTGCTCGTGCTCCACGGCGTCGCGCGGTTGACGGGAGAAGGGGGGCGCGGTGAGCGGGGGCGTGTGGCGGTTTCGCTCGTGGCTGGTGGCAGTGTGCCTGCTCGCGGCGGTGCTCGTGCCGCCGCCCATTGGAGCCGCGGCGACCTGGGACGATGCGGCCGATGCGGACTGTGGGCTCGCCTCGTTGACGGCCGACTGGCCAGAGCGCGACCGCCTGTTGCCGACGCGGCTGCCCGCTGACCACTGGTATGCCCGGCCTTGGAACGACGGCTGGGGCCCACGCGCCGCAGAGTACCCGCGCGTCGCGTCGCCCCCCGGCTGCGATCCGGTGGCCTGGCAGCGGGCGCGGGTCGTGGCCGTGGCGCGCCGCTATCTGGGGCTGCCCTACCGCCACCACCACGTGCCCGACTGGGACCCGCCGGCCGCGCTCGTCGGCGCCGTCGTTGCCGGCCCGGGCCTCGACTGCTCGAACTTCACGGCTTGGGTGTACAACTACGCCCTCGGCATCCACTTCACTAGCCATATCGCGCGGCAAGCCGAGGGCCCAGAGGCGCCGGGCCGAATACTCGGCCCCGATGAGCCGCTCGCTCCAGGCGACCTGCTGTTCATCTGGAACACCGAGCGTAGCCGCGTGACGCACGTGGTCCTGTATGTCGGCGACGGCCAGGTCATCGATAGCGCCAGCGCACGCGGAGGGGTGACAGAGCACGCGCTCAGCGGCTGGTACGCGACCCACTACAGTCATGCGCGGCGTGTCCTCGAATGAGCGGTGCACTCGCGCGGGCGGGGCGGGTTGCTGCGGCCGCTGGCCCCCAGCCGTTTACGACTCGGTTGCGCCCTCCTGTTGCCAGCGGCGCTAGCTCTGGCCGCCAGGTGCAGAGGTGTGCGCGGATGACTGCCCCATCTCCTCCAGCCGGCCCGTGACCAAGAAAACGATGCGCTCGCAGATGTTCGTTACCCGGTCGGCCATCCGCTCGAGGTTGTGCGTGACCCAGATCAGATAGGTGGCGCGGGTGATGGTCGTCGGGTCCTCGATCATGTAGGTGAGTAGCTCGCGGTACACTTGCTCCTTCAGCGCGTCGATCTCGTCGTCCTCGCCAGCGATCGCCAGGGCCCCCGCCGCGTCGCGGGCCAGGAAGGCCTCGAGGCTGCGGTGGAGCATGCTGGTAACCTGTTGTGCCATGCGGGGGATGTCGATGAGCGGCTTGAGCGGCGGCTGATCGGCCAGGCGGATGGCCAGCTTGGCGACGCCCTCGGCGTAGTCGGCGATGCGCTCGAGTTCGACGGTGATGTGCAAGATCGCTAGGATGGTACGCAGGTCGCCAGCCGTGGGCTGCTGGGTGGCGATCAGCGCGACGACCCGCTCCTCGATCTCATAGCGCTGGCGGTCGATTGTGGCGTCCTCGGCCACCACCTGCCGCGCCAGATCGGCATCGCGCTGCTTGAGCGCCTCGATCGAGCGAGCGATCGCCTGCTCGACCCGTTGGGCCATCGCCAGCATCTGGCCCTGCAAATCGCGCAGCGCTTCGTGATAGGCGGCGCGCGGGTCCATGCGGTCCTCCTGCCACTAACCAAAGCGGCCGGTGATGTAGTCCTCACTTCGCTGGTCACGGGGCTTGGTGAAGAACTGGTTGGTGGGCGCGAACTCGATCAGCTCCCCGATGCGCTCCTCGCCGGCCAGCATGAAGGCGGTGAAGTCGGACACCCGTGAGGCTTGCTGCATATTGTGGGTCACGATCACGATCGTGTACTGGCTCTTTAGCTCGCTGATCAAGCCCTCGATGCGGTAGGTGGCGATGGGGTCCAGGGCGGAGCACGGCTCGTCCATGAGGATGACTTCGGGCTCCAGGGCCAGCGCGCGGGCGATGCACAGCCGCTGCTGCTGGCCGCCCGACAGCGCCAGGCCGCTCTGGCGCAGCTTGTCTTTCACCTCGTCCCAGAGGGCCGCGCGGCGCAGCGAGCGCTCGACCAGCTCGTCCAGGTTGCCGCGGTAGCCGTTGATGCGCGGTCCCCAGGCGACGTTGTCGTAGATCGACTTGGGGAAGGGGTTGGGTCTCTGGAATACCATGCCGATGCGGCGGCGGACCTCGACCGGGTCGGCATCGGGCGCGTAGATGTTGGCGCCCTCGAAGTAGACCTCGCCCTGGATGCGGACATCGGGGACCAACTCGTTCATGCGGTTGAGGCAGCGGAGCAGGGTGCTCTTGCCGCAGCCCGAGGGGCCGATGAGAGCGGTGACCTGGCGGGCGGGGATCTGGAGGGTGATGTTGCGCAGGGCGTGGAAGCGCCCGTACCACAGGCTCAGGGCGCGGATGTCGAACGCCACCCCGGGGT
>JADGHJ010000327.1 GCA_019686175.1 Chloroflexota bacterium | reverse complement strand
GCCTGCCCGAGCTGGTCGGCCGCCCCCGCCAGCGCTTCGGCCGCCCGCCGCACGCGATTGACCAAGCCGTTCAGGTCCGCCAGCATCCGCTGGAACGCCTGGCCCAGAACATCGCGCTCCGACTTCGGGGTAAGCTGGACGGTCAAGTCGCCCTGGGCCACCGCCGTCGCCGCGCTGGCCATCTCCCGCTGGTACGTGATCATGTCCCGGAACGCCGCTGCCATCTGGCCGATCTCGTCCCGGTGCGTGTCGTCCACGCGCTGCTCGATGTCGCCTGCTGCCAACCCCTTGGCGGCGACCGTGATGCGGCCCACGCGTTCCGACAGCGTCTGCGCCAGCACCCAGCCCAACACCAACGCGACCAGGAACGCCAGCACGCTGACCACGATCATCACGGTTCGCGCCGACTCGTAAGCCGCGTTACCGTCGTTCGCGGCCTGGCGGGCGGCTTCCAGCTTCGCCGTTTGCAGCGCCTCGAGCACCTGGTCGACGCGCGTGCCAAGGGGCCGGTTCTGCGCCGACAGCGCGCGCGCCGCGTCATCCTCACCCGCGATGGCGAGCTGCAGCACCTGCTCGCGGGCTGCCTGCAGCTCCGCGACATCGCGCTCGGCCTGCGCTACGGCGCGGCGCATCTCCTCGTCGCTGGTGAGGGCCTTGAACTTGTCGAGTCCCTCGGCCACCGCCGCCAGTGCCTTGCGGGAAGTATCCGCATGACGCGCGGCCTCGGCAGGGTTGTCGGCGAGCACTGCGTCGCGCTCCGCGCGACCGCTGGCAACCCGGTCGACACTGGCTTGCATCACGAGCGCGAGTCCCTCGCTGTGCTGGTGGTACATCTCGCGCAGCAGCCCGTCCAGCAGCGCCAGCCGGGACACCGCGACCACGTCCACGACTACCAGCAACGCGAGCACGATCGCGAAGGCCCCTAACAGCTTGACGCGCAGACGTAGATCGTGAAGACGGTGCAAGGCGGCCTCCCTTCCCACCAAGGCACGTTCGTCGTGCCTCTCGCCGATAGCGCGGCTCGCGCTCGGCGGCATCATCCATCTGCCCATAATGATCGGCCGTTCTCCAGCGGCGTTCAGTTCGGGGTGGCTTGGTCCTGCCACCGACGCCCACGTGCCGTATCGTCGCGGTGACAGACTGCCGCGCTCGCGTCGGCTACGCTGACCGGGCCACGTAGCCGGTGCTGCCGCCTGCGATTGGCACCGCGCGCACGACGCACGCCCTGTAGGGAAAGGGGATCTACTGTACCGCACGGCGCAGGGGCGCAGCAGGCGTTCGAGTACTCACGCCGGCGCGACGGCCAGGCCGGCGATCTGTTGGGCATGCCCCAGATCGGCGACGCCGCGCTGGCGTTTCGTCTCCGCCCACCCGCCGGTCAGAGCGTGTTTGCCCCCTGACCGAGGCCATCGTCCAGTTCCGCAAGGGAAACCTCGTGCAGACGCTCGTGGCATCCGGACCACAGGGGGCACCGGTACTGGATGACGCGCTGACGCTGGCGCAGCGGGCAGTGGGTCGCGTGCCGGACTAGTTGCCGGGCCGGGCCCGCCGGCGAGCGCCGCTGCTCGGGTGAAGCGGCGCTTTACGCCCTGGGACGGGGCGCGTAGAATCGCCTTAGCACCGCGGCCTCCGACCCCCGGTGTGGTAGCCGCACGGCTCGCCCACAGGAGAGGGGAGCGGGCCGTGTGGAAGAAGGGGGAGACGATGGCAGGGGACGTGGCCCGGCTGCGGGTGGTACCAGCGCTCGCGGCTCGCTGGGGCGTGCACTACGGCTGGATCGTCGTCGCCGTCACCTTCCCCACCCTGCTGATCACGGCCGGGCTGCGCGCGGCACCCGGGGTGCTGGTGCTCCCCTGGGAGCAGACGTTCGGCTGGAGCCGCGCGGCCTTGGGCAGTGTGGTAGCGGTGAACCTGGTGCTGTACGGCGCGGCGAGCCCCATCGCGGGCCGGCTGATCGATCGTTTCGGCCCGCGGTGGATCACCCTGGGCAGCCTGGCGCTCACCACCGCTGGCACGCTCGCCGCGCTGTTCGTCACCGAATACTGGCAACTCTTGCTAACCTGGGGCGTGGTCGTCGGCCTGGGCACGGGTGGCACTGCCCTGGTGCTAGCGGCCACGGTGGCTAACCGCTGGTTCGTGGCGCGTCGCGGACTGGTCACCGGCATCCTGGGCGCCGGCCAGTCGGCGGGTCAGTTGGTGTTCGTGCCGTCGCTGATGGCCATCGCCGTCGCCGCGGGCTGGCAGACGGGCGTCGGGTTGCTGGCGGCCCTGATCGGCCTGCTGTGCCTGCCCTCGATGTTCGTCTTCTTCCGGAACCAGCCGTCGGATGTAGGGCTCCGCCCCTTCGGCGCGCAAGTCAGCTCTGCGGGAAGCGCGTCGGCGGCGCCGGGCATGTTCCGCACCCCGCTGAGCCAGGCGGTGCGCACGCTCGATTTCTGGCTGCTCGCCGGCAGCTACTTCATCTGTGGCTACACCACGAACGGGCTCATCGGCACGCATCTGATCCCCCACGCGGCCGACCATGGCATCTCGGAGGTGGCCACGGCGGGCGTGCTGGGGCTGATGGGGATGATGAACATCCTGGGCACGGTCGCCTCGGGCATGCTGTGCGACCGGTACGATCCACGGCGCCTGCTCGCCATCTACTACCTGGGCCGCGGCGCCGCCCTGGTCCTGCTGCCGTTCATCACCGATGTCCGGCTCCTCGCGGTGTTCGCCGTCCTGTACGGGCTCGACTGGCTGGCGACCGTGCCGCCCACCGTGACGCTGACTGGCGATCGGTTCGGTCGGCTGTCGGTGGGCACGATCTCGGGCTGGATCTTCCTGGCGCATCAGATCGGGGGAGCGCTGGCCTCGACGCTCGGCGGCGTGCTGTACGTGGTGCTGGGCAACTACAACCTGGCGTTCTTCTCGGCGGCCGCCTCGACGGTGATCGCCGCGGGCCTGGCGCTGAACGTGCGCCGGTCGCGGGGCGCCGAGCCGTTGCCCGTACCCGGATGAGTGCCGCCCCCACCGCAGCGCCCGTAGCGCCACGCGCCGAGCCCTCGGCTGCTTACCTGATGCTGGTGCTGGCTGCCAGCCTGGTGGTGCAGACGGGCGCCTCTTTCGCCTCGCAAGCGCTGGCGCCACTCGCTCCCTTCCTACAGGCAGAGCTGGGCCTGAGCCGGGCGGCGTTCGGTCTCCTCACCACCGCGGTGTATCTGGGCTCCCTGTTCTCCCTGGTCCCGGCCGGTGGCCTATGCGACCGGCTGGGAGCGCGGCCGCTTTTCCTCCTCGGGCCGCTGGTCCTGGCGGCGGCACTGGGAGCCGGAGCGCTGGGAGGCACCTACCCCGTGCTGCTGGCCGCGCTGGCCCTGGCCGGGGTCGCCAACGGGGTCTCTCTGCCTCCCACCACGCGGGCCATCGTGGACTGGTTCCCGCCCGCGCGGCGCGGGCTGCCGATGGGCATCAAGCAGACGGGCGTCGCCCTGGCGGGGACCATCGCGGCGCTGGTCGCCCCGCCGCTGGCCCTGACCCTGGGCGGCTGGCGGGGGGCGCTAGCCACCCTCGGGCTCCTCACGGCTGCTGGCGGGGCGCTGGCCTGGCTCGGCTACCGGGATCCTCCGATCACGACCGGCCGCGCCACGGTACAGGCGGCGGCTGGGACGCGGCACCTGCTGCGCAACCGACCGCTGGTGCTGCTGTGCGCCGCCTCGTTCGTGCTGGCGGCCGTGCAGCTGTCGTTCGTCAGCTTCCTCGTGCTCCTCCTGCGCGACCGGCTGGGCCTTGCGCCCGGGGACGGTGCGCGGCTGCTGGCCCTGGCCCAGGCCAGCGGGGTGGTCGGTCGAGTGGTCTGGGGCGGCGTGAGCGACCGGCTGTTTCAGGGCCATCACCGCCGGGCGCTGATGTGTATTGCCCTGGTGGCGGCCGGCTGCCTGGTGGGGCTGTCGCTGGCCGAGCCAGGCACGCCTGCAGGGCTGCTGGCGCTGCTGGTCGCTTTGGCTGGTGCGTCG
>JADGHJ010000326.1 GCA_019686175.1 Chloroflexota bacterium | reverse complement strand
CTTCCTGCGCGGCCGTGTCCCGGGTGCGCGCCGCAAGGCGAAGCTCCCGGATGGCGCCGTCGAGATGTACCACGCTGGGCGATTCTTCACGGTGACCGGCCAGCACCTGGCCGGGACGCCGTCGACAATCAATGAGCGGCAGGATGCGCTCGACGCGCTCTACCAACAGCTATTCCCGGATCCTCAACCCCACTCGAACGGGCGGGCGACGCTTTCTGGCGCGACCACCGATCTCGACGATGAGCAGCTTCTCCACCTCGCCCGGTCGGCGAAGAACGGCGCCAAGTTCGCGGCGCTGTACGATCGCGGCGACACGAGCGCCTACAACGGCGACGAGTCCGCGGCAGATTTGGCGCTCTGCCAGATGCTCGCCTTCTGGACCCAGCGGGACGCCGTGCGCATGGATCGGCTGTTCCGTCAGAGCGCGCTCTATCGGCCGAAGTGGGACGAGCGCCGGGGCGCAGAGACCTATGGTGCGCTGACGATCCGGAGGGCGATCGACCAGACGCGCGAGGTCTACGAGCCGTCCATCACGCCGCACGTGAACGGCCACGCGAGGGGGGCAACGGCGAGCGGCAAGGCCAGCGGCAACGGCGATGAGTCGAGCAACCGCAGGGAATCGAAGGCAAATGCCCTGATCACGCTTGCGCTCGCCGAGGTGGCCGAGCTCTGGCACACCCCGGACGAAGCGGCCTTCGCCACGATCGTTGTTGGCGGCATCCGCCAGCACTGGCCGCTCCGCTCCCGCACGTTCACACAGTGGCTCGCCCGGCGGTTCTACGAGCAGACGACCACCGACGACAAACCGGGGCAGGCGGTGTCCCGGGACGATCTGGCTGCGGCGGTCATGACGCTGGAGGGCATCGCCCGCTTCGACGGCGCCGAGCACGCCGTGTTTGTGCGTGTGGCGCCCGATGGTGAGGCGGGCGTCTATATCGACCTGGCTGACGACCAGTGGCGCGCCGTGCACGTGACTCCCGCCGGCTGGGAGATCGTGACCGATCCGCCAGTGCGGTTCCGGCGCTCGCCCGGGCAGCGGCCGCTCCCCGTGCCCGAGCGTGGCGGGAGCCTCGATGAGCTGCGCGAGCTCGTCAACGTGCCGGATGATCGCGCCTGGGCACTGCTCAAGGCGTGGCTAGTGGCCGCGCTCGCGCCGCGAGGGCCGTATCCGCTACTCGCGCTCCGAGGCGAGCAGGGCAGCGCCAAGAGCACCACTGCGCGGATCATCCGCGCCTTGGTTGACCCCGCGACGCCGGACCTGCGGGCCGAGCCGCGGGAGCTCCGGGACCTGATGATCGCGGCGCGAGCGGGCTGGCTGGTGGCGCTCGACAACGTGAGCCGGTTGCAGGACTGGCTCAGTGACGCGCTCTGCCGCCTTGCGACCGGCGGCGGCTTTGCGACACGCGAACTGTACACGGACGCAGACGAAGTACTGTTCGACGCCACGCGGCCGGTCATTGTGACGAGCATCGTCAACGTTGCGACCCGGCCGGACCTGGCCGACCGGTGCGTGAGCCTCGACCTGCCGCCCATTCCCGAAGAGCGCCGACGCACCGAGGCCGAGGTATGGCGCGACTTTGAGACAGCGCGGCCACGAATCTTCGGAGCTCTGCTCGACCGGCTGGTCGGGGCGCTGCGGGAACGTGACCACGTGCGACTCGATCGACTGCCGCGGATGGCCGACTTCGCCGTGCTCGCCGCGGCCGCCGAGCGCGCGGCTGGTGAGTCGGCAACGTTCCTCGCGGCATACGCTGCCGTACGGACCGAGGCCGACGACGACGCGATCGACGCAAGCGCGATCGGCCCGGCGCTCCGGGCGCTGCTCGCCAAGCGCCCGACCTGGGAAGGCACGGCTGCTGAGCTCCTGGCCGCGCTGGGGGAGATCGCCGGCGAGCCGGCGACGCGGACACCGGCGTGGCCGAAGACAGCGCGCGGCGTGAGCGGCGAACTGCGCCGCCTGGCACCGGCGCTGCGGCGGGCACTGGGGGTGGGGGTCGAGTTTGGCACCCGCGCGCCAACGAAAAAGGCCGAGCGACTAATCCACATCGCGCTCCAAGATGTGGGGGCGCGACCGTCAGCATCGTCAGACCGTCAGCACGCTAGCACTGACGCGGCCAAATCGTCTGACGGTTCCTCGTGGCAATCGTCAGATGTATCGTCAGACCGTCAGAACTCTACCGTCTCTTCTGACGGTTGGGTCCCAGTTTCTGACGGTCAGGCATCACAACCGTCAGAAGATTTGCCCTACAGCCACAAAGGTGCTGACGGTGCTGACGATTCTGACGGTTCAGCCCCCACTGCACGGGGTGACGCGGAGGTGGAAACGTGGATGTTCTAACGCTCTTGGACCGTGCCCGTGCCGCCGGGCTGACTGTCGCGGCCAACGGCGACAAGTGGATCGTGCACGGACCGAAGACTGCCGAGGCGCTCGTGCGCGAGCTCGGGGCGCGCAAGGCCGAGGTTCTCGCGGTGTTGGCCGCCGAGCCGATCTCGCCCGACTGCCGCCACTACGACGGACCGACGCCGCCCTGTCCGCAGTGCGGCGGCCCGACCCACGATGCGTTGGATCATCTCCCCGGCATCGTCGTTCTGCTGTGCGACGACGCCGAGCGCTGCCGCTGGGGCCTGGCAATGAGCGCGCGGGAGTTTGCGGGCTGGATCGCGGGCCCCCGCCCCGAGTGACTGGAGAGCAAGCGTTTGCTATAATGGTTGCAAGTGATCGCGAGGCGACAAGGAGGAAATATGGCAGTGCCAACGTTCACGAATGTCCCGCCCGGGGACCGTCCGACGATCGCGGAAGCGCTCATGCGCTCGCCCGAGGTCGAGCGCTGGTGGCGCTCGGTTCAGCCGATTGTGGATCGGCTCCGGGCCGTGCCCGAGCAGGCGGCCAAAATCGCGCTGGGTGTGCAGCAGCAGGTCGCGCAGATCGAGCTCGACAGCCGCCTCTCGATCGCCGGCAAGAAGGACGCCGAGACTCAGGCGCGCAACACGGGCCTGCAGCAGCTCGACGCGCTCTCCCAGTCTGCTCGGGAAGACGTGGACATGCTGCAGACGATGATTGACAAGGCGCTGGCCGATACGCCGACGGATGTGCAGGCCCAGCTCCTGCGTGAGCTCCGGCTGCAGCGGGCCTGGTAGCGTGCGGTCCGCCTGCTGGACGCGATGGGCGACAGCGGCGCCGTGGTGCGCCAGGTGGACGAGCTCATCCGCGAGGCGGCCGAGGCGGGCGATATGGCCACGCTCCAGGCGCTGGAGGAAGAGCTGCCGGCCTATCTGAAGGCCCGCAACGTCTTCCTGCCCGACGTGGCCGACCGCATCGCCGAGGCGGAGGCACCCCATCGGCCGCCCGTCGCCCGAGCGGCGCTCCCGGTGCTCCAGCAGGCTCGGGAGGGCTGGCCGCGGGTACAGGCCGCGATCCAGATGGCGCGCAACAACGTGCAGGGCACTGCCAGCCTCATTGTCCTGCCCGGCTGGGCGCCGAACGAACAGCTGAACATCACACGGTGAGGCAAAGCCGTGACCGAAGCAGGCCGAAGCGAAGCGAAGCCGTGCATCGCAACACGGCAGGACGGCCAGCCCTGCCGCTCCTTCGCCCTGCCCGGCTCGGCCTACTGCTACACGCACGATCCCGCGCGGGCCGCGGAGCGGATCGAGGCCCGGCGACGCGGTGGGCAGCATACGAGCAAGGCGCATCGCTTCCGGGCTCTCCTGCCGCCGCGGCTGGTGCCTGTCTTCGAGCGGCTGGAGCAGGCGATGGAGTCCGTCGAGCAGGGCAGCATCTCGCCCAGCCAGGCGCAGGCGCTGGCGGCGCTGGCGCGGGCAATGGTGGCGGTGCTGGAATCATCCGAGCTGGCCGAACGACTCAAGGAGATCGAGACGATGCTGGAGGGGCGCGATGGGCGTGCGTGAGCGGATCAATACGCTGTATCGGCAGCTCCGCCCGGCGGCGCTGGTGCGGGACTGGTACATGGTCCTGGCTGCGGCCGACGCCAGCCGCCGACGGCTCGACCC
>JADGHJ010000325.1 GCA_019686175.1 Chloroflexota bacterium | reverse complement strand
GGCCAACTCGGGGGGGGCGCGCTCGTGGCGGGGCGCCACACGATCGGCATTCCCTGCTGTCGGGCGACCTCAGCGACCACGCCGAGCGTCTCCGGCATCGGGGCGCCATAGACCCAGCGGAGCGGCTGCGCGCCCAGCCAGGCTAGATGGATGGGCCAGCGCCCGGGGCCGCTCTCGCGCAGTGGCGCGGGCGGACCGGCGGAGCCCGCGCCCTGGTCGCGTGGGTCGGCGACCGCCGGCTCCCACGGGTTCAGGAGGAGGGTGGTCACGCCGGGCCAGCGGGCTAGGAGCTGGTCCGGGTTGCCGAGCACCGCCGCGTCGGAGACTCCCTGGTCGTCGATGAGGCCGGGCGCGACCACCAGGCCCGCGGCATCGATCTCCTCACCGTCGAAGGCGCCAAGCCGGCCCACGGCGGCGATTCGCCCGCCCGCGATCGCCACGTCTGCCACGAACCCGGGCTGGCCCGTACCCGCGAGGATGAGACCATTTCGCAACACTCGGTCGTACATCGCTGTTCCTCGTCGCGCCACGCCGTCAGCACGCGCGGCGGCGCGGTTGGGATTTCGCGCGTCCACCAGGACGATACCAGCCTATAATTCGGACCGACATAGCTGGGCCGCGCGACTAGCAGAAGGGCCCGCGGGCGCGGCCACGGTAGAGCCCCCAGCACCGCGGGTGGGAGCCCGGCGCGGCCGGCCGCGTCGAGGGCTTCCGCGTGGAGCCAGAAGTGCGAGTCACGCTCTCCGCGGCAGCCGCCGCACAGCTAGTGGGCGCTCTAGTCTTGGCGAGCCTGAGCCTACCAGGCACGGAGGCCCGAGGGCTGCTGCAACAGTCCCCCGTGCCCACGCCGACCCCGTCCGCCACCGACTGCCAGCCCGAGGCGCTGCTAGAGTCTCCCCGAGCGGACGAGGTGCTCAGCGGCATCGTCACCGTGGGCGGCTGGGCGGTGGACCCAGCCAGCCCCTCGGGCACGGGCGTGACTGAGGTACACGTGTACCTCGACGGCCAGGGCAACGATCCGGGCCAGACCTACATCGGGCGGGCGGAGTACGGGGGCGTCCGCGTCGATGTCGCGGAGCGGTTCAACGACGCGCGCTTCGCCCGCTCGGCTTTCAGCTTGTCGTGGGACGCCACCACGGCCGGCGCCGGCGAGCACAACCTGGTGGTCCTGTATCGCACGCGGTGCGGCTGGAGCACGCTCACGCAGACCGTCCGCGTGGACGGCCCGACCATCATGCTGGTGATCGACCGGCCGCGGCAAGGAGTCCCGGTGAGCGCACCGGTGCGGATCGAGGGCTGGGCGGCGGACCCGTACGCCACAGTCGGCACCGGCGTGGATCGGGTCGACCTCTACCTGGATGGCCAGATCACCACGCAAGGCATCCCGCTCGGCGAGGTCCGATACGGCGAGAGCCGGCCCGATGTCGGCGCCGCACTCGGCCGGCAGGACGACACGGCACGGTTCAGCCGCAGCGGCTGGAGCCTGCTCTGGAACCCCACCGGCCTCACGCCCGGCCGGCACCTGCTGACGTTCTATGCGCGCGGGCCCACGGGGGCCGTGGCACGCTCGCTGGCGGTCGAAGTCACCCCCGAGGGGGCGGGCCCGCGCGGAGCGACCCCCGCGCTACCGTTGCCCGAGCCGACGCTGCCTGGCGCGCCGACCCCAGCTCGGACCAGTGCAGCGTTCCCGGTCATCGCGGCCGGGACGACGCCGAACAGCGTCGCGCTGGTGTGGAATCCGGTCCCCAATGCGGTGAGCTACGAGGTGCTCGTATCCGAGGGGGTGGGCGTGTTCTCGGTGCTGCAGAGCGGGCTGGCCGACACGCGGGTGATCGCGAGCAACCTGGTGCCGGGCCAGATGTACCGCTTCGTGGTGCGGGCGCTCGACGCCAACGGCGCCGAGGTCGGCCAGTCGACCACGCTCACGGTGACCACGGCACCTGCGGTGCCGACGCCAGCGCCCACGCCGGCTCCGAGCATCCTGCCGACCATCACGCCCGTCGGCCGCAGCTAGTCGGGGAGTTCGCCGTTCGCCCTATAATTTGCATGGAAGCCGGCACGCGGTCGGGCCGGCCTGCGAGAGGGTGCGGGCCGCCGTGGCCGTTAGGGAGAGGATGCTGAGATGTCGTTGCACCTGCACTGCCCGCACTGCGGCGAACTGCTGGTCGAGGAGGCGACGACGGTCACCACTTCGGCGCGCGAGGGCACGCGGCAGGAGACGTATGACCTGGCGTGTCCCTGCGGGACGCGGCTACGGCTCCAGCTTCCCCCCCAGCGTCTGGCGCCGCCGCGGCGCCGGCGGCGCTTGGCGCGCCATCGTGGCGCCCAGGGCCGGGAGCCGCGGCGCGAGAGCACGTCGACCGTGACCGATGGGCCGGGCGTGCGGCCCACTGCCGATCGCCCGTTCCCGTTCACTCCTTGGCAGTACGCGCGCTTGCTCGTCCTCCGCGGGCGCGTGCGGGACGGCGAGATCGGCGAGGGGGAGTCCCTGGACGGGAACGAATCGCCGGCGACGAAGTAGCCCCGGGGCCCCATGGTTTGGGATGGGGCCAGTGCCGCTAGCCGAATACCCCCACGCTTGAGGCAAGCGCCAGAGCGCCGCTCACCCGAGCGGCGCTCTGCTATTGGGTGCGCTGCCCGCTGCGGCAGTCGGGGCTCGGCAACCGCATTGCAGCGCGCTGCGCCCGTGCTAGAATGGCGCCACACTGTATCGGGGCAGCGATCGGTGGGGAGGGAGCGGCGGATAGGGACACGGAGGACCGACCATGAACATGCGGCAGGTCGCGTTGGCCGGCGCGCTGTTGACACTGGTCTTCCTGGCGCACGCGTCTGGACGATTCACCCAGATCGGCGGCGCGCAGTTCGCACCTAGCATCGGCATCTACACGTTGATGGCGCTGCTACTGGCCCCGCAGTTGAGCTGGGGGCCACTGGTGGGGATCGGCCTGGCGGTCGGCATCCTGACCATGCTCGCCACCTCCAGCCCGTTCCCGCCGGCGAACATCCCCGGCCATGGGCTCGCTTTCCTGCTGGCGTGCGCCATGGCCAAGGCGGCGGCGCGTCGCGACCGCGACTACAGCCTCGGCACCATGATCGGCATCCTCGCTGTGACTTTGGTCGTCTCCTGGACGCTGTTCGCGACGGCGACCTGGTTCGGGCTGGCGGGCGGCGGCCCCATGGCGCGCTCGTTCGAGCGGTTCGGGGTGCAGTTCGGCCAGGGGCTGCTGGCCTGGTGGCTGTTCGGCTTCATCGGGGTGGCGATCCCTAGCTTCATCATCGGGCTGATCCTCCTGCCACTCCTGTACCGCGCCGTGGCGCCCGCCCTGGTGCGGTACGGGATGCTACCGGCCCGTGGCGACATCACCGTGCCCAGCAGCGCGTCGTCGTAGCATGGCCTCGCCGCTCGTGCGCCTGGAGGGAGTCCGCTATCGCTATCCCGCCAGTCGGGACTGGGTGCTGCGTGGGGTCGACCTCACCCTGTACGAGGGCGAGTTCGTCGGCCTGGTGGGTACGACCGGCGCGGGCAAGTCCACGCTGTGCCTGACGTTGAACGGGCTCATCCCCCACTACACGGGCGGAGTGTGCGAGGGCCGCATCGAGGTAGCCGGGCGCTCCACTCGCGAGCAGACGGTGGCCGACCTGAGTACCCACGTGGGCCTCGTGTTCCAGGATGCCGACGCGCAGTTGATCATGTCCACCGTCGAGGAGGAGTGCCTGCTGGCCCCGCTGAGCCAGGGCCTCCCCCGCGCCCAGGCCCGCGCGCGCGCCGCCCAAGTGCTGGCCGCGCTGAACGCTAGTGACCTCGCCCACCGCGCGCCGCAGACCCTGTCGGGCGGGCAAAAGCAGCGAGCCGCGATCGCCGCGGTGTTGGCCGCGCAGCCTCGGCTGCTTGTGCTCGACGAGGCGACCTCGGAACTCGACGCGTTGAGTGTGCATCGGCTGTTCGCGCTGTGCCAGCAACTCAACGCCGAGCAGGGCACGACCATCCTCCTGGTCTCGCACGAGATGGAGCTGCTGGCGCGGTACGCGCACCGGCTGCTGCT
>JADGHJ010000324.1 GCA_019686175.1 Chloroflexota bacterium | reverse complement strand
GCCCCACAAGTGCAACGCTGACGGGGCCAGCCCACAGCGCTACTCTCACCTGCCCCACACTCGCTCTTAGTCCCCAAGGCGATCGGGCGTAGTCGACGTTCGTTCCCCCATGATGCAGAGGGTCACGAATGACCGGCGGTCTTACTCGAACGCGACGGCTCCTCCGGCATGTCGGCGGGCTGGCGCTATTGCCCGTATTTGCACATTGGGGCGGCGCGGCAAGCGCCTCCGATCAGCATTGGTCGCGCGTGATCATGTACCGTGCCCTAGGCCGCCGGGTCCGCGCACTCGATCCGACAACCCTGGATGCTCTCGAAATCTCACCCAGCAGTAATACGATATGGCAGCAGTTCGGTTTTCGTTCATATCAGGCAGTAGACTACCCTGACTTCGATATCTGCCGAGACACCCTGCCGACGACTTTCGATTTCGTGATCGCAGATCAGGTTTTCGAGCACCTCCTTTGGCCGTATCGTGCGGCGCGCAATGTGTACAACATGCTCAGGCCAGGTGGCCACTTCTTGCTGACAACACCGTTCCTAATCCGCGTCCACGAGCAGCCGGTGGACTGCACCCGCTGGACCGCGACCGGAATCCGCTATTTCCTAGCCGAGTGTGGCTTCCCACTGAACCACATCGAGGCTGCCGCTTGGGGCAACAAGGCATGCGTCATTGGGAACTTCTGGCACTGGGCACGGTATGTCGGGCAGCCGTTGTACAACGACCCCGCTTTTCCAGTCACAGTCTGGGCTCTCGCTCACAAGCCGCGCTAACCGGCAAGCTACGCGATAGCGTGGAAGACATCTCTAGTAGGTATGGCAGGCGTTCAGAAGGAGAGCTATCGATGGCGACCGAGACCCAACCCCCTCAGGATAGACCACTGGCTGCAGGTCACCGAGCGCAGCGCCTTGCCTCATCACGCCGCCAGCATCGCCGGGGCATGCTGGCCGAGGTGGCCGACTACACCGGCATCCTCGGCGCCTTGCTGCAGATGATTTGGCAGCACAAGCTGTGGTGGATGGTACCGTTGGTCGTTGCCCTGCTGCTCCTCGCGGCCCTGATGCTGCTGCAGGCAACGCCGATCGCTCCCATCATCTATCCCGTGTTCTGACACCCCGACTGCTGGTGGCGGGAGGAGACGTGCCTGGCGGAGCATCGGCCCTCGTGATCCTGGGCCACGCGTGCCCGCCCTTGCTGCCCGACTCGCCGCACCGCTCCTCGATCACGACCTACCGATCCTGATCCACTGGGACCGTCAGGCGGGGCAACGCGCCTTCCGCTGCTCCAGCAGTCGCTCGCCGTGTTGGGCAACGTCGTCTTACCGGAGCACTGGCAGTTCATTTGCGCACCCTCAGCATGAAATGAGCGATGTCGCGCGCCCTGACCTGACTGCTTCCGAGCGAGTGGGCGACACGGAACCGTACGTTTGTAATCAACGAGGACGTGGTGATGATACGAGACGACGACGATCCCGAGTCCGTCAGCCTAGGAGCGGCTGGAGCACTCCCGATGCATCGAGTGCTCTGGCACGCGTGGAAGGCGTACACGCGGCGTGCGAGCGACTACCAGGCGGTGGTACTGCTCACCCTGCTCTACTTCTGCGTGCTGGGCCCCACGGTGCTCGGGACTCGCCTCGTGGGCCTGCGGCTGCTGGATCTGGACCAGCGGCCACGCCACTCCTACTGGATCGCGCGCGAGCCCCTGGCACACAGCCTCGCCGAACTGGAGCGCCCGTTCTGAGGCGCCCGAGCAGCACGCGCTCTGGTCATCGATTACACGGACGCCAGGCGTCGGGGGGCCGATCGCAGGACCGATGCCGCGCTGGCGCAGAGGGGATCGAGCATGCACATCCTGGGCATCTCGTGCTTCTACCATGACGCCGCCGCCTGCCTGCTGCGCGACGGCGAACTCGTCGCCGCGGCCGAAGAGGAGCGCTTCACGCGCCGCAAGCACGACTCGGGCTTCCCGGCGCGCGCCGTCCGCTACTGCCTGCAGGCGGGCGGCATCACAGCGGACGACCTCGACTACGTGGTGTTCTACGAGAAGCCGCTGCTGAAATTCGAGCGCATCCTGTCGAGCTACGCGGCGACGTTTCCGCGCTCGCGGCGGGCGTTCGTGCGGGCGATGCAGACCTGGTTGGGCGAGAAGCTCTGGCTGCGCGGGCACATTCGCAAGCAGCTCGCCTACGACGGCCCAATCCTGTTCGGCGAGCACCACGTCTCGCACGCTGCCAGCGCCTACTTCCCGTCGCCGTTCGACCACGCGGCCATCGTCACGGCCGACGGGGTAGGCGAGTGGTGCTCGACGACCCTGGGTGTGGCTAACGGGCTGGACCTCGAACTGACGCACGAGCTGCGCTTCCCACACTCGCTGGGCCTGTTGTATAGCGCTTTCACCGCCTATCTGGGCTTCGAGGTCAACGAGGGCGAGTACAAGGTGATGGGGATGGCGGCGTACGGCCGGCCCCGCTACGTGGACCAAGTGCGGCGCCTGCTCCAACTGGCAGACGACGGCAGCTTCCACCTGGACATGCGCTACCTCGCCTACCACCACAGCTTGCACTCGTTCAGCCGCGCCTTCGTGGAGCTGTTCGGCCCGCCGCGCTCTCCCGACGCCGGCCTGGAGGAGCGGTGCGCGGACATCGCCGCGAGTATCCAGGTGGTCACCGAGGAGGCGATGCTCGGCCTGGCTCGTCAAGCGCGAGCCCTGAGCGGCTCGCAGAACCTGTGCATGGCGGGCGGCGTGGCGCTCAACGTCCTGGCCAACGCCCGCGTGCTGCGCGAGGCCGGCTTCGACAACCTATGGGTCCAGCCCGCCGCGGGCGACTCGGGCGGCTGTGTGGGTGCGGCTACCTATCTCTACCACACCGTGCTGCGCGGCGAGCGGCGCTACCGGATGGAGACCGCATACCTCGGCCCGGGCTACAGCAACGAGGAGATCCACGCCTTCCTCCACGAGCTGGACGTGCCGTTCACCGTACTGGCCGACGCCGAGATCGCGCCGGTGGTGGCGCGACTGCTGGCCGAGGGCAACATCGTGGGCTGGTTCCAGGGGCGCATGGAGTTCGGCCCGCGCGCGCTGGGCGCGCGGAGCATCCTCGCCGACCCTACCGACCCAGGGATGAAGGACAAGCTGAACGAGAAGATCAAGCACCGCGAGCAGTTCCGACCCTTCGCGCCGGCCGTGCTGCGCGAGGCCGCCAGCACCTACTTCGACTTCGATGGCCGGACCCTTGAGCGCGAGAGCCCGTTCATGCTGCTGGTCGCGCGCGTGGACCCCGCCAAACGACACCTGGTGCCCGCGATCACACATGCCGACGGGACCGCCCGCGTCCAGACGGTCGGGCGCGAGCAGCACCCGCTGTTCTACGACCTCATCCAGGCGTTCGGCCAGCTCACGGGCGTGCCGGTGCTGGTGAACACGTCGTTCAACGTCCGCGGGGAGCCGATTGTCTGCACCCCGGCCGAGGCGTTCAACTGCTTCTCGCACACGGACCTCGACTACCTGGTGATGGGCAACGCCCTGGTGCCCGCCTCGTCGAAGCGACAGATCCGAGCCTATCCGGGCGCCAAGCAGGTGTACGCCGAGCAAGTGGGGGTGGTGTGATGGCGGATGAGGTACGGCGAGGGCTCTCCGGTGGCCAGCGGCTGGCGGTGCTGCTCGTGCCGTGGGGGTTCCTGGTGGTGTTCGCGCTGATGTACGCTCTGGTCCTCTGGCCGCGGGCGGCCGACGGGCACGCGCTAGCGATCGTCGTCAGCCTGTTCCTCGCGCTGGTGTTCGCGAGCAGCGTGCTTGCCGCGATCACCTTCTCGCGCGACGTGCTTCAGGGGCGCTACCCAGATACCAGCCGCTGAAGATGAGCGGCCAGGCGACACCGCGACGGCCAGGCGCGCGGCGCAAACACTGGGTGTTAGCGGTCGCGCTCCTGGTGCTGGCCGTGGGGATCGGGGGCGAGACGCTGGCGCGGCTCCTCCTGGTCGCCCCGGCGAGCGCCGATGGCTGTCCGAACCCGATCGCCCCGGGCTGGTGTCGGCCCTCGGGGGCGGTC
>JADGHJ010000053.1 GCA_019686175.1 Chloroflexota bacterium | reverse complement strand
CCGCCTGGCGCCGCACCCGCCCCTGCGGGCGCGCCCGCGGCCGCAGCAGCCACGCCGGCGGCCGGCGCGTCGGCCGCGCCCGCGGCGGCCACGCCGGGAGTGGCGCCTAGCCCCGGCCCGGGTGCGGCAGGCACGCCCGCGGCTTCGCCATCGCCTGCGGCCACGCCGCGCGCTCAGGCACCCAGTGACCTCGCTGAGGAGCCGTCGGCGGACGATGCGGCCGCACCTCCACCCGAGCAGCCGGCCGAGTTGCCGCTGCCGGTGGTCGGGGCGGCCCTACTGGCAGTCGGTTTGATCATGAGCCAGCGCCCACGCCGCTCTTAGGGCGGGCGCTGCCCTGCTCGCCCTGCACGTGGGCGGGAGCCGCGCGGTGTGCGGTGTCCTGCCCACTATTGTTTTGTCCGTGGGTGTCCCAGGCCCTCTCGCCCTCGACCGCGGTTCGGCCCGCGGCGAGAAGAGTAAAGCGGCTCTACGAGCCGGGAGCGCGGGGCGCCGCCACCGACGCGTCCGATGGTCGTGAGTCCGGCGGCTTGCTGTCAGCCAGGGGCAAGTCGACGGTGAAGCAGCTTCCCTTCCCTACGTGGCTCTCTACGCGCAGGCGCCCGCCGTGCGCCGCGACGATCTCATGGCTGATGTACAGTCCCAGGCCGAGCCCGCTCTGCCGCCCCCGCCGCGCCTCCCGCGTACGATAGAAGCGACGGAACAGCCGCGGCAG
The DNA here is from genome assembly GCA_019686175.1 of Chloroflexota bacterium. Taxonomy (GTDB): domain Bacteria; phylum Chloroflexota; class UBA6077; order UBA6077; family JAJPHF01; genus JADGHJ01. The sequence goes on along the minus strand of JADGHJ010000053.1, from coordinate 20,133 downwards.
CTCCTCCGAGGGGATGCCGATGCCGTAGTCGCGTACGCTCACGTGCGCCTGCCCATCCGAGTAGGTCGCCACATCAATGGGCGCGTTCGGCGCGCTGTACTTCGCGGCGTTGGACAGCAAGTTGTCCAGCACCCGAGCGATCCGTGCCGGATCGGCGGCGACCACGATCGGCGCGGGCGGTGGGGCGAAGCGGACGGGTTGCGAGATACCGCTGGCTCGTAGCCGCTCCACCGCTTCGGCGGCCAGCGCCACGAGGTCGGTCGGCTCCGGATGGATCTCCAATCGTCCCGTGGCGACTTGCGACGCTTCGCTCAGTTCGCTCGCCAGGTTCGCCACCCGGTCGCTCTCGCGCACGATGGTCTCTAGCCCGTGCTCCAGGGCCGCTGCATCCAGGTTGCCACGGCTCAGCTGGCGGAGGAGGAGCTGCGCGGTGCCGCGAACGGCCGTAAGGGGACTGCGAAGGTCATGGGCCACCATGGCCGAGAAGCCCTGCCGCTCCGCTTCCAGTGCGTCGAGGTGCTCGGCCATCGCGTTGAAACGACGGGCCAAGTCGGCTACCTCGTCACTCCCGTGGGCTGGCACGCGCGAGCGCAGGTTGCCGCCTTCGACCGCCGCCATCCCCACGGCCAGCGATCGCAGTGGACGTGTGAGCGTCACGGCTAAGGCGGCGGCCCCGATCAGGTCGAGCAGCACCACCACGGCGAACAGCGTGGCCTCTCGTCGGGCCGCCTCCTCGATCGGCGCCATAACCTCGTCGAGCGGCCGGTCGGCCAGGGCGACCCAGCCAAGCCGCTCGATCGGGACCGCGGCCCCCAGCCGGACCCGGCCATCGAACGGGTCGCGGAACTGCTCCGTGGTCTCGGTGCCCCCACGCAGCGCGGCGGCGACGTGCGGCAGCGACGAGAGATCACGTTCCTCCCACGTGGCATGGACGTGCTGGTTGTGGTAGACGATCCGCCCTTGGCGGTCGACGACGGCGACGCCTGCGCTGCCCACCCGATCGAGACGAAGCACCTCTTCCAGCGTGGCTGGGTCCATGTAGCTGACCAGCGCGCCGGCCAGTTCGCCGTTCGCGCGGTACACGCCGCGCGCTGCCGCCCACCACACTACGCCCTCGCTGATCGGCAGCACGTCGCTGAATACCGTCTCGTGGGTCTGCATGGCCGCCTGCACGTACCATTCGCTGCCGAGCTGCGAGCCCACGGCGTCGGGCGGGTCCGCCGCGACCACTCGTCCGCTGGGATCGACGAAGGCCAGCAGGACAACCGCACGATAGGACGCCCTATTCAGGGTGAGGTAGGCTTGTACCACTGGGAGATTGTCGAGGTCGAAGCGCCAACCCAGCGCCAGGCCGATGGCCGCGAGCTGATGATCGATGTCGCGGACCTGCGCGTCGAACGCTGCCGCGACTGCCTCGGCCATCTCGCGGTTGGCATGGATCTCGGCGGCACGCCGCTCGGCCGCCCGCTCGCGCACGCTCCAAGCAAGAAGCACCGCCAGCGGCAGCAAGCACAGCGCGATGGCCAACAGCAGCTTGCGCCGCAGCGTCCATCGCCAGAGGCGTGCAGACGTCCACCAGCGCTCGGGGCGCTGGGGCGAACTCGCCGACTCCACCGCGATAGCCAGCGCCGAGTCCTGGGCGGCTCCTGGGTTCATGTCAGCCCTGCGCCACTACCCTGTAGCGACGATGGCCGTCAGTAGGCCGGCCAGAGGGCCGTCGCGACGGCCCTCTTAAGCGTACTCGCTCCCAGCCCAGCCCGACCAGATTCCCCCGGCTCGCATACTGGGACAGCGCGAGGGCGTCGTGGCCGCGCGCCTGCGGTACTCCCGCATCACAGCGCAGCGGATCGCGGCTAGCCCGTTACGGTTGCGGACTGGCGACCATTACCGCAGCCGAGGGACTGCGGGGGCGGGCGTCAGTAGGCCAGATCCTCGGGCCAGGCGCCCAGCTCGACCTCGACGTTCTGGGTCGCCTGGCCACGCACGATGGTTACTACCACACGCTCGCCCACGGCCCGTTGGTCCAGGTAGGCGATGATATCCTCGACCGCCTTCACCGCGCGCCCGTCGATCGCCAGGATGATGTCGCCGCTGGCCGGATCGTTGCGCGTGGCACCGCGCAGCCCCCCACGCGCGGCTGGGCTGTCCGGCAGAACCCCCGCCACCAGCACCCCCTCCTTCACGGGCAGGTCCAGCTCTTCAGCCAGCTCCTCGCTCACCGCACGCCCCGAGATGCCCAGCCACGGGTGCTCGACCTTCTGGCCGGCCAGCAGGAGAGGCAAGGCCCGATGCACGGCGTTGATCGGGACCGCGAAGCCGACCCCCATGTTGCCGCGGATCCCGCCCGCCGTCTGGATCTGGGTGTTGATGCCGATCACCTCGCCCGCAGAGTTGAGCAGCGGCCCGCCGGAGTTGCCCGGATTGATCGCGGCGTCGGTCTGGATCATGTTGGGGATCGAGCGGCCCCCCACGCCACTCGGTCGTACACGGCCCACCGCGCTCACCACCCCCACCGTCAGGCTCCGCTCGAGGCCGAAGGGGTTGCCGATAGCGATGGCCATTTGGCCGGCGCGCACGGTGCTGGAATCGCCTAGCACGGCGGGGTGTAGTGCTTCGGGCGACGCCTGCACCCGCAGCACGGCCAGGTCCGAGAGCGGGTCGCGGCCCACGACCGTGGCGCTTAGCCGCGTTCCATCGGCCAGCGTGACCTCCAGGCGCCGGCCCTCGCCCGCCACGTGATTGTTCGTCAAGATGTGGCCCTCGCGGTCAAGGATTATCCCCGACCCCGTGCCCTGCTCGAAGTCAGGCAGGCCGCCAGCGCCGTTAGTTCGCGCGCTCACGCGGATGTTCACCACACTGGGGCTGATGCGCTCGTATAGCTCCTGCAGCAGCACCTCGCTGTCGAGCAGCCCGCGTCCACTCACCCGAGCGGGCAGCTCCACCTGGATCGGTTGGACCCGGTCGTTGACCGGCTGCGTCAGGCGCGGGGGGCTGTCGGCCGGGCGAGGCTTGGACTCCACGTACGCCAACACGCTCCCGCCGCCGATCAGTGCACCGAGCACCAGCAGCAACCCGACTCGAAAAGCGGCCCTCATCGTGTCCTCGCCCCCGAACGAACCGGCTCTGCCGAGTGGCTCCGCGTGCCTCTATTCTACTATCCAGGCCGGTCGCTCACGCGCCCGGCGCTCGTTCGGCTCAGTGACCCCAGATGGCGCTGCCGGCCGCGCGGGGATAGGTGCGGAAGGCCTCATAGAACGGGACCTTCGGGACGAACCGCGTCCGTTGGGTGATCGGGCCCGGCGGCTCCAGGCGCGTCAGGCCGAACTGCTCGGTGCCCTGATCGTGCAGCATGTGCAGGTGCGCCTGGGCAATATAGGGACGCGACGCCATCCAGTGCAGCGCGGCGCGGAGGCGCGCTGCCTGGACCTCGGGCTCGTGTTCCCAGCCGTACTCCGTGATCCAAAGTAGCTTGCCGCCGTCGCCCAGCCGCCGCATCTCCAGGTGAAGCCGATCCATCTCGGCAGTGTACAGGCCCGTGCCCGGGTCGTCCGGGGCGAGGCCCCAGCTCGGCGCGTCGGCACCGTTCGGCCCCCCGTAGGGGTGGTACGCGACCGCGTCCCACGGTCGGTCCGGCGCCAGCTCGTACAGGCGTTGCACCCAGCGCCAACCCGTGAGCGTGCTGATCGCCACCTGCGCCGTGGGATCGAGCGCCTTCAGCTCCTCGTAGAACGGCCGGAGCAGGCGCAGGTAGTCGGTGGGATTGTGGCCCTGGTAGCGCCACAGCTCCGGCTCGTTCCCCAGCTCCCAGTAGCGAACGAAGGGATAGCGCGAGATGGCGGCGCGCGCGGCGGCGCGGTATTGCGCCTCCCGCTCGGGCGGAAAGTCGCAGAACAGTTGCTCGTGCTGCTCGCAGGCGCGAGGGTTGCTGGTGGCCCAGGCGGGGACGGTCACGAAGTACACGGTCAGCTGCAGCCCGGCGGCGGCCAGTCGCGGCAGTACCCGATCGAACTGCGAGAAGTCGTACTCGCCCTCTCGCGGCTCGAACGTCTTCCAATCGAGGGGAATGCGCACCCCGCTCACACCCAAGTCGCGGTACAGGCGCAGGAACGTGTCGAAATGGTCGTCGAGCCACCAGGCATGGCCGGCGATGCCGAACAGCTCGGGCGGGGCTGGTCGCCACGGTGTCTCCTGTGTGCTGGAGGCGGGGGTGGCCGTGGCGATGCCGACCGCCAGCCCCACCAGGGCCACCGCCAGCAGGCGCCAGGGCCGCGGGACGACCTTACGCTGGCCGGTGGCTCGCGGGGACTGGTCCATGGACGTCGCCTCCCGGGCGGTGTGGATCGCGCGCCGCGATTGTAGGCTGGCGAGGGGACAACCGCAATCCCCTGGCCAGCCGCCACCGCGTACACTACCAGGGAGGCGGGAGCACATGCCGGGCGCCCGCCAGGCGGCCGGGGCTGAGCGACGCGGGGGAAGGGAGCCAGGACCAGTGACCGAAGATACCCAGCGAGGCGGCGAGAGCACCACCTGTCTACGCTGCGGCGAGCGGCTGATCGCCACCGACGACGCCGCGTGCACCGCGACGCAGTCGGCTGCACCAATGCTCGTTCGCTGCCCTGCCTGCGACACCGAGCAGGTGCTCGGCGGCGCGCCGGCGCTGTGCGACGGCCAGCGCACGGCTCTCCGCCACGCGCTGGCGTACCTTCGTCGGCGCCGGACCTAGCCCGAGGAGTCCGTGGAGGCTACGCCGCGTGGTTCGTCCGTCTGGGCCTCGAGCAATGGCAGCAGCGCGGCGAGCGTGGTGACCTTGTAATCCCACCGACTACTCGACCCGTAGGCGCGACTCTGGCCCTCTTGTTCGACGAGCACGGTGGTGATCCCCAACGCCGCGGCAGCGTCCAGCTCACCGAATGCCCCGTCGGCTACGAACATGGTCTCCGCGTACGTCACGCCGAGCGCCTGGCAGGCGTGGGTGTAGATCTCCGGCTGGGGTTTCGCCAGCCCTACCTGGAAGGACAGGGTGAACGCGTCGAACAGATCGGCGAGCCCTGCGTGCTCGATCGCCTGGCCCGCTGGATAGGAGCAGTTGCTCACCACGCCGAGCCGATAGCCGCGCGCTTTCAGGGTCGCCAGGGTGGGCCGGGCAGCGGGATACAGGGAGACAGCGGCGTGCCAGGTGTCCAGCTCGATGCGCGCCAGCTCGGTGACCAGCGCGGGCGAGGGCGTGGCTCCCAGGCGCTGGAGGATGTAGGCGATCTCTTGCTCCAGTGAGCCCAGCCGGCCGAGCATCCGCTGCTCGGCGGTCTCTCGCCAGAGGGCGGCCATCGTCTCGGCATCCACCCCCGCTCGCGCGGCTAACTGGCGACGGCCCGCGACGATCCGGTCCCCATCGACGCGTGCGAGCGTGTCGTACCAGTCGAATAAGACGGCACGGATCACGCCGGCGCCTCCGCCCGTACCAGGACGTGCCGGAGCAGCAGCCGGTCCCTAGTGGGCACGAAGGCGTGCGGGGAGCTTGCCGGAACCCCCACCAGCGGTTTGGGCTGCAGCACCTGGCTCGCCGCGCCCGCCCGCAGACAGCCTGGGCCCGACAACACCACCCCGAACACCTTCGCCCTCCCGCTGTTGCCCCGATTATAGGCAGGCGCGCTCGGCGAGACACGCCGGTGCACTGTGGGAAGGGCAACGCTAGGAACGTGCTAGAAACGGATTAGCACTCGGGCAGTGTGCTTGCTAACGCCGGGGGCTTGGGCTAGTATGAATTAGCAGTCGGCGTGGACGAGTGCTAAGCTCGGGTGTGCCGCCGGCGGGTGAATCTTCGTAGGACAGGAGCTAGAACCATGGCCCAGTTGAAGCTCCGCCCCCTTGGAGACCGCGTTGTCGTCAAGCCGCTGCCGCGTGAGGAGGTGACGCGCAGCGGTATCGTTCTGCCCGACACGGCGAAGGAGAAGCCGCAAGAGGGCGAGGTCATCGCCGTGGGTCCTGGCCGGCTCGACGACGGTGAGCGGCAGCCGATGGACGTCAAGGTCGGCGACAAGGTGCTCTACGCGAAGTACGCGGGCACCGAGTTCAAGATCGAGGACGAGGAGCTGCTAATCCTCAGCGAGAAGGACATCCTGGCCATCATCGAGAACGGCAAGTGAGCGCCTGTTGCGCGCGACTTCCCGCCCGCGCGTGCTAAGTCCGGGGAGGATGTGAATGCCTGCAAAGCAGTTGATCTACCATGAGGAAGCGCGCCGTGCGCTCAAGAAGGGCGTCGACGCGCTGGCGGACGCGGTGAAGGTGACGCTCGGGCCCCGCGGCCGCAACGTCGTGCTCGACAAGAAGTTCGGTCCGCCTACGATTACCAATGACGGCGTGACCATCGCCAAGGAGATCGAGCTGGAGGACCCCTTCGAGAACATGGGGGCCCAGCTCCTGAAGGAGGCGGCCACCAAGACCAACGACGTGGCGGGTGACGGCACCACCACGGCCACCGTCCTGGCGCAGGCGATCGTGGCCGAGGGCTTCCGCAACGTCGCCGCGGGCGCCAACCCGCTGCAGCTCAAGCGCGGCATCGAGCGTGGCGTCGAGGCGGTGGTGTCCGAGCTGAAGGCGATGGCGAAGCCGGTCCAGGGCAAGAACGAGATCGCCCAGGTGGCCAGCATCTCGGCCAACGACCCGGAGATCGGCCAGCTCATCGCCGAGGTCATGGAGAAGGTCGGCAAAGACGGCGTCATCACTGTCGAGGAGTCCAAGACCCTCCGCTTCGAGACCGAGTACGTCGAGGGGATGCAGTTCGACCGCGGCTACATCTCCCCGTACTTCATCACCAACCCGGAGCGGATGGAAGCGGTCCTCGAGGACTGCTACATCCTGATCACCGACAAGAAGATCTCGGCCATCGCCGACATCCTGCCGGCGCTCGAGCGCGTGCTGCAGGTCAGCAAGAACCTGCTGATCATCGCCGAGGACGTCGAGGGTGAAGCGCTGGCCACCCTGGTGGTGAACAAGCTGCGCGGCACGCTCAACGTGCTGGCCGTCAAGGCGCCGGGCTTCGGTGATCGCCGCAAGGCGATGCTGGAGGATATCGCGATCCTCACCGGCGGCCAGGTGATCACCGAGGAGGCCGGCCGCAAGCTCGACTCGACCCAGGTGCAGGACCTCGGCCGCGCCCGCCGCGTGGTCGCCAACAAGGACGAGACCACGATCATCGAGGGCTACGGCGACGAGGCCAAGATCAAGGCGCGCATCCAGCAGATCCGCGCCCAGATCGAGGAGACCACCAGCGACTTCGACCGCGAGAAGCTGCAGGAGCGCCTGGCCAAGCTGGCCGGCGGCGTCGCGGTGATCAAGGTCGGCGCTGCCACCGAGGTCGAGCTGAAGGAGAAGAAGCACCGCGTCGAGGACGCTCTGTCGGCGACGCGGGCGGCCGTCGAGGAGGGGATCGTCCCCGGCGGTGGGGTGGCCTTCATCAAGACGATCGGCAAGCTGGAGAAGCTGGCCGATGAGCTGCAGCGCGACAACCCCGACCAGGCCACCGGCGTGCGCATCCTCCGCCGCGCCCTAGAGGAGCCGATGCGCTGGATCGCCACCAACGCCGGCCAGGAGGGCTCGGTGATCATCGAGGAGGTGCGCCGGCGCGCCGACAAGGACGAGGGCTACGATGCCCTGCGCGGCGAGTTCTGCAACATGCTTGAGCGCGGCATCATCGACCCCATGAAGGTCACGCGCTCCGGGCTGGAGAACGCCGCCTCGGCCGCCACGATGATCCTGACCACCGAGACGCTGGTGACCGAGATCCCGGAGAAGGAGAAGGCGCCGGCCACCCCGCCGATGCCCGAGTACTAAATCGCCACCTCGATCCCCTGTTGCGCCGGACGGGCGGTGTCTCCGCACACCGCCCGTCCTCGCGTCGTCCGCACCCGCTTGCTGTGGTTCCGACGGGCTGGTAGACTCCCCGGCTAAGCGTGGGCTGCTTGGTCCGCGCGATCCGCGCCGCACACACCACAACCCTGGTGGAGCGGCCGCGCCCGCGGGAGGAGCCACCGATGGCCAAGCTGCGACACCTCGCTTTCTGCTGCAAGGATCCGAAGGCCGTGGCCGAGTTCCTGCACAAGGCGTTCGACCTGGAGATCCTCTACTACACCGATCCACCGGGCGTGGCGGTGCTGTCCGACGGCGACATCAACTTCACCCTGCTACCCGAGAGCTTCGCCGAGCACGACCCCGTGGCCTGGCACTTCGGCCTGGAGATGACGCCCGAGGAGATCGAAGCGCGGCGGCCCGTCTTCGACGAGCTGGGCATCAAGCTGCACGAGGGCGTCCGCGACGGCCGCCCGGTCGAGTTGTTCCTCCACACCCCGGAGGGGCACCGCATCGACCTGGCCCCGTTCTGGCCGACCAAGAAAGGCCAGTCGCGGCGCCAGCAGCAGTATCGGAGCTGGGCGAACGCGGCACCCTGGGAGCGCGGCGAGGGCCCGCGGGCCGAGGACAGCGCCGTGCAACCCGTTTAGGGATGACTGTCCCGCGCGTGATTGGCGTGGCTCACGGCCGGCTCCTGGCGGCGACGTGGCTAGTGGCGGCGCTCTGGTTAGTGGCCGCCTGCGCCCCTGCGGCCACGCCATCGTCCGCACCCTCGGCGCCCCCAACCGGGGCGGCACCAACCCCTGTGCCCGCTGCTGGTACGGTCACTGCGGCGGGAAGTGCGCCCACGCCGTTGCCGCGCCGACACGTGAAGATCGCCTATCCGAGCGCCTCGCTGGCGCAGATGGAGTTCATGTACGCCGACGACCACGGCTTCTACGAGCGGCACGGCGTCGATGTCGAGGCGCTCATCATGGGGACGGCTCCCGCCGTGGCCGCCCTGGTCAATGGGGACATCCAGTACATCTACTCGGGCTCGACGCCGCTGCTGAGCGCCGCGCGCGGGCTGCCGGTGCGGACCTTCTTCCAGGGTTCGCGCGGCCCGAACTTGCACCTGTTCGCGCACCCGAGCATTGCCAGCTTCGCCGACCTGCGCGGCAAGACGGTGAGCGTGCTAACGGCGGGGGGATTGAACCGCGAGGTGACCGAGCTGGTGATCCATAAGCACGGGGTCGATCCGCGGGAGGTGCAGTTCGTGGCCAGCGGCACCACGTCCGCCCAGATGGAGCACTTGCGCCAGGGCATCGTGGTAGCAGCCACCATCTCGCCGCCTTGGCCACTGGTAGCGCGTCAGGAGGGCTACCGGCAATTGGCCATCATTGGCCAGGAGATCGAGTACCCGTTCGGCCTGTTCGCTACCACCACCCAGCGCCTGGCAGAGGCGCCAGCGGAGGTCAAGGCGCTTATCCGCGGCACTCTCGAGGCCCAGCGCTCGATGCGCGACGAGCCCGATTCGGCGATCGCCTGGATCCAGCGTCGTTTCGAGGTCGACCACGACGTGGCAGCCGAGTCCTACGAACTGATTATGGCGCTCCAGAACCCGACCGGCGAGGTGCTGCGCGAGGGCGTGGCGAATTTCTTCCGTGCCCAGACCGACCAGCCGGAGCTGCGGAACGTGCGGCTGGAAGACGTGGCCGACGAGCGGCTGCTGCAGGAGGTGCTGCGGGAGATGAACTGGCGCTAGGCGCCAGCTCACCGATCCGTAGCACGGGCGCGCCGGTGCTGGCAGCAGGTGCTGGAGCCTACTGCAACGGGAGCATGCCCGCGCGCTCCAGCCGCGTCAGAGCGCGGTCGAAGGCCTCGACTGTGAATGCGATGTCCCCGGGCGTGTGGGCCGCGGATACCAGCGCGCCCGTGTGCATGAGGTCGACGCCCTCCAGGAGCATCGCCTGGCGCAGCGCGGCGGCCAGCGGGCCGCGCGTCTGTTGGAACCGTTGGGCGATCGGGCCGTCGGGACGCATGCCCGGTGCGGCCAGGATGATGTGGAACACCGACGCGGTCCCCTCGATCCACCCGGCGATCCCCCGGCGCTCGAGCACCTCCGCCAGCCCGGCGCGCAGTTCGACCGCCCGGGCCTCGGCCCGTGCCGTGGGCTGGCCGGTGGCCACCTCGCGCAGGCAGGCGATGCCAGCGGCGGCCGACAACGGGTTGGCGTTGAACGTACCCTGGTGGCCGATGCGGCCATGGCGGTTCCAGCGCGCGTCGTCCTCGCGGTAGTCGAGGTACTCCATGATATCGGCGCGACCGCCGACCGCGCCGCCGGGCAGCCCGCCGGCCAAGATCTTCGCCCAGGTCGTCAGATCCGGACGCAGCCCCCAGCGCTCCTGGGCACCCCCGGGCGCATAGCGAAACCCCGAGATCACCTCGTCGAGGATGAACACCACGCCGCGCTCCTGCAGCAGCGCTTGCAGCGCGCGCAGAAAGGCTGGGTCGTTGGGCACCAGGTTGTTGCTGCCCCCACCGCCTTCCACGATCACCGCGGCCACGTCGGGGTGCTGGTCGAGCAGGGCGCGCACGGCGGCGAGGTCGTTCGGGGGGGCCACCAGCACCGTGCGCAGCGTCTCCGCCGGGATGCCGGCCGAGTTCGGCGCGTCGAACGGCGGTGTCACCCCATAGGCGAGGTAATCGTGCCAGCCGTGGAAGTGGCCCTGGAACTTGATGACTCGGGGACGCCCGGTGAAGGCGCGCGCCAGCCGCAACGCCATGAGCGTGGCCTCGGTGCCCGAGTTGGTGAAGCGCACCCGCTCCACACCGGGATGGAGCCGGCAGACGGCCTCTGCCCACTCCACCTCGAGCTCGTGGGACGCCCCATAGTGCGTGCCGCGTGCGAGCTGTGCTTGCACCGCCTCGACCACCGTGGACGCGTTGTGGCCGAGCAAGAGCGCCCCGTGGCCCATCCAGTAATCGATCAGCTCATGGCCCTCGATCGTCCACTTGCGTGCGCCCTGGGCTCGCTCGACGTAGATCGGGAATGGCGTGGCGTGGCGGCTGTCGTGGGTCACGCCGGCGGGTAGCACCCGGGTGGCCCGCTGGTAACGCTCGGCCGAGCGCTGGAAGTGGCGCGCGAACTCGGCCTCGAGTGCTGTGGCCGCTCCCTTGACCGTGGCCATCGGTCGCCTCCTGCGCCGCTCGCGCGTCCCGAAGGGCAAGGCCCGAGCGGATCGCTCTCGGCTGGAAGATACGCAACGGCCGGGTCTCACGACAACCGCACAGAGGGGGACAACCGTCCGCGGTCGCTCGACCGGCCGTGCTAGAATCGGCGCCGAGAGCGGTTGGCACGAGACGTACGAGATTATGGCTCGATCGGATCCGCCCCCGCACGATCTGCCGCCCGAGTGGTTCGCCGCCCCGGCCGTGGCCGAGGAGGTGGACATGCTGCGCCACTGGGTGGCGGGCCTCTCTAGCGAGCTCGCCCGTGTGCGGGCGGAGCGCGACGCCGCGCGGCAGGAGGTGGAGCGCCTGCGCGCCGAGCTGGCGGCGTTGCGCACGAGCACTCCGACAGACCCGGCGGCGTCAACCGATGACCTCGCTTCCAGGCGTGCTCGGCGCCCGGCGGCCCCAGTTCGTCGGGCCCTAGCGCTCCTGCGGCGGCTCGGGCTCTATGTGGCGGTCGCTGTGGCGGGTGCGGCGCTGGTGGCCGTGGGCTGGCGGCTCCTGTCCGGTCAGCTCTATGTGATGACCACCGACAGCATGGCGCCCTCGTTGCCGTCGGGCAGCCTGCTCCTCGCGCTGCCCACCGATCCGGCGACGATTGCGCCGGGCGAGATCGTTGTCTTCCAATCACCGTTCGATCAACACGAGACAGTGACCCATCGGGTGATAGGGGTGACACTGGAGCCCCAGGGGGCGATACTGCAAACCCGAGGCGACGCTAACCCGACCGTGGACCCGTGGCCGGTGAGCGCGAGCGCGGTTCGTGGGAAGGTGGTGGCCGTCGTGCCCTGGGTTGGCTACGTGTTGCTGTCGCTCCAGCAGCATCCTGGTGGAGGGTGTCCCGATCGGGGGAATGGGCCACCATGGTGCCCCTGACGAGGACCTGGTGTGGTATGAGGGCGCGACGCGCGTGCCGGCGTTTCTCGGCGACTATCTGCCGATAGTAGTCATAGAGCGCGGACGCTCGCCGCGGGCGCACTGGCACCCGCGGCAACCGGTAGCAAGCGGATGGGGGAGCTATGGCGATGGAGGGGCCTTCGCAGCCGCAGTCCATGACGGCGGGCGGCGAGATGACTGCCCGCACACTGACGCGGCTCCAGCAGGAGCTCGCGGACACTCGCGCCGCGCTGCAAACCGAGGCCGTGCGGCTCGGGCAGCTGCAGGAGACGCTGGAAACCGCGCTGCAAGTGGCGCGCAGTGTCCGCCTGGACCCGCATACGCAGCTCGACCGGCTTGCCGAGGAACTGCTGGAGGCCGCACGGGCCGAGGCCGAGCAGATTCGCCGGGAGGTCGAGGAGGAGGCAGGCGCCCGCCGGGCTGCGCTGGAGGAGGAGCTACGCGCGCGCCGGGCCGAAGTCGATTCCGAGCTGGTCGAGTTGCGCGCGCGCACGGAGCGCGAGCTGGAGGCGCGGCGAGCGGCGGTCGAGGCCGAGCTGAGCGAGCAGCGCTCCGCATTCGAGCGGCAAGTCCAGGCTGCGCAGCAGGAGTTCGACCGCATCGCGGCCCTGCTGGCCAGTGCCACGCAGGCCCTGACCGCGAGCCGGCTTGTGGCGTTCGTTGGCGGTCCGAGCGCGGCCGCGGCCCCGCCGGTACCACCCGCCGCGCCGGCACCGCCAGCGCCAGCCGAGGGCGTCGCGGCTCCGCCGAGCGAGCCGCCCGCAGTCCCCGCCAGCGAGCATCCCGCAGCGCCCCGGCCCACGGAGCCGCCCGCTGTTCCAGGACCGTTGGAGCGCCCAGAGCCGGCGGCTCCAGCACCGGGGCTAGCCCCCGTGGCGGCGCCCAGCGCGCCCTCGCCCACCTACGAGGCCGCCTGTCGGCTGCTTGACCAGGGTGACGTGTCCGGGGCGCTCGACGCGTTCCGTGCCATCGTGGACCGAGAGCCGGAGCACGTGGAGCCCGTCATCCGCCGCCTGGCGAGCTTGCTGCAGGACACCGCGCTGCGACCGTTCCACGAGGAGATCCGCCTACTGCTCGTCGACGCGTACATGGTGCAGGGCGACTACGACCGGGCGATGAGCTTGCTGCACGAGCCCGGGGCGTAGGGGGCGAGAGCGCGCGCGCAGGCGAGGGCCCTGCGCGCGGTCCATGAGACACGACCGTGAGTCACCGTAGCTACCGCCGGTAGGCACGCGCATCTCTAAGATGGCTGCAGCTACCAGAGCGGGGGTCCTGCATCCGCGGGCCCACGGCTCGTTGGCGACGAAGGAGGATCGACGTGCAGCCATCGACCGCGCACCCGTTCGAGGCGGAGGCAACCGCCAACGCGTTCTATCCCTGGGAGGCCGAGCTGGTCGCCTCGCTGGAGCGGCTGCGGGAGCTGCAGCAGAACCTGGAGGCCCAGGTGTCGCGCCTCCGCGGCCTCGAAAGCGAGCTCGTTCGACTGCGACCGGCTCAGAGCGTCGCCTAGCGTGGCCTCCGCGCTTCCCTCGCGCGATCTGGGCCACGCGCCGCCGTTGTGGGCAGCCACTCGTACGGCCGGCTCCCATCAGCGCCAGCGGCCGCGAGGGCAACGTGCCCGCTGGCGCTGGTGGCTGCTGGTGCTGCCCCTGCTGGCGGCCGGCCTCGTGGCCGGCGCCCATGGCGCTCGCTCGCGCTCCGCGCCCGACGGCCGGCTCCTCCTCGTCGAGCGGCCCATGGTGCTGCGCCTGAGTGGCGAGGTCTGGCTGGCGCGTCGTGGAACAGGCCAATCCCACCCGGTGACCGACACCGCGGCCCTAGCCGCCGACGACCGCCTCTCGACAGGCCCCGACGGGTACGCCGTGGTGACCTGGCCGGAGGGGGCGACGCTCAGCGTCGCGCCCCGCTCGGCGGTCCAGTTCCTGGGGATCGGGGCCGAGCGCCTCCTGGTGTCGCTGGATGACGGCGAAGTATGGCTCCACGCAGGCGAGACCGCCAGCGAGCGCGGCGCTGTCGTCCTGGGAGCCGAGGGAGTGCGCGCCGAGGGCGCACGGCTCCAGGCGCGACGCACGGCGAACGGGGCACTGGAGATACTCACCTACGATCGTCCCGCCTGGCTCACAAGCGGTGGCTACACGCAGCTCGTCCCGCGTGGCGCCCAGAGCCAGGCAGCGAGCGGCTACGTCCCGTCGCTGCCGCGCCCGCTGCCGCGCCCGCGAGCTGTCGCCCTCCAGATCATCGGCGCGGGAGCTTGGGCTGTGGTCGATGAGGCGGGCCGGACCACCGGCCGGCCGCCGGGCGGCGTGTGGGTGGGCTCCATCCCCGGCAGCGGCCGACCGTCTGGCGAGGGGAACCCGACGGCGGTGTTCTTGCCGCTGCGGGGCCGCGCGATCCAGATCGTGTTGTGGGGCGAAGAGACCTCGCGCCGCGCGGAGATCGTCGCCTGGCCTACGGACTGGGATGCTGCGGTCCAGGACCACGTGGCCCGGCCACCTGAGAACGCGCTGCGCGTTTCGGTGGAGCTGGGTGCCAGCACGCTGACCACGCTAACGCTGTCTCTCGGAGATGCCGCGCTCGCGCTGATGGGTCCGCCCAAGCAGGGTACCACATTGCCGCCCGGTGTCCGGCTCCCAGTGGCCAGCGGCAAGCGCGCTGGTCCAGTCCCGAGCCTTCTAGGGTCGCCAGCGACGGCTCTGCCGCCCACTCCGTCTCCAGAGCCAGCACCTAGCTCCACTCCAGGCGCGCTGGCCGCGCCAACGGATGAGCCCTCGGTCGAGCCAACGGCCCGGGCAGCGGCTGCTCACCCGTCGCCAGCGCCGACGCGCATTCCCATGCAACCCGAGGCGCCTGTACCCGCCCTGCCGACCGCTGACGCGACCGCAGACGAAACCGCTACCGCGCCGACCGCTCCGCCCAGCGCCACCGCCGAAGCGAAACCGGCCCGCTTCGAACGCGCCGCCGCCAACTTCGCGCCGCCATCCCCCGTGCCGACCGCCATGCCGTCGCCTACGCTCGCGCCGGCTGCGCTCCTGCCCACCTCCGTGCCCCTCGCCAGTCCTATGCGAGCGGTGGCTACCAACGTACCGACTCTGCCCCCCACGCGGCCGCCCATCACGGTAGTGGTGCCGACGCTGCCGCCCACGCCGCTACCCACCCTGCCACCACCGACCGTGGCCGCTCGCCCGACGGCGGTCGCCGCAACAGGCCGACTTCCGAGTCCCGTAGTCCCGGGCGCACCACCGAGCGGCGCCCCACCTGGTGGGCTGGGTATCAATGCCTGGGGAGGCCTGTCTGGACTGGGCGCTGGCCCATCGACGGCCGGGCCGCCCAGCAGCCATGCCACCACCGCCACGGGCGTCAGCTCCTCGGGATCTCGTACGGGTGGCCAACCGTCAGCGAGCGGCCACGCGACGGGTGGCACCGTCCGTCCGTAAGGGCCGGGCGGGCCAGGACCGAGGGCTTGTCGGAAGCTCGGCCCTCTGTCATATTTCCCGGACAGAACGCTCATTCTGCGAGTACGCGGCGATGGCTGGAAACGCAGCGTCCGGGGGACTCTCGATCCGCGAGCGTGTCCGGGCCTATGTCGCGGAGGCACGTCACATCCGTCACACCGCCACCAGCCTGGCCAGCCGGATCCGCGCGCACAACGTGGCCTCCGTGACCGAGGCGCTGGAGGAACTCGTACGCGAGGGGGCGTTGCAGAAAGAAGCGCGGGGCGACCGCGAGCCGGTCTACCTGAAAGGACTCAGCACCTGGGCCGACACGGGCCGTCGCAAGAACGCCCCGCGGCAGCTGCCACGATCCTGAGCCACGACCTCATGGGCCGAATTCGAGCGCGTCGAGCACGGCGGCCAGTCCCTCGTGGTCACTGGGCGGGGCGACGCGGTCGGCACGCGCCTGTACGCCTGCCGGCGCCGAGCCCATCGCGATCCCGAGGCCGGCCGCTTCCAGCATCTCCACGTCGTTCCAGTGGTCGCCCGCGGCCACCGTCTCTGCCAGTGACACCTGAAACAGGTCCGCAAGCTGGCGCAGCGCGGTGGCCTTCGAGCAGGAGGGCGCGAGCACATCCAGCACGTGGAACTGCCGCCCCCACAGCGGGAAGCTGTTGCGGGTCAACCGGCAGTCGGCACGGCTCTGCAGGCGCCGGGCTAGAGCATCGAGCCGTGCGAGCGCGTCCATGACCACCAGCGTCAGCGGCGGGATGTCGCCGAACAGCGCCTCGGGCGGCCGGCGGACGACCGGCGCCTCGCAGTCGGCCAGGTACAGGGCAGCTAGCTCGCTGTCGAGTTCCGCCGGACCGGTCAGCACGGCCTCCTGGTCGCCTGCCAGGAACGCCAGGACCTGGGCACGCGCCGCCAGGATCTCGCTAGCGGCCGCGTGCGCGGTGGCCAGCGGCAGTGGGGTTTGGGCCAGCAGCTGGCCGGAGGCGCGCCGCACGATCGCCCCATTGTGCAGGATCAACGGCGTGTCGAGCCCCAAACGCTCCGCCACCTCCACCGCCGAGGCGAAGCGGCGTCCGGTGGCCAGCGCCACCACGCAGCCGGCTGCGGCCGCGCGGCGTACGGCGGCCCGCACGCGCGGCCGCAGAACGCCCTCCGAATCGAGCAGCGTCCCGTCGACATCCAGGGCTAGCAGCCGGTAGCGCACGTGCATCCTCCCCTACCGTCCTCGACGCTCGTCAGAGGGATGGCGGTCGATCAGCACCGGTCCGCCTACGGATGGAGCCGCGCCCAGAGATGTTGCACGAGCAGCCAGCCGCCGCCGTACACCAGCCCCGTCCACACCAAGCAATACACAGCGGCGGCCTGCACAGCCAGGAGGTAACCACGCGGCAGCGGCACGCGGAACACGCGGATGCCGAGCAAGGCGCTCAAGGGGCCGAGCGTGCCGGCGAGGATCAGCACCGCCGCTGGCTTGCCCCAGCGCAGCAGACGCTGGGCCCGCGGGCCGAGCCGTTCCTCCCGCACGCCGATCCACTCGATGACGGCCTGCGGGAGGATATGGTGGTGGAGTGCCCAGAGCACGAGGCAGACCCACGGCGCCAGCAGTAGCCAGTGGACCAGCAACGACCCGGGCGGGCCAATCCAGACGGACAGCGAGATGGCCGCGCCGTCGGTGAACAGGCTGTTGACGCCGATCAGCGGTACGGCATAGAGCGACCGCCGTGAGAAGCTCGCGAACTGGGCGCGGGTCAGCACTAGCTCTCCCATCCGCGCGTGATCGGGCTGCAACGGCCCCCGAGGCATTGTAGCTCGGAAGCCAGGGGTCCCCCTACGAGCGCGAGAGCGCCGGTGGTATATTTGCGCGAGTCGGTGCTGGGGTTGCAGGGGGTGGTCCGATGCCTGTCGTCGCTCGCCGGCTAGCTGCTGGCCTCATGCTGCTGGCGCTGCTTCTGACGGCCTGTCGGGGTGGCCAGAATGCTCCCGGGGCGCGGAACAACGCACAGGCGCCGAGCGAGCAACTGCTCCGCGTGCCTACTACCGAGCCGCCGACCCTCGACCCGGGCCTGGCTACGGACCACACCTCGCTCGACATCATCTGGCAGCTGTTCGAGGGGCTGGTCAACTTCGACGATCAGGGCAATGTCTACGGCGTCCACGCCGAGCGCTGGTCGGTGTCGGACGATGGTCGCACCTACACCTTCCAGCTTCGTGAGGGACTGCGGTGGTCCGATGGGCGGCCACTCACTGCCAGCGATTACGAGTACGCCTGGAAGCGGAACATCGCGCCGGCCACGGCCTCGGACTACGCCAACGTGCTGTATCCGATCGCCAATGCCCAGCGGATCCACAAGGAGGGTGCCGACCCCAGCACCCTGGGGGTCCGCGCCGTGGACGACCGCACTCTAGTGGTCCAGCTCGAAGAGCCGGCCGCCTATTTCCTACGCTTGGCCGCCACCTGGACCTACTTCCCGCTGCCGCGCTGGGCCATCGAACGCCACGGCGACCGTTGGACCGAGGCGGACAACATCGTGACCAACGGGCCGTTCAAGCTCGAGACCTGGCGGCACAACCAGGAGCTGGTCCTCGTCCGCAACGACGATTACTGGGGCCCCCGCCCCACCTTGGAGCGCGCCATCTTCAAGGTGTTCCCGGAGGGCGCCGACGAGCAGTGGGTCGCCGCCTACGAAGCCGGCGAGCTGGACGCCACGACCACCAACCTCCCGCTTCCCCCGGCGCAGGCCGATCGCCTGCGCAACGATCCTCACTACCAGAACGAGGTGCGGCGCTTCCCCGCCTCGGCCACCCGGTTCATTACCGTGAACCACCGGCGCCCGCACCTCCGCGACCCACGCGTACGCCAGGCGCTGGGCATGGTGCTGGAGCGCGATCGCATCCTGAGCGACGTGCTGCGCCGTGCCGGCAAGCCGGCCACCAGCTTGCAGCCCGAGGGAATCGCCGGCCGCAAGCCCGAGCTGTGGCCCACGGAGAACGTCGAGCGAGCGCGCCAGCTACTGGCCGAGGCCGGCTATCCCAACGGACAGGGGTTTCCCGAACTGACCTTCGCCTACAACACGGCTGACTCCTGGAAGACGCTCGGCCAGTACCTGCAGCGGCGCTGGAAAGAGACCCTCAACATCAACGTCCGGCTCGACAACATGGAGTGGAAAGTGTTCTTGAAGTGGCGCTACGAGCCGGGCTGGACGGCGCAGGGCGACCTCTACCGCGGCGGCTGGGTCTCCGACTTCGAGGACCCGTACAACTGGTACAACACCCTCTGGGACTCGGCCGAGGACCCCACCCAGTTCAACGGCGGCTGGGTCAACCGCGAGTACGACGAGCTGGTTCGCCGCGCTCGCAGCGAGCTAGACCCCGCGACGCGCACGGCGCTGTACGAGCAGGCGGAGGCGATCCTGGCCCGCGAGTATATCCACATCCCGATCTTCTACGACCAGTACGAGGTGCTGGTGAAGCCTTACGTCCAGAACTTCATGCCGAGTCGCGTGCTCGGCGAGACGCCGCTGACCAAGATCGCGATCGCCACGCGGTGATCGCCATCTCGTTGGAGGGAGCAGGCCGGCCGTGAGCCGTTACCTGGTGCGTCGCGTGCTCCTGCTGGTCCCGGTGTGGCTCGCGGTGTATACCCTGACCTTCGCCTTGATGCAGGCCACGCCGGGCGGGCCGTGGGACCGCGAGAAGCCAGTGCCCCGCGAGGTGCGCGAGGCGCTCGACCGCAAGTACGGCCTCGATCGCCCGGTGTGGGAACAGTACGTCGACTACTTGGTGGGCATCGTCACCCGCTTCGACTTCGGCCCCTCCTACACGTCGCGTGGGCGCACGGTGAACGACATCATCGGCGACTTCTTCCCCGTATCGCTCACGCTGGGGCTGCTGGCCATGGCGGTGGGAACGGTAGTCGGCGTCGCACTTGGTGTCATCTCGGCCTTGCGACACAACACCTGGGTCGATTACCTGGCGATGACGTTCGCCATCGGCGGCGTGTCGGTGCCCGCGTTCGTGATCGGGCCGCTGCTGGTGATCATCTTCGCCCTGGAGTTGGGCTGGCTGCCTACCCAGGGCTGGGGGCGGCCCGAGCAGGCGGTGCTGCCAGTGCTCACTCTGGCGCTGCTGCCGGCAGCGCTGCTCGCCCGCTATACGCGCGCGGCGATGCTGGAGGTGCTCCGCGCCGACTATATCCGCACCGCTCGGGCCAAGGGCCTGCCGCCCCGCCTCGTCATCCTCCGGCACGCCCTGCGCAACGCGCTGGTGCCCGTGGTGACGGTGGCGGGCGTGCTGCTGGGCACCGTGATCACTGGGTCGTTTTATGTCGAGCTGGTGTTCAACGTCCCCGGCCTCGGCCGCTATTTCGTTACCGCGGTCACCAATCGGGACTACCCGGTCCTCATGGGAGTGACCCTGTTGTTCTCCACCGCCGTGGCGGTGATGAACCTGGTCGTCGACCTCGCCTACGCGTATCTCGATCCACGAATCCGCTATGACTGAGCCCCAGCCGCCCGTTGCCCCGGCCGCCGTGCCCGCGCTGGCGCCTCGCTCCGTCGCCGGTGTGCTGGCCGATGATGCGACCGCGCTGGCCGGGGGCTCGGCGCGCGGGCTATGGCGTGAGACCTGGCGGCAGCTGCGGCGCAACCGGGCCGCGCTCGCGGGCCTGGTCTTCCTGGGGCTCATGGCGCTGGGCGCGCTGGGCGCCGACGTCCTGGCTCCCTATCCCTACTGGGAG
>JADGHJ010000052.1 GCA_019686175.1 Chloroflexota bacterium | reverse complement strand
TCGGCGGTGCCGCTGCTGCTGCCGTTCCGCGTGCTGTTGGGGATTCTGGCCGTGGCGCTGGTCACCATCGCGAACCTCCGCGGCATCCGCGAGTCCGGCAATATCTTCGCCGCTCCCACGTACGTGTTTCTGGTGGCCATGTACGGGCTGATCGCGGTGGGGCTAGCGCTGCTCGCCAGCGACCAGCTCGTAGTGCCTCCGCCTGAGACGCCCGCGGTGGAGCCCGGCACGGAGCCGCTGACGCCGGTCCTGCTGCTGCGGGCATTCGCCATCGGTTCGGCGGTGATGACCGGCACGGAGGCGATCTCCAACGGCATCCCCGCCTTCAAGCCGCCCGAGTCGCGCAACGCCGCGCGCACGCTGATGGCCATGGGCGCCATCCTGGCTACGATGTTCCTGGGCCTGGCAGTGCTGTTCGTCAGCGGGCCGGTGATCCCCAGCCGCGACGAGACGGTGATCTCGCAACTCGCCCGCGCGGTGTTCGGCGGCAATCCGCTGTACTACCTCGTGCAGGGCGCGGCGGTGCTGATCCTGGTGCTCGCGGCCAACACCGCCTACGCCGACTTCCCGCGGCTGGCCTCGCTGCTAGCGCGCGACAACTACGCGCCGCACCAGCTGGCGTTCCGCGGCGAGCGGCTAGCGTTCTCCAACGGCATCATCCTGCTGGGGATCGTCAGCGCCCTGCTGATCTTCCTGTTCGGCGGCTCCACGGGGGCGCTGCTGCCGCTGTACGCCGTCAGCGTGTTCACCGCCTTCACCCTCTCACAGGCCGGCATGGTGCAGCACTGGCGCGTGGTGCGTGGATCGCTGTGGCGCCTGAAGGCGGTCGTCAACGGCATCGGCGCCACGGCGACCGGGCTAGTCACCTCCATCGCCGCGGTGACCAACTTCATGAACCCCGAGCTGCCGATCGTGCCCGGCCTGCCCATCGGGTGGGGCACCTGGATCGTGCTGCTGCTGGTGCCCGCGCTGATCGCCATGTTCAAGAAGATCCACCGCCACTACGACGAGGCGGCGCTGGCCACGGCTCTGCCGTCGCAGCCGGAGGTCGAGCGGCCGCTGAAGACCGTCGTGGTGGTGCCGGTGGCGCAGTTGAACCGCCCGACAGTGCTGGCCCTCCGCTATGCCAAGACGCTGTCCGACGATGTGACGGCGGTACACGTGGCGTCGGACCCTGCCACAGCCGATGCCATCGAGAAGGCGTGGCCGGAGTGGGGCCAGGGGGTGCCGCTCACCATCATCGAGTCCCCCTATCGCTCGCTCACCGGCCCGCTGCTCCAGTACCTCCAGGAAGTCAAGCGCGCGCAGAACGCCGACATTCTCACCGTGGTGCTGCCGGAGTACGTGCCCGACGCCTGGTGGGAGCACGCGCTGCACGGCCAGTCGGCGCAGTTCTTGAAGTTGGCGCTGCTGTTCAAGCCGGGCTACGTGGTGACCAGCGTGCCGTGCCACGAGGCGCCTGCGCCAGCCCCGTCCCCATCGCCACCGTCTGGGGAAAAAGCGCGGCCGTGAGCTATACCGCCGTTCTCCACCCTAGCGGCGCGCCGGCAGCGCGGGCTGCGCCTCCACCCGCGGCACGACCTCCTGCATGAACAGCGCCATCGACCGCAGGACCTTGTCCTGCGCCAGCCCACCGAACCAGAAGCTCGCCCCCAGGTAGTCGATGCCCAGCGTGTCGCGCACCCAGCGCACGTGCTCCACGCACTCCTCGACGCTGCCGAAGAGCATCTGGTGCTCGCGCACGCTCTCCTCGTAGCTCTTCCGCTGACGCTGCCGCACGCTCGGCGGGTGGGCGCTGCCCAGCGCGTTGGCCCGCTCGGACAGCGCGAAGTTGCGCAGGAACGGCTCCTCGACCTCGCGGCGGGCCTGCGCGCTCGTCTCGGCCACGTACACGTAGTAGCGCGCGAACACGTGCCGGCTGGCCGGGTCGTGGCCGGCCGCCGCCAGCGCCTGGCGGTAGAGCTGGATCTTGCGCCCGATCTCCTCCGCCGGCTGCGTGTGCGGGATGGTCAGCAGGTGGTAGCCGCGCTGGCCCGCGAGCTGGAAGCTCTCCTCGCTGGCGGTGGCGGCGAACCACACCGGCGGGTGCGGCCGCTGGACGGGCTTGGGGATCACCGACAGGTCGCGGTACTGGAAGAAGCGGCCCTCGTAGGTGAACGGATCCTCGGTCCAGGCCTTGAGCACGATCGCCAGGCACTCGGCGAACCGCTCGCGGCTCTCCTCCATCGGCACGCCGAGGTTCTGGTACTCCCACTGCAGGAAGCCACGGCCCACGCCCCAATCGAGGCGCCCGGCGCTGAGGATGTCGACCATCGCCAGGTCCTCGGCGACGCGCACCGGCCGGTGGAACGGGAGCAGCGTGACGCCCATGCCGATGCGCAAGCGGCGCGTGCGCTGGGCGATGGCCGCCGCAAGGATGGGTGGCGAGGGGACCAGCCCGCCGTAGTACTGGAAGTGGTGCTCGGTGAGCCAGACGCTCTCGTAGCCGAGCGCCTCGGCGTGGTCCACCTGCTCCAGCAGGTGGCGGTACGCCTGGGCTTCCGAGCCATCGCACTCCGGCACGTACGTCGGCAGGAACAAGACGCCGTACTTCATGCTGGCCTCCTGGCAGCGGTCTGGCGCACTATACTGGTCGGCCGCTCGATCGACCGGTTGAGGGCCAGTGTAGCGTAGCCGCGACCACCGCGGCAGTGGCGCCGCCGGCCCCACTCGCCGCGCCGCGTGGAGTGCCGATGCCGAACCTGCAACTCAGCTTGATCATGGCCACCAACGAGCGCTCGCGGCCCGTGCTCGACGGCACGGTGCGCCCCGAGGGCATCGAGCTCATCACCACCACCGCCCACCCCGGGGAGATCTTCTGGCGCCAGCTCCACCACGCCGAGTTCGACGTCTCCGAGATGTCGCTCTCCTCGCTGCTGATGCTCACGGCGCGCGGCGACTCGCCCTGGGTGGCCCTGCCTATCTTCACCGTCCGCGAGTTCTTCCACACCGGCATCATCGTGCGCGCCGATGCGGGTATCGCACGCCCGGAGGACCTGCGCGGCAAGCGCGTGGGCGTGCCCGAGTACCAGCAGACGGCCGCGCTGTGGACCCGCGGCGTGCTCCAGCACGAGTTCGGCGTGGCGCCGACGGAGCTGGAGTGGTACATGGAGCGCTCGGAGGAGGGCAGCCACGGTGGCGCCACGGGCTTCCAGCCCCCGCCGGGCATCCGCTTCCACCGCATCCCGCCCGACCAGAGCATCGCCTCGCTGTTGCTCGCCGGCGAGCTAGACGCCGCCGTGCGCTACATCGGTGTGCGCACGCTAGTCGATCGCAGCGGCATGGATCTCAGCCACCATCCCCGCATCCGGCGCCTCTTCCCGGATCCGGTGGCGGAGAGCGCCCGCTACTACCAGAAGACGGGCATCTTCCCCATCAACCACGGTGTAGTGGTGCGCCGCGCGCTGTACGAGCGCCACCCCTGGATCGCGCTGAACCTGTACAACGCCTTCGTGGCCGCCCGCGACCTGGCCACTGCCCGCGCCCGCACGCTCATGGACCCGTACTTCCGGCTCGGGCTGCTGCCATTGGAGGGACGCGCGGCGCTGCAAGCCGAGCCGTATCCGTATGGCGTCCGGGCCAACCGCCACGTGCTGGAGACGATCGCCCGCTACTCGCACGAGCAGGGGCTCACGCCGCGCGTGGTGGCGCTGGAAGAGGTGTTCGCGCCCACGACGCTGCACCTGTAGGGCTTACGGCTCGGCGGGCCAATAGGCGAAGGCCAGCCCGGCCTTGGCGTGGTGCGCGCGGATGTACTCCACTACCCGCGCCGGCCGTGGGAAGGCGCCCGCGGCCACGATCCAGGCGCGTACCTCGCCGGTGCCGCCCCGCAGCGTGTCGGAGTCGAAGGTGAACAGGTGCTGCAGCGCGGCGCCCTCCCCGCGCTCCAAGCGCTCCAGGATCCAGCGGTCGAGCGGCTCGTCGATCCAGCCGGCGCGGGGCCCCTCGGGGTCGTGCGACAGCCCGCCCGAGGCGTACAGCGCCACGGGCTCGGGCCACTCGGCGAGGATCTCACGCAGCGCGGCGCCCAGCGCGTAGCAGCGGGCGGCGGTGGGCAGCGGCGGGTAGTAGGCGTTGACGAAGATCGGCACGATCGGCACGCTCAGGTCGGGCACCAGGCGCGGCACGGGCTGGGCGACCATGTGGGAGACGCCGCCCCCCCGTGGGCCGACGGGGCGGAACTCGCGACAGCCCAGCAGCTCGAAGCCGCGCTTCATCAGGCGCGTGTGGAGGAAGCGTGCCAGCGGGCCGTGGCAGCGGAAGGTGAGGCGCTGCCGCTCGGCCGGCGGCCGGTAGTGGGTGCCGTCGAGGCCCCACAGCTCGTCGCCGGTGAAGATAGCCAGCGGCGGCATGTTGCTCGGCTCGAACAGATCGCCCTGGTCGTCGCCGACCACCAGCAGCGCCGCCGGCCGGTAGGCGGCGAGCTGGGCGCGCAGCACGCCGAAAGCCGCGTCGATGCGCGCGAGGTACTGCTCGATGACCGCGGGCGTCTCGGCGGCGGCCTCGGGCGGCTGGCGCTCGCGCATATACGGGGGCATGCGCTGGTAGATGCGCGGCCACATGGTAGCCGGCTCGAACATGGCGGGCGCGTGCGACGAAGCCAGCCCCAACCCTAGCATGTCCTGCTCTCCCTGTCGCTCCGGCGCCGGGGCGGGCGGTCAGCCGCGCTGGTAGCTTTCGAAGCCCGGCCGGTAGCGCTTCTCGTCGATGAACTGGCGGATGCCCTGCTCGCGGCCGTGCTCGGGATCGGCGCCGCGCAACTCCGCCGACTTGGCGGCCAGGTAGTTGTAGGCCTGCGCGTAGTCCATCAGGCGGCACAGCTTGTACGCCTCTTTGGCCGCCCGGAGCGCGTAGGGGTTCTTGCCCAGCAGCTCGCGCGCCAGCTTGACCGTCTCGGCACGCAGCTCGGCGCGAGGCACGGCGCAGGTCACCAGCCGCAGCTCGGCCGCCTTGCGGCCGTCGAACGGGCGCCCGGTGAGGATGTAGTAGAGGGCGTCGCGGTAGCTCAGCACGTCGGCCACCACGCGGCTCACCAGCCCGCCGGGGAAGATCCCCCAGTTGATCTCGCTCAGACCGAAGACGGCGTCCTCGGCGGCGATGGCGAAGTCGCAGGCCACCAGTGGCGTGAAGGCGTTGCCGAAGCAGTAGCCGTTGACCATCGCGATCGTCGGCCGCGGGAACAGCCACAGCCGCTCCCACGTCCAATCGTGCGACGCCTTGCGGGCACGGGCGCGGCCCACCGGGTCGGCGTCGAGCGCGCGGAAGTACTCCTTGAGGTCCTGGCCGGCGCAGAAGCTGTCGCCCGCTCCAGTCAGGATGAGCACGCCGGTGTCGGGGTCGGTCTCCAGCGCGGTGATCGCTCGCTGCATCTCGAAGTGCAGCGGCGGGTGCGTGGCGTTGCGCTTCTCCGGCCGGTTGAGGATCAGCCAGGTGATGCCGTCCTCGCGCTCGATGCGGATGTGCTGGAACTCGCCGATCTCGCCCGCCATCTCTCCTCCTTGCCAGTGTGGTGGTGCCAGAGCGCCTAGCGCTGGCCCATGCCTTCCAGCGCCTCGTGCAGCGGCCCGGTGTCCAGCAGCTCGGCGGGCCGAACGCTTCGCGCTGCAGGGTTCGACTGGGCCACCAGGTCGAGCACGTTCTGCACGCCGGCCTCGGTGATCACCGGGCCGTCGGCCAAGCGTCGGGCGTAGAACTCGCGCGTGACAGCCATCATCGCCAGGTCGTCGCTCTGGAAGTGCTCGGCGAGCCAGCCCGTGACTTCCTCGGCGTGGGCCGGGTCCTTGTAGATGCGGAAGCCCTCGGCGAGGCCCGCCAGGAACCGCCGGACCAGGTCGCGGTTGGCGGCCACGTAGTCGCGCCTGCTCACCACCACCGTGGTGGGAAACTCCTGCGCCGCCTCGCCCACGTCGTACAGCACGCGGAACCCCTCGCGTTGCGCGATCTCGACGAACGGCATCTGCAGGATGGCCGCGTCGACACCGCCCGATTGCAGCGCGGCGTAGCGCACGGCCGACTTGTCGCCGGTGACGAACGACACGTCGCTGAGCGCGAGGCCCAGCCCCTGCACTGCCCACTCGGCCGAGAGGCGCCCGACATCGCCCGTTCGCCCGGCGATCACGGTCTTGCCGCGCAGCTCATCGCCGCTGGCCACGCGACCGACCAGCGAGAAGTCGAGCTTCTGGCCCGTGGCCCCGACCAGCACCAGCTGCCGCGCGCCCTCGACGAAGGCGCCGACCGGCAGCGCACCGCCGGATAAGCTGATGCCCAGCTCGCCCGCGACCAGGGCGCTAGTCGCCAGGCTCGGCGGGTCGGGCATGAGATCGAGATCGAGGCCTTGCCGGGCGAAGCCACCCGCGCGATACGCTACCCACATCACGGAGGCCGAGCCTCCTACGGCCGGGTAGAGCACGCGCAGGCGTTCGGGCGCGGGGGCCACGGTAGCGGCCGGTTGCGCCGCTGCTGGGGCGGCGGATGCCTCACGCTGGTTGGCTGCTGCGGTTCCGCTCGGCGTGCTGGGCGCGCGGGCGCAGGCGCCGACGAGCGCCAGGCTCCCCATGAGCGCCAGGGTCACGCTGCGCAGGAGAGTGTCGCACCCGGCCATCGCTATTCCTCCCCGAAGGCGGTCTACAACCATCGGTAGGCTGGTTGAGCCGCCGTACCTGAACGGTAGGCCCACCGTGCACGGCGACGACACGCCCCTCCATTCCGAAAGCCGCTCTAGGTGGCGCCACGGGACTGGGCCCGTATTGTACGCTAGCTCGGCGCGCCGGTGCTTGCGGGGGCGGGCGCGGGCCGCTAGAGTGAGCCGAGCGCAATGTTTCTGGGGAGAGAGGTCATGGCCGCAAATCCGGCGAGCGGGCGGCGCGACGCGGGGCTCGGCGGGCCCGTGATCGATGTGCACCACCACTGGCTGCCCCGCGAGCTGGTCGATCGCCTGGAGGCGTATCTGCCGGAGGGCTACCGCGTGGTGCGCGCCGAGGGCCAGCCGCTGCGGGTGTACGACCCGGCGGGCGTGCAGGAGATGGCCGTGGAACCAGAGCGCTACTGCTCGGCCGAGGCCCAGCTCGCCGATATGGACGCCGCCGGGGTGGACGTGGCGCTGCTGTCCGCCTCGTGCTTCCCGACCTGGATGACGCTGCGCGCAGCGCGGCTGCTGAACGATGCCGCCGCCGATCTCCAGCGCGCGTATCCCGATCGCTTCGTGCCCATGGCCCACGTGCCGCCATTCGGCGAGCCTGGCGCGCTGGAGGAGCTGGAACGCGCCCGCAAGGAGCTGGGGCTGCGCGGCGTGTGCATCGCCACCAACTTCCAGCGCCGCTATCCCGACGAGCCAGAGTATCGCCCGTTCCTGCGTAAGGCGGCCGAACTGGACATGCCCGTGTTCGTGCACGCCGCCGGCTCGCCGGTCCACCGCGAGGGCCTGTTGCAGTACGACCTGAACCGCACGCTCGGCCGCTCGATGGAGCACTGCCTGGTGGCGATTCGCCTGCTGTACAGCGGAGTGCTGGAGGAGCTGCCGGGGCTGCGGCTGGTAATGCCCCATCTCGGCGGCGCGTTCTTTGTCAACGTCAAGCGCTTCTTCCACAGCCCCCGCGCGCTCATCAGCGAGCAGCCGCGCGTGCCGGCGTACGAGCGACTGCTGGACCAGCTCCTGTTCGACACGGCGCCGTCGTTCTGGTACGGTCCCACGGAGATCGCCTGCGCCATCGCCAACCTGGGCGTGCGGCGCGTGGCGCTGGGCAGCGACTACCCCGCGAGCTGGGAGCCCACGGTGCTGCGCGACGCGGTGGAGCACGTGCGCGCCCTGGCGCTGTCGCCCGCCGAGCGCGCGCTGGTGGCCGGCGGCAACGCGGCCGTCTTCTACGGGCTGAGCCTCTCCGCGTGAGCCCCCGCTCACCAGGCGGCGCGCAGGATGCCCAGCAGGTCGTCGAGGGTGTACTCGTCGCCGGCCAGCGCCGCGGCGGCGCGCTGCAGGTCCGCCTCTGTCAGGTGGTAGGCGGCGAGGTGCTGGGGTTGGCCCAGCTCGGCGATCAGCGCGGCCACGGCGTCCGCCGCTCGGGCCGCCGCCTCGGCCTCGCTCAGCCCGCGGGTGTCCACCCCCAGTGCGGCGGCGATGCGCGCCTGCTTGGCCGCGGTGCGCGGGGCCAGGAAGCGCATGGCGTGCGGCAGCAGCAGGCAGGAGGTCACGCCGTGCGGGATGCCGTGGACCGAGCCGAGCTGCTTGCCCAGCATGTGGCTGAGCCCTCGCGCCGAGGGCACCGGCAGCGCCATCGAGAACCAGGCGCCGAGCTGACATTGCGTCCGCGCGGCCAGGTCGTCGGGCGCGGCCGCACAGGCGGGCAGCGCCGTGCGCAGGCGCCGCAGCGCCTCCAGCGCCAGCGTCTCGCTGTAGGCGCTGCTGTGACGGGAGAGGATGCCCTCGACGGCGTGATCGACCGCGCGGATACCCGTGGACAGCCACAGATCCAGTGGGGTGTGCACCGCCAGCGCGGCGTCGAGGAACACGGCGGCCGGGAGCAGCTCCGGCAGCGCGGGCGGCCCGACCTTCTCGCGCGTGCCCTCCAGGCTGTAGCCCGCCGCGGCGGAGAACTCGGCCGCCGAGAGGGTGGTGGAGATGGCCAGGTGGGGCAGCACGGAGCGGCCGGCCAGCGCGAGCTGGCGCGCCCGGCGGTACGAGTCGGGCTGCGTGAGGTCGAGGTCGGTGGCCAGCACGAGCGCCACCAGCTTGGCGGCGTCGATGGGGCTGCCGCCGCCGAGCGACACCAGGACGTCCGGCGCCGCCTGGCGCGCCGCGGCCGCCGCGGCCATGACCTCGCGCGCTGGCGCGTGGGCGCTGATGGCCGCGCACTCGCCCACTAGCCGCTCGCCCAGCTGCCGACGCAGCGTGGGCGCCAGCGCCGGGTGCGCCGCCGCGCTGCGCGTGGTGACCAGGAACACGCGCCGCGCGCCCAGGCGCTCCAGTTCGTTGTCCAGGTGGGCGGCGACGCAGCCCGCGCCGTAGTAGACTACCGCCGGATTGGTGTACCGGAAGCTGCCGCGCTCCCCCTCGCTCATCTTGGCTCCATTCGCCTGCCGTCGTGCGGCTGGGCTGTCACTCGCCGGACTCCGGTGCGCGCCGGGCCCGCGGCGACATCGGCTTGCCGCTTCCCGCGGCCCGCTCGCGCTCGTGGACCAGGCGCTCGCGCAGCCAGCGGCTGGCCAGCGCCTCGGGCGTGGTCTCGCGCCGGGCGGCCGCCTCAGCCAGTTGCTGCGCCTCATCGTCCGGTAGCTCGATCGTGAACGTGGCCATCGCCCCCTCCGCTCCGCGCTTCGCCTCTAGTCTAGCGTCCCACACGAGCTGTTGTCGGCGGGCGGCGGTGACGTATAACCGAAGCTACCCGTGCTGTGCGCACGAGCGACGGCTGGGCGCCAGCGTCGCGACGCACCGACTCGCTCCACGAAGGAGGCTCTATGCGACCGATATACGCCCCGCTTGTAGGACTGCTCGCGGTCCTACTCGCCCTCGCCGCTTGCGCCCCCGCCGCCCCCACGGCCACCACGCGCACCGAGCCGGCGGCCGGGGCGCCCGCCGCGGGCCAGACGGCCGTGGCGTCGTCCGCCACCGCCACGCGCGCCGCGGAGCCGGTGACCGTACGTTTCGGCGACATTCCCAGCACCTCGCTGGCCGCGGTGTACATCGCGCGCGAACGCGGCTACTTCCGCGAGGAGGGCATCGAGGTGCACCTGGAGCCGTTCGACACGGCCGAGAGCATGATTCCCGCGCTGGCCACCGACCAACTCGACGTGACCGGCGGCGGCGTCAACGCGGGCATGTTCAGCGCGATCGCCCGCGGCCTGCCGATCAAGATCGTGGCCGGCATCTCGCGCAACGTCCCCGGGATGAGCTCGTCGGCGCTGGTGGTGCGCAAGGAGCTGATCGACTCCGGCCGCGTGCGCGACTATGCCGACCTGCGCGGGCTGCGCATCGCGCTGGTGAGCAAGACCTCCGGCCTGGGCGCCGAGTTCTACCGCGTGCTCGATCTCGGGGGGCTCACCGAGCAGGACGTGGACTTCAAGCAGCTCTCGTTCCCCGATGCGACCATCGCCCTGACCAACGGCGCCATCGACGCCGGTATCCTCACCGAGCCGTTCGTGGCGCGGCTGGTCCAGTCGGGGGCGGGCGTGCGCTGGAAGGGCGCCGACGAGATCTATCCCGAGCACCAGATCACGGCGCTGCTGTACGGGCCGGGGTTCCGCGAGCGTTATCCCGAGGCGGCGGTCGGGTTCATCAAGGCGTACATCCGTGGCGCCCGCGAGTACAACGCCATCATGAACAGCGACGACCGCACGCCCGTGTACCGCATCCTCACCGAGTACACGCCGATCAAGGACCTGAGCATCTACCCGGTGATGCACCCCTCGGGCATCCACCCAGATGCCGCGCTCAACGTACAGAGCCTGGAAGCCGACCAGGACCTGTGGGCGCGGCTGGGCTACATCCCGCAGAAGGCCGACTTGCAGACCGCGATCGACCTGCAATACTGGCAGGAAGCGTTGCGCCGCCTCGATGGCCAGCGCTAGCCTCGCGCGCTAGATGTACCACGCGGAGGGAAGCATGCGGCTCCTCGAAGGCTACGTGGCGGTCGACCTGACCGACCTGCGCGGACAGTTCTGTGGCAAGCTGTTGCGCGACCTGGGCATGGAGGTCATCAAGGTCGAGCCGCCCGGCGGCGACCCCGTGCGCGGGCTCGGCCCGTTCGCGCGCGGCGAGCCGCACCCCGAGGGCAGCCTGCGCTTCGCCTACCTGAACGCCGGCAAGCGGAGCGTCGTCCTGGACCTCACGCAGGCCGCCGACCGTGCGCGCCTGCTCGGCCTGGTGCGCCGCGCCGATGTCCTCCTGGAGAGCTTCCAGCCAGGCACCCTGGCGCGCCTGGGGCTCGACGAGGGCCAGTTGCGCGCACATAACCCCGGCCTGATCATCACCTCGATCACCGGCTTCGGCCAGACGGGGCCGTACCGCGACTACCTCTGCCCCGACCTGGTCGGCCTGGCGGCGGGCGGCGTGCTGTATATGAGCGGCGACCCGTCGCTCCCTCCAGTGCAGGCGCCCGAGACGCAGAGCTTCTACTTCGCCTCGCTGTACGCCGCCTTCGGTACGGTGCTGGCGCTATGGCGCCGCAGCCACGACGGTCAGGGGCGCAACGTGGACACGGCGATCCAGGAGTGTCTCGCCTACCACGAGGGCCTCATTGCCGCCTATGGCTACGAGGGCATCAACCTGCGCCGCGCCGGCAGCCAGCACCCGCACGTCGCCCCCGCCGGCATCTTCCCCGCCCGCGACGGCTACGTGTACCTGTTCATCGCCCAGATCCACTGGCGGCGTTTCCTCGCCTGCTGGCCCGATCACCCGCCGGAGCTGGACGATCCGCGCTGGCTGCCCAACCACGTGCGGCGCGCGCACGCCGACTGGATCAACGCGCACGTCAGTGCCTTCACCCGCCGCTTCACACGCGACGAGCTAGTCACGCTGCTGCAGGAGCAGGGCATCCCCGGCCTGCCCGTCAACTCGCCCGCTGATTACTTCCGCGACGAGCAGGTGCGCGCGCGCCGCTTCTTCCAGCCTACCGAGCACCCCGTGCTGGGCGCCTACGAGCAG
Source organism: Chloroflexota bacterium (assembly GCA_019686175.1). Lineage (GTDB taxonomy): Bacteria > Chloroflexota > UBA6077 > UBA6077 > JAJPHF01 > JADGHJ01. The sequence continues at coordinate 9,206 of JADGHJ010000052.1, read as the reverse complement.
CCGTCGCTGCCCGTGGTGATCGACGGCCAGCGCGTGCCGGTGGCGCCGCCGCCGCAGCTGGGCGCGGATACGGATGCGGTGCTCGCCGCCACGGCAGCCCCGATGGCCGCCGCCGTTCCTCGTGACACCCTAGCGCCACCCACCGCCAGCGGAGCCGACGGGTCCCTAGCGGGCGTGCGGATCCTCTCGCTCACTACCGGCATCGCCGGGCCGCACGCCGCGCGTGCCCTGGCGCAGTGCGGGGCGGAGGTGATCAAGATCGAGTCGCGCCACGGCGGGCTGGACAGCTTCCGGCTGTTCTCACCGGAGGGCGACATCGACGCCTCCTCGCGCTACATCACCGCCAACCTCAACGTGCTCTCCGCCCAGCTCAACCTGAAGCGCCCTGAGGGGGTGGCCCTGTTCCGCGAGCTGGTCCAGCACGTCGACGTGGTGCTCGACAACTTCGGCTCCGACGTGCTGCCCCGGCTGGGCCTCGGGCCAGAGGCGCTGCACGCCGTCAAACCCGACCTCATCGTGCTCAAGCTGCCGGGGCTGGGCTGCGATGGGCCGCGCGCCCACTGGCGCACCTGGGGCTCCACGCTCAACGCGCTGGTGGGGATCACCTATCTCTGGAACCACCCGGGTCAGGAGCGGCCGATCGGCTACCAGGGCGTGTACCCCGACTACGTAACCGCCGCGCTAGCGCCCGCCGTGGTGTTCGCCGCGCTGCTGTACCGCCAGCGCACCGGCCGCGGACTGTTTCTCGACCTGGCGCAGGCCGAGGCCGCCGCGTACATGATCGGCACCAGCTTCCTGGAGGTGGCGGTCAACGACCACGACCCGCAGCCGGTGGGCAACGACTGGCCGTACGCCGCCCCACACAACGTGTACCCGTGCCAGGGCGAGGACCGCTGGGTAGCCATCGTCGCGGAGACCGACGCCCAATGGCGCCAACTGTGCGAGCAGCTCGGGCGGCCGACGCTGGCCGACGACCCTCGCTTCGCCACGCTCGCCGCACGGCACGCCCACCGGGACGAGCTTGATGCCCTCATCACCGCCTGGACCCGCGAGCAGGACGCCTATGCCGTTATGCACGCGCTCCAGGCCGCCGGGGTCCCCTGCGCCGCCGTCGCTCGCGGCGAGGACCTGTTCCACGACCCCCACTACCGTGCCCGCGGCGGGGTAGTAGTCGTCGAGCACCCGCGCCTGGGCCAGTACCCCACCGCGGCGGTGCCGCTGCGCCTGACCGACGAAGGGCTGGTCCCCGCACGCCGCGCGCCGCTGCTCGGCGAGCACAACCGCTACGTGTTCTGCGACGTGCTCGGCTACTCGCCGGAGCAGCTCGCCGCCTGGCAGGCGGCCGGGATCGTGGAGTAAGCGTACCAGTCCATCCAGACGAGGAGGTCGGGCCCGATGGCGGATCGCGAGTACCGCACCCTCAAGGTCGAGCGCGAGGACGGGGTGACGTTCCTGTACTTCAACCGTCCGGAGAAGCGCAACGCGATGAATCCCACGCTCCTGGCGGAGATGGTGGACGCGCTGGACTGGCTGGAGACCGACCCGGACACCCAGATCCTGGTGCTCACGGGCGCGGGCGACGCCTTCACCGCCGGCATGGACCTCAAGGAGTACTTCCGCGAGCTGGACGACCAGCCGGAGGCGCGCCTGAAGGCCCTGTGGAACCTGCGGATGTTCCACCACACGCGCCTCGCGGGCTTCGCCAAGGTGACGATCGCCATGGTGAACGGCTGGTGCTTCGGCGGCGGGTTCAGCCCCCTCGTGTCGTGCGACTTGGCGATCGCCGCCGAGGAGGCGCAATTCGGCCTGAGCGAGGTCAACTGGGGCATCATCCCGGGCGGGTTCGTGAGCAAGGATGTGGTCCACGCGCTCAGCTACCGCCACGCGTTCTGGTACGCGCTCACTGGCGAGACGTTCGACGGCAAGCGGGCCGCCGAGATCGGCCTGGTGAACCTGGCCGTGCCGCGCGCCGAGCTGCGCGCCCGCACGCTAGAGGTGGCCCGCCACTTGATGCAGATCAGCCCGATGGTGCTGCGCGCCACCAAGGAGGCGCTGCGCGTGGTGCCGCAGCTCGGCTGGGACGAGGCGTTCGACTACCTGATGGCCAAGCAGGCCTGGCTGCGCGCCAACGATCCCGAGCGCAGCCGCGACCGTGGCATCCGACAGTTCATCGATGAGAAGAAGTACCGCCCGGGCCTGGGGCCGCAGCCCCGCGAGGGATAGCCCCTCACCCCTAGTCTCTCTCTCCCTCAACGGGGAGAAGGGCGAGGTGAGCGGCGCGCGGAGCCGCAGGCCGGTGCTGTCTCCCCCTGTGAGAGGGAGGTGAGAGGCCCAACTGCTTTCGGCTCGGTAGGTTACCGATGCCCTCCAGAAACATCGCCGGCCCGGACGTGTAACACTTCGGCGCACCCATCGTTTAATCCGGCGAGCACAGGGTGTGCGGCATCATCGCGTCGGGAGCCGTGGCCGCACCGGCACCTGAGCGGGCGCACGCGAGCAGGAGGCGCTGTGCGCCCGGCGTTGGCCTTGTGCTTCCCCATCCGGGCGCTGCGGGGGCGGACGCCAGCGCGTGAGGGCCACCTGGTGCAGGTGGCAGGGAGATGAAACAATATTGATGAAACAATATTCTATGGTCCTGGCAGTCATGGTTCCGCTGTTCATCACCGCGCCTGCTATGACATATGATAATGGTGGTGTCTTGATGGCTTGGCAGCCAACAACGCAACTCACAGTGGCGACATGCTCTCGCGGTCTCAATCCGCAGCAGATCCAGATGATGGTCGCAGTTGCATTGTCCAACCGTGCAGAGCGCGGTGGTCAACCAGATCAATCTCTACGCCCGTGCTATAACGCTCTCACCGATGCTGACAAAGCGCGTGTTGGCGAAGCGCTGCTGCTCTCGCTTGGCATGACTCGTACTCAACTCGAAAACGAACGAGCTAAGTCTCGGCACCCGTTTAACCCGCCAGCTACGCCGCCTCGACGGCCAGCAGATAGGCCTATTCCATCCACTCCCCGCAGCGACAGATCAAGCACGCTGGCCAAAATGATGCCTATGGAAGATCCAAACAGCTCTATATCGCTTCACACGCTACCTAAGCTGGTCACAGAGCCTACTGATCTCGACTCCGTCAATGCTTTCCACATCGGCACTCCATACCCACACCGTCCGTGGGGACATAACCCCGGATACGGGTGGCGCCCCATTTACTGGTACGAGGACTGGAGCTGTGATAGTCAACCTTCAGACCGCGACTGGTGGTGGTGGATCAATTTGTATGCCTTCCCTGGTATAGAATCCGTGTCATGGTACTTCAACACCTACTGGTGGGTCGATGCTGGGCTCAGGAGCGCCTATCCTGGCGGGATAGGCACCTGGTTCAATCTTGGGCATGGAGAGGTCTGGCCCTGTATGGGTGATGCTGCATGGTTCCTCGGCCTCGAGTACGTAGCTGCGAGCCTGCACATCACATACTGATGCATCGGCCCACATAGAGTAGAGCCCAAGGCTGCGAGATACTACTACTTGGCAGCATTAGGCTACATACTGGCTGTAGCGAACAAGCACAATAAAGTATCACCGTGTTTGGTATAGAGGGCTCCTGAATATGGCACTCGTCTCAAGTGAGCCAGCAGGCATGATCCTATCTATCCGGGTCTCGCTTCTGCGGTGTGCAGCCCGAGGCTCCACCCCATTTGAGCGCCTGGATGCGGCGTGTCTGGGCGGAGTAGAATTATGCTCTAACGCTAGCATGGGCGGTAAGTAGAGCGTATGACGCAATCAGTCTGGGCCAGTGTAGTTGCCACAGTCCTGGCTGGGCTGGTAGTCGCCGCACGTGTATGGCCCATCGTATCCCCTTTGATCAATATGGAACTCCAGGTTCTGCTCCTCGGCCTGGTGCTGTGGCCGGCATTGTGTATGGCAGGACTGGTAGTGGCTATTTCCGTCGTCCTGCTCGTTCGCGGACGCCGTACAGTTGTAGTGCCGCTCCTTAGCGGCCTCGCCGCCATCCTCGCCTGGTATTTGCCACTTGCTCCAGCCCTACGCGAGTTGGACGACTCGCTCCATCGGGACGCAAGGGAGGAACTTGTGTACCGCTTGATGCTGGGCGAGTTGGAAACCCTGAGAGGACCTTTTGGTAAGAGCAATGCTGACCTGACTGGTGGTGCACAACTACTCTCCCTTCCATCTCAATACCCGGCCGCCGTCTCCGGCGGACTCTCGCATCGCGCTATCGAGGTGCAGAAGGACGAGCAGTCGATGCGTGTAACGTTCTTTCCGCATGGGGGATTTGGTAACGGCAGATGGTATGTCGTATACACCTCGGATGATCGGCTCCCAGAACAGTCTACCCGTCCGGGACCGGGCCAGGCGCCCTATCGAATCGAGCGTTTGCGGGACCACTGGTACCGTCTTGTTCACGACTAACAGTGCCTTACCTGGGGACGGCCTGGCATACTGTCGGACAGGAGCAAGCAAGAGGTTAGCGATGAACTATGGAACGGCATCACGCCGCTGCTGCCGGCGGAGCTACCCAAGCCTAAAAGCGGGCGGCGGCGGTACCCGGGCCGAGCAGTGCTGACCATCATCCGGTTCGTACTCCGCACGGGCATCCCAGGGAGGCTATTGTCGTAGGAGATGGGCTGCGGGACTGGCAGCGAGTCGACAGGTAGCACCGGCTGCACCAGACCTGGCTCGACCGGTTGGGCGAGCGGGACCGGATCGATTGGTCGCGGCCCACTAGGCACGCAGCGGCAGGTGTGGATGCGCAAAGCACCCCGCTCGCCATCCAGCTCGCGGCCACGTGAGGGCCACCTGGTGCAGGTGGCAGGGAAGGGAAGGGCAGCCGCATCTGGAAGACGCAGGACGTGAGGCCTCGCTAGAGGCGTGACCGAGAGGGGCCGAGATTCCTCGGCCCCTTTTCTTCTTGGGCAGCCGCAGCCTCCTGCGTCCCGCTCGGGAACACCAGCGACTTGATCACCACCGGCACGGCGCCCGAGCCCGGCAGCAGCGCGCCGATGTCGATGTAGTCGAACTCGCGCAGCTCGATGCCATCGATCGACACCACGGCGTTGGCCACGTGCTGCTCCTCGCGGAAGTGCAGGCCGAGCAACCCTCCGATGTCGCCGTCGCTCACCAGCACCAACGGGTGCCCGCGCGCCAGCACCGGCGCTAGCCCCTCCAGCACGCCCGCGGCGAAGGCGCACAGGCGGCGGTAGCTGGCCGAGCCCTCCCAGCGGAGCGCCAGCGCCACCGGCCGCTCGCCGCCGGCCAGATCGAGCCGCTCCAGCGTCGCCGCGATCGTCGCGCGCACCGCCGCCGCGTCGATCTCCGGCCCTAGCGGCAGCCGCGGCGCCACCACCGGCACATTGCGCAGCGGCAGCACGGCGGGCGGTGCGACGTAGATCGTGCTGCCGCTGACCTGCACCGTGTACTGCGAGGCGCCGAGCACCGTGGCGCGGATGCCGACCGCCGGCTCGCGCACCGGCAGTGCGTGGGCCGCCAGCCGCTCGCGCAGGGCGGCCGCCAGCAGGTCGCCCAGGTCACCGAACCCCGCCGCCTGGCGCCCGTAGAGGAACTCGGCGACGCCGCCCGAGAAGCTGATCTCGGCCCACGGCCCGCGCTCGGCGAGCGGCGCCGTACGCCACAGCCACGCGGGCACCGGCTCCGCATCGGACGCCAGCGCCGCGAGCAGCGCGTCGGCCATCCAAGCGGCGAGGCGCTGGCGAACAGCCAGGGGCGCGCGGCCGCCGAGCGCCAGGTCGAGCCCCAGCGCCGCGCCGATCCGGCGGGCCGCCGGCTCCAGCCGCACGATGCGGTCCGCGGCGTCGACCACCAGCAGCCGCGCGCCGAGGTCCAGCGCCGCCACCGCGCTCACCTGCCCCGCACGGCAGACGGCCAGCTTGGCGGTCCCGCCGCCGATGTCCACATGCAGCAGCGGCCCCGCGCAGGCGCCTGAGCGAGCAACGGCACCCGAGCCGTGGGCGGCCAGCGTGGCCTCGAGCTGGTCGCCGGCCGAGACGGCGACGAACCGCCCGGCCTCGTCGGCGAACAGCTCGGCGATGGCGCGGGCGTTCTGGCGCAGCAGCGCGACGCCGGTGAGGATGAGGGCGCCGGTGTCCACGTCGGCGCGGCGCAGCCCGGCCGCGGCGTACTGGTCGTGGATGAAGCGCCCGAGCGCCGCGCCGTCGATGGTCGTGTCGTCCAGGTACGGCGTGAGGCCGATCGCCGAGTCGTGGAGCACCGCGCGCCGCACCAGCACGTAGCGGCCGTCCTGGCGCTCCAGCTCCAGGCGCGAGAACAGCAGGTGCGAGGTGGCCGAGCCGATGTCGATGCCCACGCTGGTCAGCTCCAGCTGGTCCTCGGCCACCAGGTGGCGGCCGGCGGCCGTGAAGCGGCCCGGCTGCTCGCCCGCGGCGTGATCCGGGGATGCGGCGCCGTCCGGGGCTGGCACTAGCGGGCTCCCACTTCGGCCGGCGGCACGAACAGCGCCTCGGGCATGTTGAACTCGGCGCCCTCCTCGCGCAGCCGCGCGCGATAGTACTCGCGGACGTACGGGTCCTCCTGCCAGTACAGGATGGTGCGGCCGCCCTCGTGGATGCCGAAGTGGTTGCCGCTGAGCACCTCCTCGCCGTGCTCCTCGAAGATGCCGCCCCAATGGGCCGTGGGGCCGCCCCAGAAGTTGATGTAGCGCGTGGGCTCCTTGCTGATGTTGAAGTGCTGGTGGAACCAGTTGCCGCCACCCGGCGCGGCCGCCACCAGGCCGCCTGCCTTGTACTCCTGCACGCGTACCTGGTCGCCCTTGCCCGCCTCCCACGGGCGCGGGCCGAGCTCCACTGGCCAGTTGAAGGTGTAGCCGCGCCCGCGCAGGCACACCAGCACGGCGCCCGAGCGGTGGTAATGCGCCTTCGAGTAGCGGCCGACCGGGTACTCGGCGATGAAGCCACCGGTGCTGGCGTCGCGCAGGAAGCCGTGGAAGTACGGCTGGATACGGCGATAGCCGGGCGCGCGCTGGTTGTCCAGCGGCAGCTCGCAGTGCACGATGTCTGGGAACACGTTGCTGCGGATGGCCGCGCGCTGGCGCACCTCGTCGGGCTCGATGTCGCTGCGGGCCTGGAAGAAGTCGTCGCGGCCGTCGTAGCGCTCGGTGAACGGGTAGGGGTTCTCGAAGATGAACTGGCGGCTCTGGAAGATGTTCATGATCGGCGGCGCGTTGTTGGCGGCCAGCAGCAGCGCCGGGCTGTTGGTGGCGTTGACGAGCTGGTACCAGGCGTTGATCGGGATCATGAACAGCGTGCCCGGCTGCCACTCGAACACCTGGCGCTTGCCGCCCTCGCGCCACACCTCGGTGCTGCCGCGCCCCTCGATCACCAGGTAGAACTCGTCGTACAGATGGCGCTCCGGTCGCAGCGCCCCGCCCGCGGGCACCTCGACGACGAACAGCCCTTTGTTATCCTCCAGGCCTTCGAGGTACAGGAACGCGCCGCGGCCTCCCCGGCGTCGCCAGTCGCCGAGCGCTAGCTCGCGCGTGTCGTACACGCCGATGCCGCGGTAGATGGGGATGCCCTCCTCCTCCATGAACCGCTCGTAGGGGCTCTTCGGCCGGCGGTACTTGGTCACCCCGGCCAGCTCGTCGCCCGTCGGCTCGCGCCACTGCCCACCACTCATCGCCCTGCCCTCTCGCCACCAGGATACGCGGCCCGCGCGGCATGAACGCCCGAGACGTCGGCCGGCGACCCGCCCCGCCGGGGATAGTAGAGCAGGGACGGGCCGTGCCGCCAATGCATACGTAGTCTCGCTTCGTTGCTCGGCAGGTCTAACCTGGTGCGTTGACGTGCCGGGCAGCCGCGTGCTATGTTCCCCGCACGGCTCACCCCAACTGGCCGGATGGTGGGCGGGTCCAGCCCGGGGCGCGCGCTGTCCGGCGCGGGAGCGAGGTGGCAGCATGGACGCGGTCCCCCCCGTCCGCGCGCGCATCGGGCTGATCATCCCCTCGTCGAATCGCCTCACTGAGCCGCAGTTCCGTCAGCACGCCCCGCCCGGGGTCGAGGTCCACGTCACGCGCCTGCGGATGACCGGGCCGCACCACGTGTCGCTCGCGGCGCTGCGGCCGCGGCTCGTGGAGGCGGCGCTGGCTCTCGCCGACGCGCGCTGCGACCTCATCGTGTTCCATTGCACGGCGGGCTCGATGGAGGAGGGGCCGGCGGGCGAGCGAGCCATCCTCGACACGATCATGCAGGCGACCGGCCGCCCGGCGGCCACCACGGCCACCGCGGTGCTGGCGGCGCTGGCCGCCCTGGAGGCGCGGTGCCTCGTGCTCCTCAGCCCCTACGCGCCCGTGGCGCACGCCGCCGAGGTGGCGTTCCTGACCGCCACGGGCCACGAGGTGGTGCGCGACCGCGCGCTGGCGCTGGGAGGCAGCGACGCCTACATCGCCGCGCCGCCGCGCCTGTGGCTGGATAGCGCGCTGGCCCTGGCCGACCCGCGGGCCGACGCCTACTTCCTGAGTTGCACGAACATCCACGCGTTGCCGGCCATCGCGCCGCTCGAGGCCACCCTGGGCCGGCCCGTGGTCGCCAGCAACCAGGCGACGCTGTGGTACAGCTTGCGTCGCTGCGGGCTGGCCGACCGGGTGCCGGGCCTCGGCGCACTGCTGGAGCGCGCGCTGCCGGCGCCGATCGCCACTTAGGCTGTCCTCCAGCACGGCCGCCGCTCGGCGCGGCGGGGAGAGAGGGAGAAGACGATGCCGGTCGATCTGGTCATCGACGCCGACGGGCACTGCAGCGAGCCGGAAGAGGGCCTGGCGCGCTGGATGCCGCCCGAGTACGCCTCGCGGGCGCCGGTGCGCATCAAGGACAACCTGGGCCAGCCGCGCATCCTGCTGGAGGGGCGCGTCTGGGCGAAGAGCGAGGGACTGGGGCCTGGCGTCAGCGGCCCGTTCGCCCCGCATATCCGCCTGTCGCGGCCCGGCATGCGCGACCCGCACCAGCGGCTCGTCGACATGGACGAGGAGGGCATCGACGTCGCCATCATCTTCGGCACCTCCATCGCCCTGACAGTGAACGGCCTGATGGACAAGGGCCTAGCAGGGGCCATCTGCCACGCCGTCAACCGCTGGCTGCTCGAGGAGTACTGCAGCGTCAACCCCCTGCGCCTCAAAGCCGTCGGCCTCATCCCCTGCCAGGACCCCCCGGCCGCCGCCCGG
>JADGHJ010000323.1 GCA_019686175.1 Chloroflexota bacterium | reverse complement strand
GCGGAGGTCACGGACCGCAGCGCAACGCCGACCCCCACCCCCACGCCGGCTCCGCGGGCTGGCGGGTGGGTGGGCCCGCTGTTCATCCCCTTTCCGGTGCCCGCCCCGGCCGGCGGCTACAGCTATCGCGACGGGCCGCGCCCCGGCGACTATCGCGCGCCACCGCCGGGCAGCGTGGGAGCACCCGGAGACCAGCCACCCGGGGGAGCAGCCACCAGCCGGGGCACGAGCGTGGGCGGCCAGGCCGGCGGCACCGGCGCCGGCACGGCGGCGAGCGGCCGCGACAGCGCGGCCAGCGGCCAGAGCGGTGGCACCGGCGCTGGCAGCGCGGCCAGCGGTCGCGGGCAAGCGGCGAGCGGCCAGAGTGGCGGGACCGGTACCGGCTCCGCAGTGACCAGCCGCGGGGGATCGAGCAGTGGCTCCCGTGGGCTCAGCGCGCCCTCGTCGGGTGGCTTCACCAGCGGCCGTGGCGGGGCGAGCGCCAGCAGCGGGGCGGCGGGCTGACCATCCGCGAGGCAATATCGATGACCACGAACCAGCAGCACTCGACCGACGTGCCATCTCGCCGCGAGCCCGCAACGGGGGAGCAAGTGCCGAGCCAGCGTGTCCTGCGTGCCCTCGTGCGCCGGTCGCCGCTGCTGCGCCCCATCGAGCGCGCGCACTGGCTGCGGCTGCTGCCGCACCTGACGGCGCAGCAGCGGCGCGAGCTAGCCGACCTCCTTGCACCAGCTCCTGACTCTGATGCGTCAGCGCGTTGACGCCCGGCTCGTGTATCGCGCCTGGTACGCGGCCGCCGGGCCGTGGGCAGGCTATTTCCGGGCCGCGCCGCTCATCGGTCTCGCGCGCGGTGTGCTGCGGCTGCGCCCCGATGCGGCCATGGCCGAGGCCACCGGTGCCACGGCGCTCGCCGCCGAGATGGCCACCGTAGGGGACGCGGTCGGTTGGCTGGGACGCCCGGACGTGCTCCTCGTGCTCGATCTACCGGGGGCGGAGAGCGTGCTGGCGGCGCGGGCCCTGGCCCCCCGGGGGGTGCGGCCGGTGCTCGTGCTGCCGCAGTGGCCCGCGCCGCGGGCGACGGTTCCCTGCGGGCCACTCCTGGCCGCGCTGAGCACACCGCCGGACTGCCCCGCCACGAGCTGCCAGTACGCCTTCGTGCTAGCCCGCGAGCGCATCCGCACTGTCCTCCCGGCCACGCTCCAGGAACAGCTCGACACCCGCTATGAGCTGGGCCCCGCCGATCTACCCGAGGCACGGCGACTGCGAGCGGCTGGCATTCAGGCGTTGGTCGTCTGCCGGTGGGCCGCCCTGCCGTGGCCCGACGATCTGGTCGCCTACACGATGGTGCTGCGTGGTGAGGGCCTGATCGTCCACGACCTGGCCTTGCCGTCAGCCCGCGTCCCAGGCTAGAGCCGGGTATGCAGCAACCTGTCGAGCCGGGCGTCCACGGCCCGTACTGGCACCACGCCGCGCCCACCGCCTACGAGCAGCGCTGGCAGGAGCACCTCCACCAGGCCGCTTTCCGCTACTACCTGTACGACAACACGGTGGCGGGCGAGCGCTACCTCGGGCTGGACGCCCTGACACTGTCTTCCGCGCTCCACGCTCGCTTGGTCGCCGCGACCGAGACACTGGCGCGCGTGTTCCGACGCGCGGTGCGGGTGGTGCAGCGCGACCGGGCGCTGGTCGAGCGCTTCGGATTCAACTGGGCCGTGGCCGAGATGCTGCAGCACGAGCCGTCGGGGCCAGTGCTGTCGCCGGTGGGCCGCTTCGACTTCCTGCTCGATCGAGCGGGGCAGTGGCGACTGCTGGAGTACAACAGCGATACCCCCTCGGGGATCCGCGAGGCGCTCGGGGCCGGCCATCTGCTGGCCACGGCGCTCGGCGGGCGACGGTGGCGCCGGCCGTCCGCGGTGCTGGGGTATCGGATACGACAGGCATTCGGGCGCTTGCTGGCCGCTGCCCCACGCCCCGTGCGACGCGTCGGCATCGTGACCGATGCGGGCTATGCGGAGGACTTCGCCCAAGCGCTGTTCCTGCGCGACCTCCTGGCGCCGCTGGGGCCCGAGGTCGTGGTCGGCGACCTGGACAACCTGTCCGTGCGACGCGGCCGTATCGTGCTGCTCGGCCGCCCGCTCGACGCCCTGTACCGCTTGTACCCCATCGAGCGCCTGTATGGACATCCCGTCTTCCCGGACCTGATGGCCGCCACGCTCGCCGGTCGCCTCTGGCTGTTGAACCCACTCGCCGCCCTGCTGGCGCAGGACAAGGCGCTGCTGGCCTGGATCTGGGCCCAGCGCGAGGCGGCCCTATTTCCCCCCGATGAGCAGGCGGCCATCGCACGTCACCTGCCGGAGACGTATCTGGTGGAGGCGCTACCGCAGGGCCTCGATCTCGAGGCGTTCGTGGTGAAGGAGTTCTTCGGCCGGGAGGGCGAGGAGGTGTACTTCGCTAGCGCGCTGAGCCCGGAGGACTGGGAGCGCTGCCGTGCGTGGCGGACCTTCGTGGTTCAACGGCGGGTCCGCAGTGTCGAGGTGCCGCGCCTGGTTCGGGGACCGAAGGGCTGGCGGCCCGTGCCGGGCGTGCCTTGCGTGGGGAGCTACGAAGCCGGTGGGCGCTGGGCGGGACACTACATCCGGTTGGGCGACGCGATTACCACCAACCGCGCCCGTCACGTGCCGGCCTTTGTCGTCGCCCAGCACACCTCGGCTATGCCTCCGCAGCGTTGGCGAGCGCGCATGGCAAGCCACCGAGCGGAGACAACGCCGCAGAGAGCGGCGGTCAGTGAATCGCCGCGTTGATGATGATCGCCAGAGCGATGAGGAAGCCGCCCAACACCACAGCAGCGGCGAGGTTCTTGTCGGTGAAGATCGCGTGATCTAAGTCGTGGGGAGTCACCCAATCGAACACTTTGTATGCGACCAGCAGCAAGATACCACCCAGAACCGCATAGACGATGGACGCCACAAGGAGGAAGATCTCACGCCCCCAATCGATCATCGCGGCACTCCTTCTTCGTGAGTCGCTAGCAGGAGGTGCGGTGGTCAGCACTGCTCACCTCGGTGCGCGGCGGCTGGCTGGGGACAGCCGGCCACAGGCCGCTGGGGCCGGTTTGGTACACTACCAGACGCCGTCCCCGATTCGGAAGCCGCCTCTTCTTGCCGCGCCGCTCGGTTGCCGGGCGGATCGCCTGGGCTGCCGCCACACGGCGGCGCGGGTACAGCGGAGCGGGCACAGGACGTGCATAGCCGGATATATATCCGAGCCTTCGCGACCCGCGCTGCAAGGGAGACGGTTGTGCAGACAGGAAGCGTGGCGCAGAGGAATGGGATGGAGCCTGGTGCCGAGAAACGCAACGAGCTGCCTCTGCTCCGGCCCGACGCTGAGCCCCTGCTGAATCGCCTGGCGATCGGGATGTGCGAGCGGGTGCGGCTCCAGCTGCTGGCAGCACTGCTGCACGGGGAGCGCTCGGTGACGGAGCTGACCCAGTTGCTGCGGCGCAGCCAACCGAGCGTGAGCAAGCACTTGCGGGTGCTGCGCGACCAGCAGTTGGTGCGGACGCGGCGGGACCGCAACCGGGTGTTCTACCGGCTGGCAAAGGACGATGCGGCGGGCGACGCGGTGCGCGCGCTCGTCGAGACTCTCGAGCGCGCGCTCGCGCCCGCGCACGACCATCGCTGAGCTGCTCACCACCGCACTCACGCCCCCTCGTCGCCGCGTGCGCGTGGCGCTTTACTGCCCGTCGCCGAGTCAGTATACTCGCGGCGTAACCGTGCGTGCGCCGCGAGGTACCATCGGCGCTCCCACGCATCATAGGGTACGGCCGGCCGCTGGTGCATGGGCCCTGGCTCCAGGGACTGGCAGCTCGCCGGACCGTGGGCGGCAGCATCGACGGGGTGGCAACGACCGCGCGCCGGGAGGATGTAGGGAATGGCCGAGAAGACGAAGTTCCTGCTCGACGAGAGTCAAATCCCCAAGGCCTGGTACAACATCATGGCCGACATGCCCCACCCGCCGGCCCCGCCGCTCCACCCTGGCACGGGTCAGCCCGTCGGGCCGGAGATGCTGGCGCCGTTGTTCCCGCGGGCGC
>JADGHJ010000051.1 GCA_019686175.1 Chloroflexota bacterium | reverse complement strand
CGAAGGAGAGCTCGGCAACGGACGTGCCACAGGGCCAGAGCCGCGTGGGTCCGAGCCGTACCGAGAGACGCGGGCCCCGGGGCCCGGGTGCGCTCAGCGGGGTCCGGCATCGACGCGATAGCGCAGGAACAACTCACCCGCGTGCTCGTGGACCGCGAGCAGGGTGAGCGGCAGCGGCGGGTGCAGGCTAGCGCCGTCCAGGACCGCCGGGCCCGGGCCCGCCACCAGCTTCGGGGCCAGGGTGAGGAACAGCTCGTCGACGGCGCCGCTAGCGAACAGCGCGTGGGCCAGCCGCGGCCCGCCCTCACATAGCAGCCAGCGCACCCCGCGCTCCACTCGCAATGTCCGGAGCGCCGCGAGCAGATCGACCGCCTCCTCCCCCGCCACGAGCAGCTCCGCACGGCCGCGCACGGCCTCGGACAACTGCCGTGCGCCCGCGGCGCTAGTCACGATGAGACGCCGGCGCGGGTCGGTGCCGAGGTAGCGGTCGTGGGCAGGCACGGCGCCGCTCGCGCTGACCACGATCGCCAGCGGCTGCGGCGTCAAGCCCCGAGCTGCACGCCATGCCGCCAGCTCCACCGGCACACCCGCCCCGAACGTCTCGGCGCGCAGCGTACCCGCGCCGTGCAGCAACGCGTCGGCGTGGGCGCGTAGGGCGCGCATCAGCGCGCGGTCCACCCGCGACGCCAGCAGGTCGGTGCCGCCGCCCGCCGCCGCCCGGCCGTCGGCGCTGGCGATCATGTTGACGGCCACGTGCGGCCGGTGGGGTGGCGGGCCGGGCCAGGCGAGGTCAGCGTAGACCGCCGCGACCTCGAGGGACACGGCGGGCGGCGGATACAGGCGTTGCATGTGGCTCGCTCCGAACGGTGCGGCTCCTGTTAGAATACGGGCCAGGGTCGAAGCGTAGCGCGTCAGAGCGCGCCCAGCCAGGTGGAGGTGCCCGATGCCCGTCGTGAATCACCGTGACCGCCCGGTCATCCTCTCGGCCTCGGGCCAGCCCTCGCTGTCCATGGTGGTCAACCGCGAAGTCGGCGCCCAGCAGCTCTCGGTGTGGGTCGCTAACCACGCCCCGGGCGAGGTCGTGCCCCTGCACACGCATCCGGTGGAAGAGGTACTCACCTTCCTCGCGGGCGAGGCGCTGGTGACGGTCGGCGCCGAGACGTTCCCCGTGCGCGCCGATATGACTGTGATCGTGCCCCCGGGCGTGCCACACGGCTACACCAACACGAGCAACGGGCCGCTGCGGCTGGTGGCGACGCTGGCGGATCCGGACGCGCAGCTCGGGCAACGCTGGGAGCCGAGCGCCACCGCCGCACGTTGAGCGCCGCGCCCTTCAGCCCCGGAAGATGCTCTCGGGGAGGAACGCCGTCACGATCCAGTGCGGCGCGTCGACCACCTCGCTGATGCGCAGGTCCACCGCCACGCTGCACAGCACGAACGCCTCCTCGCGCGACAGCCCCCGTGTGCGTACCAGGTGATCGATCATGTAGCGCACAGCGTTGCGCGCTGCCTCCAGCAGATCGGTGTGGAACGCCGTGGTGGCGTAGTACGGGCCGGTGTTCGGGCGCCCGCCCAGCGGGCCGGCCGTGCGGAACTGCGGCTCGCGGATGGTGAAGGTGTCGTGGAGCCGGAAGCGCAGGGTGACCGTGGCCGTGGTCTCGATCGCCGTGAGGCACACCTCGCCGTCGCCTTGTGCAGCGTGGGCGTCGCCGCAGGAGAACAGCGCGCCCTCGACCTGCACGGGCAGGTAGAGCGTCGTCCCCGCCGTGAGCTGCTTGACGTCCATATTGCCGCCGTTCTCACGGGGCGGCATGGTGCTGTGCGGCCCGGGCGTGGCCAGCGCGACCCCGAGGATGCCGCAGAACGGCTCGATGGGGATGGCGATGTCCGGCCGCAGCAGGGCCACGTCACGGCGGCTGAGATCCCACTTGTGGAGGTACGGCTCGCTGAAGTCGTGTGGCAGCAGGCCCCGGCCTGGCATGATCGCCGTCCAGCCCCATGCCCCGGGCTCCACGGCGCGGATCTCGACCTCCAGCACGTGACCGGGCCGCGCCCCTTTGACCCAGACGGGACCGGTGAGGGGGTGGCCGGGGAACACGCGGCGCCGCACGTCCTCGGCCGTGGACTGCGGCGTGTAGTAGCCGTCGGCCGCGTCGCGCGTCTGGAACACCACCTCGTCGCCCGGCTCGATCTCCAGCCGTGGCGGCAGCGCGTTGTCCCAAGCGTAGTGCACCTGCGAGGCGTCGAGCGTATGCGTGCGCGTGCGGCTCATGGCTCGTCTCCTGTGTGATTGCGACGGCGGGCGCGCCTTCCAGTATAGTCGCTCAGCACGGACGCGCACGCGGCGCCCGTTCACTGCCGGCGCTGCGCGTAGGCCTCGATGGCTGCGATGACTTCGGGCGCGAGCCGCAGCGCGCGCAGGGCGGCGCGATCGGGCCACCACTGGTAGCGCGCGAGGTCGAGGTGCAGCGTGGTGTCTACCGCCACGCCCTCGGCACGCAGGCGGGCGGCCTGCTCCCACATACTCCGCTCGGGGTGGCGCGGGCTGATGGTGCCGCGGGCGTTGACCACGCGCCACCATGGCACGTCGGCCGGCTCACCCGCCAGCAGGTGCAGTGCGCCGCCGACGGCGCGGGCCGCGCGCGGCGCGCCCAGCACCAGCGCGACCTGTCCGTAGGCCATCACGCGTCCGGGGGGGATGAGTCGCACCACGGCGTAGACGCCCTCGCGGAAGGGCAGCCCGGGGCGAGCGGCGGTCGCTCTCCCTCTCATGGACCGGCCATCGCACTGGACAGCAGGTTGATGGCGCGCGCGATGATCAGGGCGATGAGGACCAGCGACATCGTCGCTTGGAGCATCTGCAGGAGCTTCGCCCGCCAGGAGAGGGTAAGGGTGTCGGCCGGGCTCAGCGCCGTGCTGGTGCAAAACGCGAGGTACAGGTAGTCCAGGTAGCGTGGGTGCCAATCGGGATAGTCGGCCAGCGGCTTTTCCAACTGCTGCTGGGGGAACAGGAAGTCGCGCCGCTCCCAGTTGCCTTCGACGCGGCGCTCGTGGCCGCCGCCGTCCAGCAGCCAGTACCAGAGCGTGAACAGCACGATGTTGCTGGTCCAGATCAGCGCCCCGTCGGTCAGCAGCGCGATCCCGATGTCGGTCACCGTCGGCCCGTTGGGACCGGACACACGGCGGGGGCTGAGATCGGGGTCGAACAGGGTCATCGCCAGCTCGGCCACGTCCAGCAGCACGCCGAGCGTGAAGATCGCCATCGCCACCCAGGTCACTACCGGCCGGTGATGCGTGCGAGCGAGGAGGTACTGGACCAGCGCGGCGAGGAACAGCGCGCCCAGCAGGGCCGTCCAGGCGACCTCGGCGGCCTGGCGGTCGAGCACCAGTGCGAACGGCGTGAGGCCGTAGTTGAGCGTCCGACTGATCCACCACTCGATCAGCACGACGACCAACAAGTTGAGCACCACCGGCCAGTGCGTGCGCCAGTGCCACACGTAGCGGCTGCGCCCCGTGCGGCGCTTGCCGTGATGGCCCTTCACGGCTCGCATCGTTCCATCCCTCGATCCCCGCGGCACGACGGTCGCGTCGGTCCACAAAGGATGACGCCTGCCTCCAGCTTGACTTCGTCTCGTGTGGCGCCCATGATATCCGGGCAACTGACCGCTTGGCCGCACGTCGCGCGGCTCCGGGAGGGTTCCATGCTGCCCCGCTTCCGGCTGGTCGATCTCTCGCACCCGTTCAGCGTCCACACTCCCGGCTGGGCCGGCTACCCGCCGGTGAAGGTGTACACGATCCAGCGCTTCTCCTCGCACGACATCCTGGCGCAATATATCGAGACGCCCCTACACGTCAGTACGCACATCGACGGCCAGATGCACGGCATCCCGGGCGGGGCCGACATCGCCAGCTTCCCCCTGGCCCGCTGCTTCGGCGAGGGCGTGATCGTCGATATCAGCGACTGCGTCGGCGACTGGGACATCATCACGCCCGAGATGCTCACCAGCAAGGTGCCGGTCAAGAAGGGCGATATCCTGGTCTACTACACGGGCTACAAAAAGTACTATCCGGGCTACGAGGCCGAGGACGAGCCCCGCTACTTCCTGCGCCACCCGGGCGGCGACCGCCGGCTGGCTGAGTGGTTCGTCGAGATGCAGTTCGCCTGGACGGCGGTGGATTGTGGCTCGGCCGACCACCCCATGAACACCACCATCCGCCGGATGCGCCGCGACCTGGTGGAGGAGTACGAGGACCTGGTGCGCAAGAAGGTGCACGAGGTGTTCCCGAAGGAGGACCTCTTCGCCATGCACCGCGTGCCATTCCCGCACAACATCCTCCATGTCGAGAACCTTGGCGGCGACGTCGAGCAGGTGCTCAACCGCCGCTGCCTGATCGGTGTGTTCCCGTGGAAGTTTGTGGGAGGCGAGTCATCGATCGCCCGCGTGGTCGCGTTCATCCCCGAGGACGAGTGGGAAGAGCGCCCGGCCCCGCAGGCGCCCGCCACGCCAGCACCTGGGGCCTGACGGAGTCCGTATGGCGCGCTACATTGGCGCGGCGCTGCGCCGCAAGGAGGACGCGCAGCTGCTCCGCGGCGCGGGCTGCTTCATCGGCGACCTGCGCCGGCCCGAGGCGCTGCACGCGACGCTGGTCCGCAGCCCCCATGCCCACGCGCGCATCCGAGGCATCGACGCCAGCCGGGCGCGCGCGCGGTCCGGCGTGTACGTGCTCACCGCCGCCAACCTACCGCCCACCCTGCGACCGATCCCTCTGCGCCTCACCTCCTACCCGGGCCTCACCGACGCGCTCCAGTATCCGCTGGCACGCGACAAGGTGCGCTACGTCGGCGACCCGGTGGCCGTGGTGGTGGCGGCCGATCGCTACGTGGCGGAGGACGCCGCCGAGGAGGTGATGGTCGACTACGAGCCGCTGCCGCCGGTGCTGTCGGTCGCCGCGGCGCTCGCCAAAGGGGCACCGGTACTGCATGAGGCGCTGGGGCATAACGTGGCCTGCGCCTTCGAGCAACGAGTGGGCGACGTCGCTCGCGCCTTCGCCGAGGCGGACGTCGTCCTCGAGGAGCGCTTCCACACCAACCGCCACGCCAGCGTGCCCCTGGAGTGCCGCGGGCTGCTGGCCGAGTACGACCGTGCCAGCGGGCGACTGACGGTATGGGGCGCGGCCAAGGTGCCCCACTTCAACCGCCGCACGCTGGCCGCCCTGCTCGACTTTCCCGAGGAGCGCATCCGCCTGGTGGAGCTGGACGTGGGCGGCGGCTTCGGCGGCCGCGGCGAGTTCTATCCGGAGGACTACCTCATCCCCTACCTCGCCCTCACCCTGGGCCGGCCAGTGGCCTGGAGCGAGGACCGCCGCGAGCACCTCCAGGCCATCAACCACTCGCGGGAGCAGGAGGTGTGGGTGCGGCTGGCGGCGCGCCGCGACGGCACCCTGCTCGGGCTGCACGCGCGGATCGACAACGACCACGGCGCCTACGTGCGCACCCACGGCGCGACGGTGCCCGAGATCGGCTCGGCCCTGCTGCCCGGGCCGTACCGCCTCCCGCACTTCCTGGCCGAGGTGCGCTGCGTGCTCACCAACAAGACACCCACCGGCACCTACCGCGGTCCGGGGCGCTACGAAGGCACCTTCGTGCGCGAGGTGCTGCTCGACGAGCTGGCGCGCCGACTGGCGCTGGACCCCGCGGAGCTGCGCCGTCGCAACCTGATCCGCCCCACGGAGATGCCGTACGACGTGGGCACCGGTGGCCTGGCCGTGCACACCGTGTACGACTCGGGCGACTACCCTGCGCTGCTAGACACTGCCCTGCGCGCCATCGACTACGACGGCTTCCGGGCGCGCCAGGCCGCGGAGCGCGCGGCGGGCCGCTGGCGGGGCGTGGGCATCGGCATGTTCGTCGAGAAGTCGGGCCTGGGCCCGTGGGAGTACGCACGCGTGGAGCTGACCCCCGAGGGGCGAGTGCGGCTGCGCACCGGCGGCTCGTCGGTCGGGCAGGGACTCGTCACCGTCATGTCGCAGATCGTGGCCGATGGCCTGGGCGTGCCGCCCGAACTCGTCGACGTCGTCTACGGCGACACCGACCGGGTAGCGCGCGGGGCCGGCGCGTTCGCCAGCCGCGTGACGGTGGTGGGCGGTGCTGCGGCGTTCGCGGCCGCGCGGCAGCTCCGCGAGCAGGTGCTGGCCGTGGCCGCGCAGGCCCTGGAAGTGGCCGCCGACGATCTGGAATTCGCCGAAGGCACGGTGCGGGTGCGCGGGGCGCCGGCGCGGGCGCTGTCGCTCGCCGAGGTAGCCGCCACCGCGGTGCGCGAGGGCCCGGCGCTGCACGCCGAGCACGTGTACGAGACGGCGCACATGGCGTACCCGGGCGGGGTCCACGCCTGCATTGTGGAGGTCGATCCCGAGACGGGGCAGGTCCGCTTCGACAAGTACGCGATCGCCTACGACATCGGGCGCGCGGTGAACCCGCTGCTGGTCGCGGGCCAGCTCCAGGGCGGGTTGGCCCAGGGTATCGGCGGCGCGCTGTTCGAGGAGCTGGCATACAGCGACGACGGTCAGCTCCTGGCAGGCACCTTCATGGACTACCTGCTGCCCACCAGCGACGTGGTGCCCGCGGCGACGGTCGTCCAGGTCGAGGACACCCCCAGCCCGGTGAGTCCGCTGGGGGTGAAGGGCGCGGGCGAGGGCGGCTGCACGGGCGCGGGCGGCGCGGTGGCCAACGCCGTGGCCGATGCGCTGGCCCCGCTCGGCGTGGGCGTGCGGCGGCTGCCGCTCACCCCCGCGGCAGTCGTCGCATTGATCGAGGCGGCGCGGGGCACAGCGTGATCGTCGACTGCCACGCCCACTGGTACTGGGAGGAGGAGCTGGCGGAGCTGGCCCGCCACTGCACGGCCCTCCGCCTGGGGCGCGCACCCGACGGCGCACGACTCGTCCTCTGGCAGGGCAGCGTAGCCAGCCACATCCCGCGCTGGGCCGACGACCTCGCTGACCGCCTCAGGCTGATGGACCGGCTGGGCATCGACGTCCAGGTGCTGTCGTACGGCGCCCTGGACGTAAACTGGGGCGGCGAGGCGGCGCCCGTGCTGGCCCGGCGCGTCAACGAGCGGTTGGCCGCGGTATGCCAGGCGCGGCCCGACCGCTTCCGGTTCCTGGCGGCCCTGCCGTTGCTCGATCCGACGACCCTCCGGCACGAGCTGGAGCACGCGCTAGCGCTCGGCGCCGTGGGGGTAGCTGTGACGACCACGGTGGGCGGGCGGCCGCTCGACGCGCCCGAATATCGGCACTTCTGGCGCGAGGTGAGCATCCGGCGACTGCCGGTCGCCGTGCACCCGTGCTTCCCGGCGGACGGCCCTCGGGACGACGCGGGGAGCTTCCTGCTGGCGGGCTTTCCGGGCGAGACGACGCGCGCCGCCGCGCGTCTGATCCTGGCGGGGGTGCTGGAGGAGTGCCCAGGGGTGCCGCTGATCTGGTCGCATGTGGGGGGCGCCCTGCCCCTACTCGCGGCGCGGCTCGACGCCGGCTACCGCCGCTTTCCCCGTTGTCCGCGGCCGCCGAGCGAATACCTGGCGCGCTGCTACTATGACACGGTCTGCACCCACGCGCCGGCGCTAGAGTGCGCGCGGGCCACCTTCGGGGCGGGCCGCTTGCTGTTCGGCACCGACGAGCCGCACCGGCTCGACGCGCCACACGACATCCTGGCCACGGTGCGCGGGCGGCCGTGGCCGGCGGCGGAGATCGCGGGCACACTCGGCGGTACGGCTGAGCAACTGTTCATCGCCCCGCGTGACTGAGCGCGGGACTCGTGGGGACACACGATGCGGAGCACCGAGACGTACACAGGGCGGGCGCTGCGGCGCCGCGAGGATCCGCGCTTGCTGGCCGGACAGGGACGCTACGTCGGCGACATCGAGCCGCCGGGCTGCCTGCACGCCGCGATCCTGCGCAGCCCGCACGCGCACGCGCGCCTTCGCCGCATCGACCCCGAGCCGGCGCGGGCGCTGCCGGGCGTGGTGGCGGTGCTCACCGCGCGCGACCTCGGGCCGCACTGGCGCCCGCTGCCCAACCGCTTCCCCCACCCGGCGCTGCGCTACTACCCTCAGTACCCGCTGGCCCGCGACAAGGTGCACTACGTGGGTGAGCCCGTGGCGGTGGTAGTGGCCACCGACCGCTACCTGGCCGAGGACGCCCTCGAGCGCATCGTCGTGGAGTACGAGCCGTTGCCGGCGCTCGTCGATCCCGAGGCGGCACTGGCCGCGGGCGCACCGGTACTGCACGACGACCAGGGCGCGCCCGACAACCTCGCCGGGCGCTTCAGCCAGGGCTTCGGGGACATCGCGGCGGCGTTCGCCCGCGCCGCGGTGGTGGTCGAGCACCGCTTCGTCATCGGCAAGTGCGCGGGCATCCCCATCGAGTGCCGCGGGCTGGTGGCCACGGTGGACGAGCTCGGCCGGCTGATCGTGTGGAACGCCACCCAGACCCCGCACATGATCCGCGACATCCTCGCCGAGCTGCTCGACCGCTCCCCCCAGGAGGTCCGTATCGTGACCCCGGATGTCGGGGGGGCGTTCGGGGTCAAAGAGCCGTTCTACCCCGAGGATTTCCTGATCCCATATCTGGCGTGGCGGCTGCGGCGCCCCGTGAAGTGGCTCGAGGACCGGCGCGAGAACCTGCTGGCCAGCATCCAGGAGCGCGGGCAGGTGCATCACGCCGCGCTGGCGGTGGACGCCGAGGGACGCATCCTAGGGCTGCGCGACCGCTTCGTGGCCGAGACCGGGGCGTTCACGCCCTGGGGCATCGTGGTGCCTGTCATTACGTCGAGCATGCTGCCCGGGCCGTACAAGCTACCGGCCTTCCAGTGCGACGTGGAGGTGGCGTACACCAGCACCTGCCCGCTGGCCCCGTATCGCGGCGCGGGCCGCCCGCAGGCGGTGTTCGTCACCGAGCGCCTGCTCGACGAGGCGGCGCGCGCGCTGGGGTTGGACCGGGCGGAGATCCGCCGCCGCAACTTCGTCCAGCCCCACGAGTTTCCCTACGCGGTGGGGCTCGTCGGGCGCGACGGCAAGCCGCTGGTGTACGACTCGGGCAACTACCCGGGCTGCCTGGACCAGCTCTTGGAGCTGATCGGCTATGCCGAGTTCCCTGCGGAGCGAGAGCGGGCGCGTGCCGAGGGGCGCCGGCTGGGCCTGGGCCTGGCGTTCGCCGTGGAGAACAACGGCATGGGTCCGTTCGAGGGGGCGCGGCTGCGCATCGAGCCGTCGGGCCAGGTAGTGATCGCCACCGGCGCCTGCTCGCAGGGCCAGGGCCATCTCACCACCCTGGCCCAGCTCGCGGCCGACGAGCTCGGCGTACCACTGGAACGGGTAACCATTGTGGCGGGCGACACCGACGGCATCCCCTACGGCACAGGGACCTTCGCCAGCCGCACGGCAGTCAACGCCGGCAATGCTATCGTGCTAGCGGCGCGCGAGGTACGCGGGCGGGCGCTGGCCCTGGCCGCGCGCCTGCTGGAGTGCAGCGCCGACGACCTAGAGCTGGCCGACGGCACGGTGGCGGTGCGGGGCGCGCCCGACCGCCGGATCCCTCTCGGCGAGTTGGCGGCCTATGCCCAGAGCCCCTTCCCCGGCCGGCCGCACCCGGAGGGCGTGCCCGTGGGGCTGGAGGCGACGCACTACTTCACGCCCAGCGCCGTGACCTATTCCAACGGCGCGCACGCGGCGGTGGTCGAGGTCGATCCCGAGACCGGCGCGGTGCGCGTGCGGCGCTATGCGATGGTGCACGACTGCGGGAACATCATCAACCCGCTGGTGCTGGAGGGCCAGCTCCACGGAGGGTTTGCGGGGGGCATCGGCAACGCGCTGTTCGAGGAGGTCGTGTACGACGCGAACGGCCAATTGCTGACCGCCTCGTTCCTCGACTATCTGATCCCGACCGCCGACCAGGTACCGGGCGTACGGCTGGCGCACCTGTGCACGCCGTCACCGCTGAACCCCCTGGGCGTGAAGGGCGCGGGCGAGAACGCGATCATCGCGGTACCGGCCTGCATCAACAACGCGGTGGCGGATGCCCTGGGCGTGGCGGCCGACGAGACGCCGCTGAGCCCCGCCAAGGTGCGCGCGCTACTCGACCAACGCCTGTCAGTCCAGGACTGACGAAACCGCCGCGTCGCCTGCGTAATGGAGCAAGACTGCCCACGCGTCACGGAAAGTTGGCTGCCCGCTTCCCACTGACAACCTGGAGAGCCTGAGAGGTGTTTGACAGCCTGCGATACTCGAGATATATTACGGGTATCGTTCCTGAAGATCCAGGATGGCCGTGAGGAATGCCAGGGCGCGGTCCGCACGCCGGGCGGAGCCGCTCAAAGATCGCATCTACCGCACGCTCAAGCGTGACCTGCTGCATGGCACGCTCGCACCAGGAACCTTGCTGCTAGAAGCGACTCTGGCCGAACGGTATCGCGTCAGCAAGACGCCCGTGCGTGAGGCGTTGGCATTACTGCAGAAGGATCGCTTGGTCGAGGTCGTGCCGCGGCGAGGCTACTTCGTTGGCAAACTCAGTCTCAAGGATATCCAGGACATCTACTTCCTGCGGCGTCTTCTCGAGCCTGCTGCTACGGAGCTAGCCGCTCGCCTCGTCACTGCCGCCGAGTTGGCAGACTTGGATGCCGTGCTGGCGCTCGGGCCGCTGGACCTCAACACCCCCGCCTTTGTGGAAGCCAACGCGCGCTTCCACGGACTGATCGCTCGAGCCAGTCGCAACGATCGACTGGCCACGTTGATCGACTGGCTGTCCGACCAGATGCACCTGGTGGGCCGCCATGGCTACGTGCTGCCGGCTCGTGCCGAAGAGGTCTATGCCCAGCATATGGAGCTTCTGGCGGCCCTGCGGGCGCACGACGCGCGACAGGCTGCGGCCGTGATGGAGCGGCACATCGAATACACGCGGCGGTTCTTCTTCGCCGATCGGGGAGAGGGAATGTGACTCTCCGCCTCGACCACGTGATGATCGTCGTCCCTGACCTCGATGCCGCAGTAGATCAGTACGCGCGGCTCGGCTTCAGGGTGGTTCCTGGGGGACGCCACGTCGGTGCGGGGACGCACAACGCGCTCATCCGTTTCGGCCTCGACTACCTGGAGCTGCTGGCCATCGCCGACCCAGTCGAAGCGAGCCAGTTTGAAGCACAGCGGCGGATTGAGAGGTTCGCCTCTCAAGGCGGTGGCGCGTTCCTCTACGTACTCGCGACCGACGATCTGGCCCGTGATCTGGCAGCTGCCCGGAAGCGCGGGCTGCCCGTGGAACCGCCCCGCAGGATGTCCCGCCGTCGCCCGGACGGCACGCTCCTACAGTGGCAGTTGGGCGACATTGCGCCGTTAGGGGAGGCACCGAACTGCCCTTCACTGATTCAGTGGGAGGAGCCCGACGAGCGACTGGCCCAGCGCTACGCTCGCGAGGGCGAGGTGGGGGGCCACCCCAATGGGGCGCGTCGGTGGATGGAGATCGTCGTCGGTGTGCCTGATGTGAAAGAGGCCCTCGAACGGTACCGCCAGGCCTACGGGCTGGAACCCGACGGGGACGTCTTCCACGTACGAGGCAGCACTATCCGGCTGCAGCCAGGCCAAGGAATCGAGCGACTGGTGATCGAGGCGACACAAGACGCCCGGTTCCCGGCGGACCAGGCGTGTGGCGTGGAAATCGAGCTGCGACGACCGCGCTGATCTCCCATCGATCCCGAGGATGGTAACGGCAGGCCTGCACACCGCGGCGCTCCACAGGACCGAGGAAGGAGTGGCGCATGCCGGAAGTTCGCTTCGGTTTCACGCTACCCAATCGTGGACTCTTGTTTGGTCTTCTCGATGTCGACCGCCTGCTGGCGTTGGCGGAACGTGCGGATCGCGCCGAGGTGTTCGATTCGCTTTGGGTCGGCGACAGCTTGGTTCAGAAGCCTCGCCTGGAGGCCGTGGCACTGCTCGGGGCGTTGGCCGCTCGGACCGCTCGGGTGCGCATCGGGCCGGCCTGCATGGCCAGCTTTCCCATGCGCAACGCGATCGTTTTCGCTTACGAGATGGCCAGTATCGACATTCTCTCCAAAGGGCGTCTAGTGCTAGTAGTATGCACAGGCATCTATCCTCCTGGCCAACAGGATATCGAGATGCCCCTGGTAGGACGGACGCCGCGCGATCGCGTGGGGCTGATGGAAGAAGGGATCGAAGTCATTCGCCTGCTGTGGAGCCAGGAGTCGGCCAGCTACGCCGGCAAGTACTACCAGTTTGAGAACTTGCGCTTGGAGCCGCGGCCAGTGCAGCGACCTGGGCCGCCGATCTGGATCGCTAGTAACCCACAGGCCGGCAGTCCCGAGCGCTTCATCGAGCGGTCAGTGCGTCGTACGGCACGGCTGGCGGATGGCTGGATGACATCGATCGCCACGGCTGCACAGTTTGGCGAGATGTGGCGCCGTACCCAAGCAGCCTTGGTCGATCTGGGCAAGGATCCCAACGGGATGGACAACATGCTCTACTACAATATCAACATCAACACGGATCGAGATGCGGCCTTCGCCGAATCCAAGCGCTTCCTCGACACGTACTACAGCACCAACTGGCCGGCGGAGATCGTCGAGGCTTGGACCGCCTACGGCAGTGTCGACGACTGTGTGGCCAAGCTGCGCGCCTACATCGAGGCCGGTTGTAAGCAGATCACGTTGCGGATGACTGCCTGGGACCAAGAGGGCCAGTTAGAACGGACTATCCACGAGGTCATCCCGGCGCTGAGCTGAGCGCGGTGAGAGGTGTTAGGCATGGCTGCAGGGATGCTGCTGCGCGGTGCCACCCTGCTCGACGGTCGACGGTGGGAGCCACAATCCGACCGCGATGTGGTGATCGAAGGGGGGCGCATCACGGCGGTGGGGAAGGGGTGCAGCGCGGCACAGACGGTGCTTGACTGCCGCGGGCTCACTGTCATGCCGGGGCTGATCGATTGCCATGTCCATCTCAGCGTGACCGGCGGCCCCGACTTCCTGCGCGAGGCACGCGATCCCCTAGCCTTCGTCGCCTGGCGGGCGGCTAAACACGCCCGCGACACCCTGCAGGCGGGGTTCACGACGGTCCGCTCGCTAGGCGACCGCGACTACGTGACGGTCCATCTCCGTGAGGCTGTCGCAGAAGGCTTGGTGGAAGGCCCGCGCATTGTGACAGCGGGGCTCCCGATCTGTATGACCGGTGGGCACGGCTGGCTGTTCGGCTCGCGAGAGGCGGACGGCGCCGATGGGGTGCGGCAGGCGGTACGTGAGCAACTGAAGGCCGGGGCCGATGTGATCAAGCTTATCGCTACCGGTGGCGTACTCACTCCAGGTGTACAGCCGGGTGCGCCGCAGCTCACGCGCGCGGAACTGGAGGCGGGTGTCGAGGAGGCGCATAAGGCTGGGCGGCGCGCGGCCGCCCATGCCCAGGGCGCCGAGGGAATTCGCAACGCCGTGTTGGCAGGGATCGACTCCATCGAGCACGGTTTCTATCTCGAGGAGGACACCGCTTCGCTAATGGCCACGCGGGGTACCTATCTGGTACCCACCTTCTCCGCACTACGCAACATCCTCGCCCATGGCACTTCGGCTGGGCTCGCCGAGTACGTCGTACAGAAGGCGGCCACCGTGAGCACTGCACAGGTGGAGTCGTTCCAGCGGGCGTTGGCAGCCGGCGTGCGCGTCGCCCTGGGCACCGATGCCGGCACGCCGTTCAACTACCATGGCGCCAACGCTCAAGAGCTGGGACACATGGTCGAAGCAGGGCTGCCTGTAGCGCGCGCCCTCGCGGCGGCGACCAGCGAGGCGGCGACGTTGCTGGGCTTGGATCACGAGATCGGCACGATCGATGTAGGCAAGGCGGCAGACCTCATCGTGGTAGATGGCGACCCACTGGCCGACGTACGTATCCTCGCAGACCAGGCGCGTATCGTGGCCGTGATCGCACGTGGCCGCCTGCTACGCTGCACGCACCCCGCACGCGTGACGGGGCTAAGCGGCCGTAGCGTCTGAGATGACGAGCCGGCTGAGCGGAGGGAGAGGCGCATGAGCGCGCGAACTCGAGTCCTAATACCCGGCATCCTCGCAGCGATACTGATAGTACTCCAGTGCATTTACGGGCCGACAGCCGCCGGCCAAGGTGGCCGCACACAAGTCAAGATGGCGCTACCAGGTGCTGCCGTAGCAGCAGGGCCAGTATATCTCGCCCGCGATCGCGGCTACTTCGCCGCCCAGGGGCTCGACGTGGAATTGGTCACGTTCGGAACTAGCGCCGAGATGGTACCAGCTCTGGCTACCGGCGAGGTATTGGCCGCCATCGGCGCCGCTAGCCCAGGCACGTACAACGCCATCCGGCGTGGCATCGATCTGAAGATCGTCGCGGACGCTGGCAGCACCCAGCCCGGTGCAGGCTTCACCGCCCTCGTCGTGCGTAAAGATCTGGCTGATAGCGGCGCCATTCGCGACTACGCCGATCTGCGTGGACGGCGGATCGCGGTGCCTTCGCGCGCCTCGACCAGCCTCATCGACGTCGACTTGGCTTTACAGCAGGGTGGCCTGACTCTGGCCGATATCGACGTAGTGGAGCTCCCGTTCGCGGACATGAACGCCGCTTTCGCCAACCGCAGCCTTGACGCAGCGATTCAGATCGAACCCCTGGTTGCAGCAGGTGTGGCGCGGGAACTGTTCGTGCGCTGGCGTGGCTCCGACGAGCTGTATCCCGGCCATCAGCTGGCGTTCGTCATGTACTCACCGCGCATCCCACCAGAGATCGGGCAGCGCTTCATGCTCGCTTACCTCCAGGGCGTCCGGGACTACATGGACGCCTTTTTCCGGAACCAGGGCCGCCCAGAAGTCGTGCAGGTACTCATCGACAACACTCCGGTCAAGGAAGCGGCGCTGTACGACCAGATGGCCTATGCCTACATCGACCCAAACGGCGGTGTCAATGAGGCCAGCATGGCGTTCGATATCGACTGGTGGGTACGCCAACGCTTGCTCGACGGGCCCGTCGATCTAGGCTCCGTCATCGATCGCCGCTACGCCGCTCATGCCATCGAGGTGCTTGGTCGCTACTAAGTGGTGGCTACTAGAACGGTTTAGCTGGAGCCGTTAGGCGCCGCGGTCGCGGACCAGCGGGAAGGTGGCGATCACCACATTGGTGAGGCGGCCATCGACCTCGCGCACTTCGCGGGCGTAGATGTTCATCACGATGTTGTGCGTCTCCGGATCTAGCTCCACTGGCCCGCGCGGGCTCACGAACTTGATCCCGAGCAGGGCGTCGCCGAGCTTCCGTTTGTCGCTCGTGTCGCCCTGCAGCGCGTTGACCGCCTCCACGATCCAGCGCGCCGTGTCGTAGCCCTGTATCGAGTACGAGTCGGGCTCGCGGTTGTACTTCGCGCGGTACGCCTCGACGTAGGCACGATTCTCCGGCGTGTCCAGCGTCGGGGTGTAGTGCATGCCTGTGATCCCGCCCAAAGCCGCCTGCCCTTGCGCGGGGAGAGTGTCCTCGTCGATCATCGCCCCGCCACCGCACAGGCGGATCGTGCTCTTCAACCCAAACTCCGCGAACTGCTTCACGAAGTTCACCGCGTCCGAGCCGAAGAAGGCGCTGTAGCTCGCCTCGGGACGCGCCTGCGCGATCTGGGTGAGGTACGGCGCGTAGTCGTTGTTGGGGAACGGCGGCCAGGCTTCGCCGACAATCTCGCCGCCCGCGGCCACGAACGCCTCGCGGAAGGCGCCGACCTGCTCGTGCCCGGCCGCATAGTCGGCGCCGCTGATGAACACGCGCCGTGCAATGTTCCGGTAGATGAACTCCCCCATCGGCGCGTTGAGCTGGGCGTTGGCGAACGAGGTGCGGTAGATGTATGGGCTCTTGCGCGCGCGGGTGAGGTCATTGCCGCCCGCGTTGGAGCAGATGAACAGCACCTGGTTCTCATGCACGTAGTCGCGGATAGCATAGGCGCTGGCGCTGCTCACAATGCCAGTGAGGAGGTCGACCCCGTCCTGCTCGACCAGCTTGCGCGTCTTGCGCAGCGCGTCGTCGGGCGTGCCCTCGTCCTCCTTGAGGAGCACGATCGGGCGCCCGCCCGCCGTGTTGCCCACGCTGGCGAAGTACAGCTCCATCCCGTTGGTGATGCTCTCGCCAAGCAGCGTGTAGACGCCAGCGTACGGCAACACGACCCCAATCTTGAGCGGCCGCTCGCCGCCGGCTGACCGTGCGCCGGCGGAGGTAGCGGGTGCGCCGGTCGGTTGGCTTGCGCTCGGTTTGTTCGTGGGCGACGGGCTGCTAGTGGGCGCGCAGCTCGCCAGCCACGCGCCGCCCGTGACCAGCCCGGCAGTGCGGAGGAAGCGGCGTCGGCTGAGGCGTGAGAGCTTCGTCATGGCGTGTTTCTCCCGAACGAAGATACGAATACGCCGGCGGACGCCCGCCCTCGTGTCGCTCACCGTGCGCCACCGTAGCAATCGTGGGCCACAGGGGCAATTGGTGCCGACGGCGGCCTGCGGCTCGCACCGCGTCAGTGTGCGGCGGCTGGAACGGCGGGCGCCGCCTCGAAGTGCGGCAGGATGTCGCGCGCCACGCGCTCCATGAGGCGCAGCGTCTCCCGATGCTCCAGCGCCCCGAAGTGGAAGTACAGGATCACCTCGTCGATTCCGGCCTCCTCCACGCGCTTCAGCGCCGCCACGCACTCTGCCGGCCCCCCGGCGATCACGCTCCGCTCGCCCAGCTGCTCCGGACGCAGCGCGCGCAATTGTTTCACCACGTCGACCATATACGCCAGGTGCGGCGGCGGCGGCACGCGCTCGTCGAGCAGGGCAGGCGCGGCGCCTAGGAGATAGCGCAGCAGGCGCTCCTTCCCGCGTCGCACCGCGGCCGCGTCGTCGGCCAGAACCAGGAAGTACGAGCACATGATTCGCGGGCGCGGCTGGCCCGCCGTGGCGGCCAGCGCGCGGAATTCGGCCACCGAGTTGGCCAGGCTCCCGAACATCATCGCCGCCGCGAACGGGGCGAAGATGCCGGAATAGCCGCCGCGCGCCGCCAGCTCGATGGTCGGCCGGCTCCAGCAGGCGATGTAGATCGGCGGGTGCGGCCGCTGCACCGGCCGCGGCAACACGGTCACGGGCTCCGCGATGCGGTAGTACTGGCCCTGCCAGGTGATCGCCTCCTCGCTGAGCGCCTTGCGGAGTAGCGCCACGCCCTCGTCGAACCGCTCGCGGCTCTCGCTGATGGGCACGCCGAACGCATCGTACTCGCGGTGGTCGTAGCCACGGCCGACCGAGAGCAGCGCCCGCCCGCCGCTGAGCAAGTCGAGCGAGGCGTACTCCTCGGCCACCCGCAGGGGGTGGTTGAGCGGCAGCACCACGGTGCCCGGCGCGAGGCGCACGCGTTTGGTCCGCGCCGCCAGGTGGGCGAGGTACACGGCCGGGGTAGGCAGGCAGCCGAACAGGCCGAAGTGGTGCTCCGGCAGCCACACCGAGCTGAAGCCCAGCTCGTCGGCTAGCACCGCCTCCTCCATGACGTCGAGCAGGAAGCGATTCGGATCGCGGCGGAGCGCACCGTAGCTGTCGGGGTTGTCCGTGAGCGTGAAGTAGCCCAGCTTCATGGTTTCTTGCCTTTGCGCAGCTTTCTCACGGTCTGCACGGTGTGGGGCCCCATCGAGCAACACGGCCAGGGATGAAATTGCTCGTATTGTACTCTGTCCGGGCGCTTGGCAGGCTACATCGCCATGCACCGCGCCAGCTCGTGCACTCGACTGTGGCAATGGTTGCATTGCGCCGATCACTACGACACACTGGCGCTATTCAGACGGCGCACGCGGCAGGAGACCGACGCTACCCGCACTCGCTAGTGGGAACGGAGCAAGTGCTGCCAGACGCAGCGACGAACAGGAGTGACGCCATGGCGGAGCCGCTATCGAGGTCAGTGCACCGGATCGGTCCGAGCATCGGGCGCCGCCGGTTCTTGGCGATCGCGGGGCTAGGCGCTACCGGATGGCTCGCGGCGTGCGCCCCGCGCCCGAGCGCGGGCGGCCCGCAAGGGAGTGAGTCGGGCGCGTCAGCGGGCAGCGGGAGCGCGCCGAGTCAGCAGGCACCGGCCCATGTGCGCGCCGGGGTGATCGCGGGGCTCAGCGAGAACATCTTCCAATACCTGGGCCAGGAGCGTGGCTTCTTCCGCGATGAAGGCATCGACATCGAGTTCATCGAGTTCCAGGCA
Source organism: Chloroflexota bacterium (assembly GCA_019686175.1). Lineage (GTDB taxonomy): Bacteria > Chloroflexota > UBA6077 > UBA6077 > JAJPHF01 > JADGHJ01. The sequence continues at coordinate 2,660 of JADGHJ010000051.1, read as the reverse complement.
GGCGGCCCCATGCTGAAAGCCCTGCTGGCCAACGAGCTGGATATCGCGGAGTCAGGCTTCGCCGCCATGCCGCTCGCCGTGGTTAACGGCGCGGATCTGAAGTTCGTCGGCGCTACCAAACCGGGCCTCAACTTCGCCCTGTACACACGCCCCGAGATCAACCGCGTGGAAGATCTCATCGGCAAGTCTGTCGGGATCGCCGATCCGGGCTCGTTCCTACACCAGTTGATGGTCGCCCTGTTCGACGTGCAGGGTATCGACGACCGCGACGTGCAGTACGTCAACATCGGCTCGTCGCCGGCCGTCTTCCGCGCGGTGCTGGCGGGCAAAGTCGATGCGGGGCCCTCCACCATCGATTGGGTGCCCGAGGCACGCCGCTCGGACAACACCAAGGTGCTGCTCTACTTCAACGAGTACCTCCCCAAGTACATCCGAACAGGCCTCATGGTGCGCGGGAGTGATATCGAGGCCAAACGCGACGTCCTGGTGCGAACCATGATCGCCTGGGCGCGCTCCATCCGCTACTCGCTGGAGCACAAGGATGAGTGGCTCGCACTCGCCGCAAGCCGCACCGGCCGGCCGCGCGACGAGCTGGAGTTCACCTACGACTACGAGAAGGAGCACAAGATCGTCGCGCCCAACCTCACGATCGATCCCGATGCCCTGCGCTTCGCCCAGGAGATGAACGTCCGTGCCGGCAGCCAGCCCGAGGTGCTGCCGTTCGAACGGGTAGCCACCACCGCATTGCAGCAGGAGGTCGTGCGGCGGCTCGGTGAGTATCAGTGGCGCGCGTGAGCGGCGGCTATCCTTTCACCGCACCTGCCGTGAGACCCGCGAGGATGCGCCGCTGGAAGACCAGGGTCAGCACCACCAGCGGCAGGGTGACCAGCACCGTAGCGGCCATCATCTGGCCCCACGGCACCTCGAACCCGCCACCCGTCTGCGGGCTGAAGGTGAAGATCGCCACCGGAATCGTGCGCTGGTCCGGCGTCTGTGTGAACGACAGCGCGTACAGGAACTCGTTCCAGGCCGCGATGAACGCCAGCAGCCCCGTGGTGACGAGCCCTGGCGCCACCAGCGGCAGCATCACCAGGTAGAACGTTTGGAGCGGCGTCGCGCCGTCCACGTACGCCGCCTCTTCCAGCTCGCGCGGTAGCCCGGCGAAGAACGAGGTCAGCACCCAGACGGTGAATGGCAGGGTGAAGATCAGGTAGGTCAGGATCAACGACCAGAGCGTGTTGTACAGCCCGAGCCAGTTGATCAACGCGTACAGCGCGCCCAGCACGGCGATCTGCGGGAACATGGTCATCGACAGCACGAGGTACAGGACGGGCAGTCGTCCGCGGAAACGGAATCGTCCCAGCGCGTACGCGCCCAGTGCACCGATGACCAGCGATAGCGCGGTGACGGCACCCGCGACCAGCGCCGAGTTGAGGATCGCGCGCAAGAACTGGCCGTCGCGCAAGACGCGCTGGTAGTGCTCCAACGTGGGCTGGCTGGGCCAGTACTCCAGCGGCGTGGCGAACAGCGCGCTGTTCGGGATGAGCGAGGAGCGCACCGCCCAGTAGAACGGGAACAGCAGGAATACCAGCATCCCCCCGACCAGTACGTACAGCACCAGTCGGCCCAGCGCCTGGTGCCGGGTCATGGCGCCTCCACTCGTAGCACGGTCACGTAGGCCACCACGAAGATGCCGATGATCAGGAAGATCACCGTGCTGATCGCCGCGCCGTAGCCCACATCGGCGAAGGCCACGATCGTCTCCTGGTTGTAGATGGCCATGGTCATCGTGTCGGGCCGCTCACCGAACATGACGTAGAACACGTCGAACACGCGCAGGGCGTCGAGGGTGCGGAACACCAGCGCGACCAGAATGGCCGGCCGCAGCAGCGGCAGGGTGATCTGCACGAACTGCTGGAGCGCACTCGCGCCGTCCACGCGGGCGGCCTCGTAGAGCTCCTCGGGGATCACTTGCAGCCCCGCGAGCAGCAGCAGGGCCACGAACGGCGTGGTCTTCCAGATGTCCACCAGCGCCACGGCGGCCAGCGAGGTCGTGGGGGCGGCAAGCCAGGCGACATTGGCCGGTAGCAGGCCCAGCGTGGCCACCAGGAGGTCGTTCACCACGCCGTAGACATCGTTGTACATCCACTTCCACATCTGGGCCGAGATCACCGTAGGGATCGCCCACGGCACCAGCATCGCCGCGCGCACCAGACCGCGGCCCCGGAACTGTGCGTTCACCAGCAGCGCGATGAGCAGGCCCAGCACGAATTCGCCGATGACCGTGATCACCGCGAACCGGAGGGTCACACCGATCGACTGCCAGAACAGGTAGTCGCCGAGCAGCGCGGCGTAATTGCTCAGCCCGACGAAGCGCGCGGGCTCGGGGCTCGCCAGGCGCGCGTTGGTCAGGCTCAGGGCCACGGTCTGGAGCAGGGGGAAGATGGCCACCAGTAGCACGACGACCAGGCTCGGCGCTAGAAACAACCAGGCTAGCCGGGCCTGCCGCGCTGCCAGGCTCAGCGCGCCGGCGCGGGGCGGCCCGGCCGCGGGCGCCCGCGGCCGGGTGACAACCACCTCGCTCATAGTGCCCCTCGCCGATATCGTCTTCGGGCTCTCACCGAAGCGTCCTTCCCGTGCCGCGAGCCATCAGGCGAGCG
>JADGHJ010000050.1 GCA_019686175.1 Chloroflexota bacterium | reverse complement strand
TCCCGGCCCGGGGGGGGCGGCGGGGGGCCCCCGCGCGGGCGCGCCCCCCCCCCCCCGCGCTGCCCCGCGCCGCTGTTCCACGGCCGCGCTCAGCGCTCCTCGATAGTGACGCTCACGATCCGTACGGGGTCGACGGGGCGGGAGTTCTCGCGGCCATCCTGTATCGTGGGCGCGTTGGCGATAGCGTCCACCACCTCCATGCCGCTGACCACCTGACCGAAGATGGTGTAGTTGGGCGGCAGCCCGCGCGCGCGGTCTCCCTGGACGATGAAGAACTGGCTGCCGTTGGTGTTCGGCCCGGCGTTGGCCATGGCCACGATGCCGCGCTCGTACGGCCGCCGCACCGGCTCGTCATTGAAGCGGTAGCCGGGACCGCCGCGGCCGGTGCCCGTGGGGTCGCCGGTCTGGACCATGAAGCCGGGGATCACGCGGTGGAACGGGGCGTCGGCGTAGAACCCCTCGCGGGCGAGGAACACGAAGTTGTTCACCGTGGCCGGCGCGTCTTGGGGCAGCAGCTCGATCACGATGTCGCCCGCGGTCGTGCTGAGCGTTGCCGTATAGCCGCGCGTGGGGTCGATGGTCATCGCGGGGGGATTCGACCACTGCATGGGCACTTGCTCTCCCTGGGCTGCGCGCGCTGAGCCGACCTGGCCCAGAAGGACCGCGATGACCAGCACGGCGCCGATAGCTCGCTGCATCCTCACTCCTCGGGCCGCGTGGCTGATGCACCACCACGCGGCGGCGGGCCCGGGGGGCCGCGCCCCCCCCCGGTGGGGCCCCCCGCGCCCCCGCATTGTAGCTGCCAGCGCTGGCCCGAGGCGACGCGTGGTGACGCTACGCGGCGCCGACGATCTCCTCGAAGCTCGGCCGCGGCATGCCGGGCCGCCACTCTGGATTGCGCAGCTCCAACATGTTGCCCGACGGGTCGAGGAAGTACACCTCCGCGCCCGGGAAGAAGCCGTGCTCCCGGTACACGATCGGCTCCACCGGGCGGATACCGTGCCGGTGCAGCGTCCGCAGCGCCTCCTCCCAGTCGGCGGGTGCCAGGTGGAAGGCGTGGTGGAGGCGATTGTCCTGGACGGGCGTGCGGCGCAGCGGCTCGTTGCGCTCGCACAGCAGGATCTGGTGGCCGCCCACGGTGAAGCAGGCCATGCGCGAGTCGCCCAGCCGCCCGCGGTACTCTAGCCCCAGCACGTCGCGATAGAAGCGCTCGCTCTCGGCCAGATCGTTGACCGGAATCGACCAGTGCGTGACGCCGCTGATGGTGAACCCCATCTGCGCCTCCTCCCGGCGCTCGGGCCGGCGCCGGCTCAGCGATACGGGCCCAATTGCCGCACGGCCGCCTCGATGTGCTGCAGGTCGATGAACTGCGACAGGTCCACCCGCCCCTGCTGCGTCCCCGTGCTCAGGAAGTAGTCCTGCTGCCGCTCGAAGCTCTCCAGGTTCATCTTGCCGTCCGGATCCAGCGCCGACATGGTCATCTGATCGTACAACGCCCGGTCCTTCACCGGCGTGTGCTTGATCAGGGCGCTGATCACCTTCTCGCGGGCCGTCGGATCGCGCTTGACGAACGCGTCATTGTACAGCCGCAGGCCCTGGAGATAGCCAACCATGAACCGCGTGGCCAGCTCGGAGCGGCTGAACTCCGGCGAGTACAGCAGCACGGCCACCTGATGGTAGGGGTTCACGGTGTGATCGTAGCCTAGGATGCTCACCGTGCCCTGGTTGAGGGCGAGGGTGGCGAACGGCTCGACGATCCAGGCCACGTCGAGGTTGCCGTTGGCGAACGCGGGCACCATATCGGGAAAGCCCAAGATCACGATCTCCAGGTCGCGCGGGGTGAGGCCCCCCTGGCGCAGGAACTCGACCAGGTCCAGCTCTGGGCTGATGCCCACCGCCGGCTGGCCAAAGCGCAGGCCCTTGAGGTCGGCCACGCCGCGCACGCGCCCGCTGTCCACCAGCTCCTTGCGCACCGGGTAGATGCTGACGGGGAAGCCGGGCGGGGTGGGGTCGCTGTGTCCCTTGTCGGCCACGATGCGCACGTTCACACCGCTGCGCAGCGCGTTGTACAGCCCCGCGCTGGGCGCGCCGCCACCCGCGTCGAGCTGGTTGGTGGCCAGCGGCGCCACCATGTTGGCCGCCGAGTCGAAGCTCGTTAGCTCCACCTCGATGCCCTGCTGGGCGAAGTACCCCTCCTCGATCCCGATGAAGATGCCCGCGTCGCCGAAGATGTTCAGCGTCCCGTAGCGCACTTTCTGTCGCGGGCCGGCCGGCGCGACCGTCGCCGCGGTTTGCGCGGGGGCGGCGGCGGACGGCTCGGGCGTGCTGCCCGCTGCGGGCCTGCCCGCCGGCGCGGCCGACGGTGCGCAGGCGGCTGCCAGCGCCACGCTCAGCAGCAGGAGGCTCCCCAATAGCGCGCGCGAGCGGATACGGACCATCGCGGTTCTCCCTACCTCCTCGGGCTCATCCGGGCGCGCCAGTGTCCTCCGCGGCTACCACGGTCTGCCGCATGCGCCCGATCCCCGCGATGCGCGTCTCCAGCACGTCCCCAGGACGCACCTGCCCGACCCCCGGCGGCGCGCCGGTGAGGATCACGTCGCCTGGCTCCAGGCGCATCACGCTCGATGCGTAGGCGATGATGCCCGGAATCTTCACCACCATGTCGCGCGTGTTCACATCTTGCCGCGTCGTGCCGTTGACCGTCAGGTGGATGTGCAGGGCGTGCGGGTCGGCGATCTCGTCGGCGGTCACCAGCCACGGTCCCAGCGGCGTGAACGTATCGTAGCTCTTGCGCCGCGAGCGGTCGCCGGTGCCGCGCACGGTCATGTCCAGGCCGATGGTGTAGCCCAGCACGTGCGCCAGCGCCTCGTGCTCGGGGATGTGGCGGCCGCCGCGGCCGATGACCACCGCCAGCTCGCTCTCATGGTGGATCTCCTTGCCGGCGGCGAGCGGCGCGGCCGGCAGGACCACGGCCTCCTCCGGGCCGATGATCGACGATGGCGCCTTGAGAAAGACGTCGAACTCCATCAACCACGGCTCCACGCCGCCGGCCGTGCGCTCCAGCACCGCGTGCATCTCTTCGACATGGGCGTGATAGTTCGACGCCGCGGCAACGATCTTCGAGGGGTTGAGCACCGGCGCGCGCAGCCGCACGCTCGCCAGTGAGCGCGGCGTGCCCCGCGCCGCGGCGGCCAGCCGCTCGCGCAGCGCGGCGAAGTCGCGGCACAGACGCACCCACCAGCCCGCCCCCTGGGGGTCGGGGTCGTGCGGCCAGGGGAGGGCGTCGGTCACGTCGACCAGCGCGGTCTCGTCGGGGGTTACCACGCCCAGGCGATAGTCGTCGAACAGCGCGAGCTTCATCGCGGCCTCCGTGGATGACAGTTTGTTCGTTGGGACCGAGGCACCGCGCTCAGTAGCCGGCTGAGCGCAGCAGCGCGGCCGGATTCTCGCCCCAGCCGGCGCCCTCGACGCCCCAGCCTGCGTTCGGGTCGGCGTTGCGCGCGTAGGTGTATGGGTCGAGGTGGCAGCCGTTCATCCAGATGCGGCCGGCCTGTTGGTGGTTGTGCTCCAGGGCCAGTGCCGCCGCCGGCCGCCGCTCCGCCTGGTAGGCGCGCAGCGCGGCGTCCAGCGCATCGAGGTCCACGGCCTCCGCGGCCAGCACCGGTGCCACCAGCTCGGCCAGCCGGGCCGCCCCGCTGATTGCCAGGTTCATCCCTGTCGCCCCGGCGGGGTGCGTGGTGTGCGCCGCGTCGCCCACCAGCGCCGCGCCCGGTGCCCAGAACGCCTCGGCCAGCGCCCGCGCTACCGCATACACGTGGACGTCCTCACGCGTGAAGTGGATGTCACGCAGCCACGGCACCCGGTATGTGACATAGGCGCGCAGGTCCGCGTCGGAGCGGCGGAGCAGGTCGTTCTGCGCCCCGCGCTCGCAGTAGATGGCGATGCGCATACGGCGGCGCGGCCGCGAGGCGACCATGATCACGCCGGTCTCGTCCAGGCAGAAGTGGATCGCCGCGGGCGGGTCGGTCGGTCCGTCGGCCTGGATGTAGACGAAGTAGTGGTCGTACAGGTAGCGGTCGCTCTCGATCCCCAGCTCGCGGCGCACCAGCGACATCGCGCCGTCGCAGCCCACCACCAGCGGCGCGCGGAACTCGCGCTCCTCGCCGCCCACGCGCGCCCGCGCCCCGACCACCCGGCCGCCCTCGCGCAGCAGGCCGGTGACCGTCCCCTCCAGCAGGGTCACGCTCGGCCAGCGCTGCGCGCACCCTTTCATCACCGCCTCGATGCGGTCGTGCGGCACCGCGATCGTGCGGCCGGCGCGCCCTTGGCCGCGCGCGCGGATCTCGTACGTGGCCAGCCGCCCGAGCGTGCGGTGGCTGACCGCGAGATGATAGATGGGCAGCGCGCCGTCGTCGAACAGCGCGTCGAGCACGCCCCAGGCATCGAGGAAGCGGAGCGTGGGGGGATGGAGGAAGTCGCCGCGCGTGCTGTTGTCGCGCTCGAAGCCCTTCTCGATTACCAGGGTGGGAATCCCCTGCGCGCCGAAGGCGTTGGCCACGGCGCTGCCGGCCACCGCGGCTCCCACCACGATGGCTCGCGTCTCGGTCGTCATCGCCTGTCACTCCCTGCCGCCAAGCATCGGCCCGCGTTCCGCACTCGTGCCGTCCAGCGCGGGCCGACCGTGTAGCGATCCGTAGCGCCTGGCAGGCCAGGGCACCGCCAGCAGGAGGGGGCAGCGGGCGAATCTGGGCGCGCTCAACTCTCCGGGGCGCGGCCGATCTCAGCCAGCACCTCGTTCACGAGCTCCGTGCCCCACAGCGCCTGCATCGCCGCGTCGGACATCGGCTGCGGGATCAGGCCCTGGTCACGGAAGAACTGGTAGCAGTACCGCATCGACTCCTGGTTGGGCAGCCCATTCGGGTTGAAGTATGGGGGCGTGCTGGCCGCGACCGTGGCCACGTCGAGCCCCGTGCCCCGGCTGATGATCTCCTGCAGCCGTTCGAGCGGCGCGTCGCTCGGTGCTCCGTTCAGCGCCGCCTGGTAGGTACGGATCGCCCGGATATATGCTCGCACGAACCCTTTCGCCAGCGGGCGGTTGTTGTACAGGGCGTCCGCGAAGCCCAGCGTGGCGATGGTGAAGTTGGGGTACATCTCGCCCACCGTGAGCAGGCGCACCACCGTGCCCTGCTGGATGGCGCGCGTCAGGAACGGCTCCACGCTCATGCCCGCGTCGACCGCCCCGTTGGCGAACGCCGCCACCATGTCCGGGAACGGCACGGGCTGGATGTCGAGGTCGTCGAGCGTCATGCCCACGCGCTGCAGGGCCACCGAGAGCGCACACCCGCTGGTCGTCGCCTTGCCGGGCGGTGTGATGGCCACGGGCCGGCCGCGCAGGTCCTCCAACCGGCGCACCTGCCCGCTGTCGTACAGGGCCTTGCGCACGGCCAGTGCCTGCTCGCTCTGATCCGCCCGGTAGGTCCCCTGGTCCAGCACCACCTTGATCGGCACGCCCCGCGCCACCGCGTTCCACATCGCCGGGTTCGCGGGCATGGGCACCGCTTCCAGTTGCCCCGTCGCGGCCGCCGGGATCATCTCCGAGGCAGACGAGAACGTGACGTACTCGACTTCGATGCCCTCCTGCTGGAAGTACCCGAGCTCATCGGCGATATAGATCGGCGCCTGGACCGCCAGCCGCTGGCTGCCCAGCCGAACCACGGTAGCGGCCGGTGGCGCCGACGTGGCGGGCGCGGGAGCCACCGCTGCGGCAGTCGGCCGCGCGCTCGCCCCCGCTGGCGGCGGCGTCGCGGTGGCCGCCGGCCCACCACTCGGCGCTCCCGCGCAGCCCGTCGCCAACCCCATGCCGAGGAGTGTCCCCAGAACCCGAAGCCGAACGCTGCGCATCCTGCCCTCCTCCCGCCTGCGCCCCGGCGGCCCCACCCTAGCGCGTGGCCGATTGCGGCGTGGCGCCCGCGCTGTAGCCCAGATGGCTGCTAATAGTATGTGCTACCTCGATCAGGCGCTGGCCCAGCTGCGCGATGCGGCGCGGCGGCATCCGGCTGGCGGGCGCGCCCAGGCCGATCGCCGCCACGACCCGGCCCGCCGCATCATGGAGCGGCGCGCCCACCGCGCGCACCCCAGCGGCGTGCTCCTCGTTGTCGATCGCGTAGCCGCGGGCGCGCACCTCGGCCAGGCGCTGCTCGATGGCCGCTACCGACAGCAGCGTGTTCGGGCCGCCGCGCACCAACGGCCGGCCGTGCAGCAGCCGGCGACGCTCGTCGTCGGACAGCCAGGCCAGGAGGCACTGGCCCAGCGAGGAGCGGTAGGCGGGCACCCGCGCGCCGATGTGCACGCGCGGCTGGATGAGGTGGCGGCCGGGAATCCACTCGACGTAGATCACGTCCGCGCCCTCGCGCAGCCCCAGCGTCGCCGTTTCCTTCACCTCGGCGGCCAGGCTCTGCAGGAACGGCTTGGCCACCTCGCGGACCTGCAGCCGCAGCACCGCTGCTTGCCCCCACTCGAACAGCCGCAGCGTCGGCTGGTACAGCCGCGTCGCGGGATCTTGTGTCACTACTCCCGCGGCGCACAGGGCACGCAGCAGGCGGTGGACGGTCGCCGGCCGCAGCCCCGTGGCCGCCGATAGCTGCACCACGCCTGCCACCCGCAGCCCGGCCAGTTGCTCCAGCAACACGCACGCCCGTGCGACCGACTGGATCGCGGTCGCGTTCGGGCCGGGAGGGCGCGTGGCGGTTTCCGGCATCTGGAATACCGATCTCGTGACTTGGGGCGCGGGTCACTATAATCGGGCGTCGAGCTCGGGCGCAACGAACCAGGGCGCCCGTCCAAGCGGGAGGCGAGAGCCCCATGGACTACCAGCTCATCTCCGCGGACGACCATATCGACCTCCGCTACCTGCCGCGCGACCTCTGGGAGGCGCGCGTGCCCGCGGCCGTGCGCGATCGGGTGCCGCGCGTCCAGCCGACCGACCGCGGCCTCGCCTGGGTGTGCGGCGATCGCGTGTGGGGGCCCTGGGGCACCACGACCGGCCGCGAGGTCGGCCGCCGCTCCGCTCTCGAGCGCGGTGGGGTCTTCGAGGAGGGCGTGCTCCGCCCGACCACACCGCACCTCCGCCTGGCCGACATGGACCGCGACGGGGTGGACGCCACCGTGATGTACGGGCCCATCGCGCCTCTGCTCATCGAGGACCCGGTAGCCCGCCAGCATGGCTACGCCGCCTACAACGACTGGCTGATCGAGTTCTGCCAGGCCGAGCCGCGCCGCCTGATCGGGGCTGGCATGCTGCCGGTCGACGACCCCGCCGCTGCCCGCCGCGAGTTGCTGCGCCTGGCCGAGCGTGGCCTGCGCCATGTGATGCTGCTGGCCGCCGCCGCCCAGCCGCCCATGTACCACCCCGATTGGGAGCCGTTCTGGGCCGCCGCGGCCGAGACCGGCATCCCGGTCGGCCTGCACCTGTACGTCGGCGCGCCGAAGGCCGTGCCGGGCGTCCCGCCGATCGCCACCAGCGCCATCGCCTCCGTCTCCGCCGCCCTCCAGCTACTCGACCCGCTGGTGGGGCTGATCTTCAGCGGCGTGCTCGACCGCCACCCGGGCCTCCGCCTGGTGCTCGCCGAGTCCGGCATCGGCTGGCTGCCGTACGCCCTGCAGCGCATGGACAACGAGTACCGCAAGCTGGTCGAGGTCCGTAGTCACTGGGAAGCGCATGGCGGTTTCCCGCTCCAGCTGCGCCCCTCCGAGTACTTCCGCCGCCAGGTGTGGGCCACGTTCCAGGATGACGCAGTGGGCCTGGCGCTGCTGGAGGCCATCGGCGAGGACCGGGTGATGTGGGCGTCGGACTACCCGCATCCGGACAGCACCTGGCCACACTCGCGGGAGGTGATCGCCCGCCAGATGGGCCACCTGCCCGCCGCGACCGTGCGCAAGGTCACCTGTGACAACGCCCGCGCGCTCTACCGGCTTTGATCGCTGGCCCCGGTGATGGGATCGGGGTGGTCCGTTGGGTGGCGCCAGAGATAGTGCTGGCTGCAAGGGATCGAGGAGGGCACCATGCCTCGCCTGCTTGCTACCCTGGCTCTGCTGTCCCTGTGCCTCGCCGGGGCGGGCTGCACCAGTCCGGCCGCTCCCGCTCCGGCGGCCGGAGCTCCCGCTTCTCCGCCTGTTGCTGCCCAGCCGGCGCCGGCCGCGGCCCCACCAACGACGCGGGACGGCGTGAGGGTGGGCGTCACGCCGTTGCTGACGGTCTCGGGGCTGTACGTGGCCCTGGAGCGCGGCTACTTCACCGAGCAGGGCCTCGATGTCACCACCGAGAACATCAGCGACCCGACCAACATGGTGCCCAGCCTGGCAACCGGGCAGATCGACGTGGGCAACGGGGCGCTGAGCGCCGGGCTATGGAACGCTATCGCCCGCGGCGCCGACCTGCGCCTCGTCGCCCTCCAGTCCAGCGTGCGGCCCGGCCTGCCCGGCTCCGCCTATGTTGTGCGCAAGCAAGACCTCGACAACGGCGTGTTCACGGACTTCTCGTCCCTGCGGGGCAAGCGCGTCTCCATCAACGGGCGCGGCAACTTCACCCACATCGTACTGGTCAAGGCGCTGGAGCAGGCCGGCCTCACCCAGGCCGACGTCGATCTGGTGGACATGGGCCAGCCCGACGCCTCCGTGGCACTCGCCAATGGCTCGATCGACATCGCCACGCTCAGCGAGCCGATCCGTACCGGCTTGCTCGCCCAGGGCTTCGCCGCCGTCTGGAAAGACTTCTACGAGATCTACCCCAACCAACAGGCGACGGCCTGGGTGTACAGCCCACAGTTCGCTCGCCAGCGACCCGAGGTCGGCCAGCGCTTCATGGTCGCGCTGCTCAAGGGCATCCGCGACCTCTACGACGCCTTCAACAAAGACGTCGATCGTGACCAGATCCTCGATATCCTCACCAAGTACCTGTCGGTGCGCGACCGTAGCCTGTACGCGTCCATGCGGCTGGGGGTCGACCCCAACGGGGAGTTCGATGTGGAGCTGCTGCAGAACGACGTCGATTGGTACGTGGCGAACGGCTTCTCGCCGCAGCGGGTGGACGTGACCCAGGCTATCGACCGGCAGTTCGTCGACTACGCTCTCCAGCAGCTCGGCCGCTACCAACCGTAGCCCGCGCCAGCGCAGACCAGGGGAGCGTGGCCAGTGCCGGCGCCCCGCGACAGCGCCGAGCATCCTCAGGCCGCACCGCCACATGCGGCACTGGTTTTCGTGATACGGAAAACCGCTCTCACACACCGGGGAGGCTCTCAGTATAATCGAGCCCCGGCTGAGTGAGCGCGCCGCCTGGGGAGGGAAACGCCATGCAGTACCGGCTCGTCTCCGCGGACGACCATATCGACCTCCGCTACCTGCCGCGCGACCTGTGGACCGAGCGAGTGCCTGCGGCGCTGCGCGATCGCGCCCCCCGTGTCGTTGCTGCCGACGCGGGGCCGATGTGGGTGTGTGGCGACACCGTGTGGGGGCCGTGGGGCCGTGGCGGCGGCCTCAAGTGGGCGCTCGACCGGGAGGACGATGCATCCCCGGCCGACGCGCCGCGCCCCACCACGCCGCACCTACGCCTGGCCGATATGGATCGTGACGGGGTGGACGCTACCGTGATGTACGGGCCGGTGGCGCCGCTGCGTGTCGAGGACGCCGCGCTGCGCCAGGCCTGCTACGCCGCCTACAACGATTGGCTCGCCGAGTTCTGCCAGGCGGCCCCACAGCGCCTCCTCGGCGCGGCCATCCTGCCGGCCGACGATCCGACCCTGGCCACGGCGGAGCTGGCCCGCATCGCGGCCAACGGCCTGCGCCACGCCGTGTTGCTGGCCGCGGCGGCGCGCCCGCCCCTGTACCATCCCGACTGGGAGCCATTCTGGGCCGCTGCCGCCGAGACCGACATCCCCATCGGTCTCCACCTGCTCGTGGCCACGCCCACGGCCCCTCCCGGGGTTAGCCCGCTGGCTACCGCAGCGATCAACGGGGTGCAGGTGCCCTTGCAGCTACTCGACCCGCTGGTGGGGCTGATCTTCAGCGGCGTGCTCGACCGCCACCCGGGCCTCCGCCTGGTGCTCGCCGAGTCCGGCATCGGCTGGCTGCCGTACGCCCTGCAGCGCATGGACAACGAGTACCGCAAGCTGGTCGAGGTCCGTAGTCACTGGGAAGCGCATGGCGGTTTCCCGCTCCAGCTGCGCCCCTCCGAGTACTTCCGCCGCCAGGTGTGGGCCACGTTCCAGGATGACGCAGTGGGCCTGGCGCTGCTGGAGGCCATCGGCGAGGACCGGGTGATGTGGGCGTCGGACTACCCGCATCCGGACAGCACCTGGCCACACTCGCGGGAGGTGATCGCCCGCCAGATGGGCCACCTGCCCGCCGCGACCGTGCGCAAGGTCACCTGTGACAACGCCCGCGCCCTGTACCATCTCAGCACAGAATCGTCCTAGCATCGGCCCCAGGCGGTCCGCGCGGCGATGAAGTTGGGGAGGGAACGGTGATGCTCCGAGGTTGGCTCGGCGCCCTCAGCGCGACCGTACTGCTCGTCCTGCTGGTTGGCTGCCGCGGCTCCGGCGCAGCTGTGGAAGCCACCCCTGACCGCCGCGCGGGCCAGGCTACCACGCCCGCCGCACCGCCCGCGCCGTCGGCTCCCGCCGCCCCGGCGTCTCCCGCCCGTGCGGATGCGCCGTCGCCCGTGCGCCTGGGCTACCTCGCGGCCATGTCCCACGCGCCCTTCTTCCTGGCCATCGAGAAGGGCTACTTCCGCGAGCTGGCCCTCGACGTGGAGGCGACCGAGTTCCGCGGCACCGACGTGGCGATGCCGTTCCTGGCCAACGGCCAGCTCGACGTGGTGGGCGGGGCGGTGGCGGCCGGCTTCCTCAACGCGCTGCACCAAGGCGTGAGTGGCCGCATCGTGGCCATGATCTCCGGCGCCGGTCCAGATGGCTTCCTCCCCTCGGCGCTGGTGGTCTCGAAGGAGAACTACGACGCCGGCCGCTTCACCACCCCGGCGCAGCTCCTGGGCCGCCGGCTCGCGGTGACCGGCAAGGGCTCCTATGGAGAGTTCGTCGCCGACCGGGCGATGCGCAAGGGCGGGCTAACGCTGGAGGATGTCGAGTTGGTGATCATGGGCTTTCCCGACATGCTGCCCGGCTTGGCCAGCGGCGCCATCGATGCGGCATCGCTCACTGAGCCATGGGTGCTGTATGCCCAGGAGCGAGGCATTGGCGCGATCATCGTGCGCGAGGGGCTGGATCCCAACAGCACGGCGCAGGTGGTGCTGTACGGCGAGCAGTTCGTCAAGAACAATCCCGAGGGCGCCCGCCGCTTCATGGTCGGCTACCTCCGCGCGCTGCGCGACCTCGCCCGCAGCCGCTACCAGGACCCGACCGAGGCAGCGATCGTCGAGCAATACACGAAAGTACCGGCCGATGTGATCATGCGCGCTGTCCCGGCTCAGGTCGACGTGAACGGGCGGATGAACATCGACCACCTGATGCTACAGCAGCAGTTCTATATGGAGCGTGGCTACCTCAACTACCGGGAGCCGCTCGACCTCCAGCGCTTCGTCGATTACACCTGGCTCGACTACGCCATCCAGCAGCTGGGGCCGTATCGGCCGTGAGGCCTGCTACCCGCGCTCTGGCGGCGTGGGCAGCGGCGGGAGCTCGGCCAGCGAGCGCAGGCCCAGATAGTCGAGAAACGCGGGCGTGGTGCCGAGCAGGGCGGGGCGCCCCACCGTCTCCTTGCGGCCGACCTCGGCCACCAGCCCGCGCGTCATCAGCGTCTCCAGCGCGCGCTCGCTGTTCACCCCGCGCAGCGCCTCGATCTCGGCGCGCGTGATCGGCTGTCGATAGGCGACGATAGCCAGCACCTCCTGCGCGGCGCGCGACAGCCGCGCCATCGGCGGGCCGCCCAGCAACCGCTCCACATAGCGCGCCGAGGCCGGCGCCGTCACCAGGCGCAGGGCGGCGCCAATTCGCTGGACCATCAGTCCCGAGGGCGGCTCGGCCTCCACGGCTGCCGCGACCGCCTCCAGCTGCGCGAGCGGCACCTCCAGGATGCGGGCCGCCTGCGCCAGCGGCAGGGGCTCCTCGGCGGCGAACAGCAGGGCGATGAGGTGGCCCCGTAGCTCGGCCGGTGTCGGCGCGGCACCCTCCCTGTTCGGGGCTCCCGTGTGGATCTGCTCGTCTCGGGGAGACGAGGTGGCGGGCGCGCGGGACGAAGCGGCCGGCAACACCGCATCGCTCATCGCCGCTTGCTCCGCCCGCGTCGCGGCGGCTGCACAGGCAGCGCCTGCGCGCGCGGGCCGCCCGGCGGCGGCCGCGTCCCCTGTCCGCTGGGCAACGTCGGTAGCCGTCCGTAGGCGTACAACATCGCGGCGGCTGCCAGCGCCAGTAGGCTCACCAGCAGACCCACCGCCACGCTGCGCGGCTGATACAGCAGCTCGATCGTGTGAGTGCCCGGCGGCACGTACACGCCCTGGAACAGGTAGTTCACGCGGACCAGCGGCACGGGCTGGCCGTCGAGCGTCGCGCGCCAGCCGGGGAAGAACGCCTGGGTGAGCACCAGCAGCCGCTCGCCCGCCGCCTCGCTGGCCAAGCGCCAGCGCTCCGGCGCACGCTCGAGGATGCGCACGGTGTCGTTGGCCGTGCTGGCCGCCGAGTCGCTGAGCGGCCGGGCTTCCGGCGCTGGCGCCACCACCGCCGAGCGCGCCGGCTGCCAGCGCGGGCTGCGCAGGTAGTCCAGCGCCGCCGGGTCGTCGAGCACCGTGGCCTCGGGCACCAGGAAGGCCACTGGGAGCGGCGCCTCGTTGCGGTACAGGCGCACGGCCGACGGGTCGTCGTGGGCCACCGGGGTGACGCGCGTGGTCAGCGGCAGGGGCCGGGAGCTGCCGTCCTCGCCCAGCAAGGTCACCGCGCGCACCAGCCAGGTGCCGGAGGGCGCGACCTGGTCGAAGACGAGCCGGGTCACCGTGGTCGGGCTCTCTAGCGGCAGCCGGACCGCGTAGTCGACGTGGCGCAGCCGCGGGTCGGGTGGCGCGATCGCGGCCAGCTCGCTCCCCTCGGGTGCCGCGGGCGTCGCGATCGCCGTCTGCTGGCCCAGCCGGACCATCAGCTCCTGCACGCTCCCGTCGGCGCCGATGGCGGTGAGCCGCCCGATGGGCGAGCCGTCGGGCAGCTCGGGGTTGGCGACGGAAGAGAGCAGGGCGATCGCGCTGGCCGGCACGTCGGGCACGGGCAGCTCGTAGCGCTGGCCCGGTCCCAGGCGCCGCGTCGCCAGCCGGTCGAACGGCACTCCGTCCCATCTAGCCTCGCGCAGCACGCTGGTGATCACCCATTTGACACCCATCAGGTCCAGCAGGCGCTCGTCCGGCAAGTAGTGGAGGCGGTGGCGCAGCACACCGTCCGGCCGCGGCTCGTCCTCGGCCACCACCAGGCGCATGAACTCGACCCACCGGCGCAGCGGCAGCACGCCTCCATCGTAGCCATCAGGCGAGGCCAGGCCGTACTCCAGCGACAGGTTCGGCGTCAGCACCTCGTTGTGCTTGCTGGCCACGGCGTAGTTGTAGATCACCCGCTCGGGCGCGTCGGGGTAGGGGAAGCGGCCGGCGACGATCTCGCCGAGCGCGTAGTCGTCGCGGGCCAGGCTCAGGGTACGATACGTCGCCCCGTCGGCCCGCACCGGAGCCAGCACAGGCCGCTCGGAGCGGTACACTTCGGCAGGGATCGCCTCGCGGAAGGGGGCGACCAGGCTGGCCGCCGCCAGTTCGGCCGCCGCCGCGCCCACCAGCAGCGTCATTCCCAGCCGTCGCCGCCAGAGCGTGAGAGCCACCAGCGCCGCGGCCAGCAGCCCCAGCCCACCCCAGGCCAGGTAGAACCGCCGCGCGCCCAGATCGCCTGTCAGCCCCACCAGGAGCGCGACCACGATGCTCGCCGTGCCCACGACCAGCACGACGCGGCGCCGGTCGAGCCGTGGCACGAGCCCGGTCCACCGCGCGCCCCGCGCTCGCGCCGTCTGCCAGGCCCACTCGGCCCCTCCGCCCGCCAGCAGCGCCGCGCCGAACGAGTACACGTACAGCCAGCGCGCCGGGACCCGGAACAGCCCGATCCCCGGCAGCATCGCGTACAGCACGGGGTACAACGGGTTGTAGCCGCCCAGCGCCAGGAACAGCCCCAACGCGGCCAGCGCGCCACCGAGCAGCGCCCACTGCCGTGGCGCCACGGCGAGCGCGAGCAGCGCCAGCGCCAGGGGCAACACCCCGATGTACGCTACATACTCGCCGAACGGGTTGCGCCAGAAGCCGGGCAGCAGGGCTTGTAGCAGCAGCGGTGGCGGCAGCGAGAAGGAGCTCGCCTCGGCGTAGCTGAGCCCGCCGCTGCGGATGCCCTCGCGCTGCACCTCGGCCGTGGGGATGAGCTGCACGGCCGTCAGCAGCAGGCCGAGCGCCGCGAGCAGGCCGTATAGCCCGAGCGACCAGGCCCAGGCCCGCCACGGCAGCCGCTGCCACCACGGCACCTCGCGGATGACGCGAACCTCCACCGGAGCCGTCTGCCCAGCAGCCACTGGGGTGCCACTCGCCCCTGCCCGGTCCGCGCTGTGTCCCCGGTGCTTGCTCGGCGCGCTCGGCAGGGCCAGCCACGGCGCCAGCACGGCCACCACTCCCAGTGCGACCAGCGTCAGGTACACCACCTGGATGTGGCCGGCCAGCACCGCAAGCGCCAGTACACACGCGCCGCCCACCGCCCAGCGCACGCTGCGGCGCGCCACCGCTCCCAGTAGCAGATACACGAGCAGGGGCAGCCAGGCCGCGGCCTGGAGCTGGTTGATGTGCGTGATGAGCCCCGTGAGGTAGCCGCCGAAGGCGAAGGCCAGCGCGGCCAACAGCGCCGGCCCCACGCTCAGCCGGAGGGTGGCCCGCGCGAGCAGATAGAGGAAGGCGCCGGCCAGCCAGGTGTGCAGGATCGCCGAGGCGCTCAGCGCCTGGGGTACCGGCAGCAGGAGGTAGACGACGTTCAGCGGGTACAGCAGTGCCGTCTGGGCGTTGGCGAAGAACGGCGCGCCAAGATAGATGTCCGGGGTCCACAGCGGGAAGCGCCCGGCCCGCAGCGCGTCGGCCGCGTATTGCCGGAGCGGGTAGAAGTACACCCAGGTGTCGAAGTCGTACAAGATGCGCTGGCCAGTAGTCAGTGGCCAGTAGTAGCCGAGCGCCAGGGCCAGCAAGCCAACCACCGCCGCCAGATCGGGCCAGTGGCGGCGCCCGGCCCGTTGCCAGTTCGGCTCGGGGGCCGGCGATGGAGTCGCGGGAGCCGGCGGCTGCTCGGCCGCGGACGAGGACTGCGGCTCGGCCACGAGCGCCACGCCTCGCTCCACGGCAGGCGGGGCGGACATCGGCTGGCGTCGCTCCGGGCCGGCGCGCGGGCCGGCCCCGGCGGCGGGGACGCTGCTGTCGTGTTCCTCCGCGGCGATCCTCCCGTCCGGCCCTGTCTCGTTCACGCCTGCTCTCCTGCGCCGTCGGCTACGCACCGGGCGAAAGGATAGAGCACCCGCTGCGCGCTGGCAACAAACGCCAGCGCGCACATGCCGCGGTAGGCGGAGAGGGCGACTGGCGCGCGCGGCGCTCTCAAGACACCTCGGCGCGCTCGGTCGGGGCCGCGCCCTCGGCGGTGGCCGCTACCCAGCTCTTGCCGTCCTCGCCGGGCCGCACGAGGCCGCGCGCGGCAAGCGTGTCCATGAGGCGGGCGGCGCGCGGGTAACCAATACCGAGGCGGCGCTGCAGCAGCGAGACCGAGATGCGCGTGTGCTCCTGAGCCAGCGCCGCGGCCCGCTCGATCAGGTCGTCGCTGCCTTCCTCGCGCCCGCTGCCCAGCGACTCCACCGCCGCGATCTCCTCAGGGTCATAGTGCGCCGTGCCCTGCTCGCGCCAAAAGGTCACCAGCGCACCGATCTCGGCGTCGGACAGGTAGGTGCCCTGCACGCGCTGCGGCTTCGCCGACTCGGCCGACAGGTACAGCATGTCGCCCCGGCCGAGCAGCTTCTCCGCCCCGGGCATGTCGAGGATCACGCGCGAGTCCACCTGCGCGCTCACCGCGAAGGCGATGCGCGTGGGGAAGTTCGCTTTGATCAGGCCCGTCACCACGTCGACCGAGGGGCGCTGGGTGGCCAAGATCAGGTGGATGCCCGCCGCCCGGGCCTTCTGCGCCAGCCGCGCGATGCTCGTCTCCACCTCGTCCGGCGCGGTCATCATCAGGTCGGCCAGCTCGTCGATCACCAGCACCAGGTACGGCAGCCGGCGCACCTCGGGCACCTCGCCGCTGGCCACCAGCTCGTTGTAGCCGGCCAGGTTGCGCACCCGGTGCTTGGCGAACAGCGCGTAGCGCCGCTCCATCTCGCCGATCGCCCACTTCAGCACCCCCACCACCTTGTCCATCTCCGTCACCACCGGCAGGCGCAGGTGCGGGATGCCCTCGTAGGGCGTCAGCTCGATGGTCTTCGGATCGATCAGCAGCAGGTGGAGGTCGGCCGGGGTGCACTGCATCAGCAGGCAGGCGATGATGCCGTTGAGGCACACGCTCTTGCCGGAGCCCGTGCTCCCCGCGATGAGCAGGTGGGGCATCTTCGCCAGGTCCGCGACCACCGGGCGCCCCGCCACGTCGCGGCCCAGGGCCAGGCTCAGCGGCGAGCCGAGCCGCTCGAACTCGGGCGACGCAAGGATCTCGCGCAGCGTCACCACGGCCTTGGCCACATTGGGCACCTCGATGCCCACCACCCGCTTGCCCGGTACGGGCGCCTCCATGCGCAGGCTCGTGGCGCCCAGCCGCAGCGCCAGATCGTTCTGCCGCGCCAGGATGCGACTCACCGTCACCCCCATGGCCGGCTCGATACCGAACTGGGTGACCGTCGGTCCCTCGTTGATCTCCACCACGCGCGCCTGGATGTTGAAGCTCTCCAGCGTCTCCTCGATGATGCGTGCCCGCGCCTGCAGGTCCACCGCGCTCACCTGCGGGCTCGCCGGAGGGGCCAGCAGCGACAGCGGCGGCAGGCGCCACGGGGAGCGCGGTGACGGCGGCGCCAACGGCCCATCCGGCAGCGCCGCGGCGGCTTCGCTCCCTGCGAGGCCCTTGCGGCCGTTGCCACGGCGCGCGGCCCCTCGCGCGGCGGCCTCGGGAGGCGCTCCGCCCTCTACCGCTCGCACCTCGCGGAGAGCGGCCAGCTCGGCATGGGGCGGCGGGTTCAACGCACGGTAGGAGCGGCGAAGCTGCACCTGCCGGGTCCAGCGCGCGGTTGCCTGCACCAGCCGCCAGGCCATGGCGCCGCTGGCGCGCAGCCCCCGGGCGATCTGGTGGGGTGCCAGGCGCAGTGCGAGCGCTGTGCTACCTGCCAGCAAGGCGACCAGTAACACTCCGGTCGCCACCCCGCCGATCGCCTCGACCAGCAGCCGCGCGAGGCCCAGGCCGACTAGCCCGCCGCCGACCCCTTGCCGCGCCGCTGCCACCGGGTCGGGCTGTGCTTGAGTGTACAGGCCAGCCAGCCCGATCAGGGCCAGGCTCATCCCGGCCGTCCCTACCACCCGTAGGAGCGGCAGCGGATCGGTGGGGCGCAGGTGCCACCACAGCACGGCGCCGCCGGCGGCGCTGAGCCACAGCGCGACCAGCGGCGCCGTCCAGCCCAGGGCGCGCTGCTGCCAGTCGTGTAGCGGCGTGGCGAGCGTACCGCCGGGGAATAAGAGGGCCAGGCCGAACACGCCGCCGCTGCCCACCAACAGCACGGCGACGGCTAGCGGCCAGTAGGCGACGGCTAGCCGCTGGAGAGGCGCTAGAGGCGACGCGGTGCGCGCGCCCTTGCGGCCGGCCCGGCGGCCCGCCACCCTAGACCTCCAGGATCAGGGGCATGATCATCGGGCGCCGTCCGGTCATCTCGTAGAGGTACGGCCCCAGGGCATCGCGGATCTTCTGGTGCAGGAAGCTCCAGTCGCTCAGGCCGTGCGCGTGCGCCTCACACACAGCGCGCACGCGCTCGCGTGCCCCGTCCAGCAGCTCGCGGGCGTCGCGCGGGTCCACGAACCCCCGTGTGAGGATGTCCGGTCCGGCCACCACGCGCCCGGTCTCCTGCTCCAGCGCGGCGACCACCACGAAGATGCCATCGCGCGACAGCATGCGCCGGTCGCGCAGGATCACGTGGTCCACCTCGCCCACCGAGATGCCGTCCACGAACAGCGGCCCGGCCGGCACCTGGCCCACGATCGCGCCGTGGCCCCGATCATCGAACTCGATCACCGTACCCAGGTCAGGGATCAGGATGCGCTCGCGCGGGATGCCAGCCTCCTGGGCCACCCGGGCGTACAGTGCCATGTGGCGATAGTCGCCGTGCAGCGGCACCGCGAACCGCGGCCGGGTCAGCGTAATCATGCGCTTCAGCTCATCCACGCTGGCGTGGCCCGACACATGGACCAGCTCCTGCCGCCCGTAGATCACCGTGGCACCCTGCTTGAACAGCCGGTTGATGGTGCGCGACACCGCCTCCTCGTTGCCCGGCACGGGTGAGGCCGAGAAGATCACCGTGTCGCCCGGCTCTAGCTGGAGCTGGCGGTGATCGCCGCTGGCGATGCGCGACAGCACCGAGTTCGGCTCGCCCTGGGAGCCCGTGGTAATGAACAGGGCGCGGCGGAACGGCAGGCTGTTCACCTCGTCGATCGGGCGCAGAGCGCCGTCGGGCACGGCGAAGTAGCCCAGCTCGCTGGCCACCGTGGTGTTGTTCTCCATGCTGCGGCCCACGACCGCCGCCACGCGCCCGTGGCGATACCCCGTGGTGATCGCCTGCTGCACGCGCGAGATGTTGGAGGCGAAGGTGGTGATGATCACCCGGCCTTGGGCCTGCCCGAACACGCGGTCGAACGCCTCGCCCACCTCGCGCTCGGACGGCGTCCAGCCGGGCGACTCGACGCGCACGCAGTCGCTCAGCAGCGCTAGCACGCCGTCCTTGCCGAGCTCGGCTAGCTTGGCCTCGTCCGTCGTCCGGCCGTCGACCGGGGTAGGATCGAACTTGTAGTCGCCGGTATGCAGGATCGTGCCCACCGGCGTGTGGACCGCCGTCGCCACGCTGTCGGGAATGCTGTGCGTGACGCGGATGTACTCGAAGCTCAACGGCCCGAGCCGCGTCACCTCGCCCGGCACCACCGTATGCAGTTCGGCTTTGTTCTGCAGGCGGTGCTCGCGCAGCTTGGCGCGCACGAACCCCATCGTCAGCGGCGTGCCGTACACCGGCACGTCCAGCATCGGCAGCAGATACGGCAGCGCGCCGATATGGTCCTCGTGCCCGTGGGTCAGGACGATCGCCGCGACCTTGTCCTTGCGCTCGAGCAGGTAGCGGATATCGGGGAGGACGAGATCGACACCTACCATCTCGTCCTCGGGGAACATGAGCCCGCAGTCGATGACGACGATCGTATCCTCGTACTCGATCGCCGTCATATTCTTGCCGACGCTGCCGACGCCTCCTAGCGGTATGATTCGCACTGTGTTCGTCACTGTTTCCTCGATATTGCACATTGCCGCCGCAACGCGCTAATGCCCGTCGGCGTCGCGGCACCGCATCAAGTCACTCCAGCAAATTGTACGCCATGACGGCGGAGCGTCGGTCGCCCAGCTCAAAACAGGCTGAGTTGCTCGGCCGTAGGCGGTGCGGACACGGCGACCTCCGGCGCGGTCAGACGGGTCGCCGCCGCCTCCGCCTCGGCCAGGACCTGTGGGATACGGCGGAAGTCGTCGAGGAACACCTGCTTGAGGCGCGGGTCCCGCAGCGCCGCCGCAGGATGGTACAGGGCGTAGGCGGTCAGCGCGCCGTATCGCACCGTGCGGCCATGCAGCTCGCGCATGCTGCGCGGCGGGAAGAAGCGCGCCATCGAGTAGCGCCCGAGGGTCACCACCAGGCGCGGGCGCAATAGCGCCAGTTGGCGGTCCAGGTAGTCGGCGCAGGCCGCGATCTCCTCGGGCTGCGGGTCGCGGTTGTTCGGCGGCCGGCACTTCAACACGTTGGTGATGTATACGTCGCGTCGCGTCAGCCCGATCGCGCGCAGCGCCTCCTCCAGCAGCATGCCCGCGGCGCCGACGAACGGCCGCCCCTGCTGGTCCTCGTGGTAGCCAGGCGCCTCGCCGATGAACAGGATCCGCGCGTCCGGTGGCCCCTCGCCGGGCACGGCGCGCGTGCGGGTGCGGGCCAGCGGGCAGCGCTGGCAGGCGCGCACCTCGTCGGCCAGCGCGCGGAGCAGCTCGCTCACGGCAGACGCTCCTTGAGAACTGCGAGTGTCGTGCGTACAGAACCATAAGCCAACCCACGCCGCAGCGCCTAGCGTGCAGCGTCTCAAGCGCGTCGCTGGCGCACCGCCAGCGCCTCGGGGTTGACGAGGCCCGAGTAGTCGCCCGCCAGGTAGGCCGTGATCTGCCGCGCCGCGGCGTCGGCGAAGATCTGATAGGTCTGGTCGGTCGGCCAGCCCAGGTGCGGTGTGAGCACCACGTTGTCCAGCTGCCGCAGCGGGTGCTCCGCCGGCAGTGGTTCCTCGCCGAACACGTCCAGCGCCGCGCCCGCGATCCAACCCGCGCGCAGTGCCTGGACCAGCGCCGCCTCGTCCACGATCGCCCCGCGGGCCGTGTTGATCAAGTAGGCACTGGGCCGCATGCGCCGCAGCCGCGCGGCGTCGATGAGCCCCCGGCTCTGCTCCGACAGCGTCAGGTGGATCGACACCACGTCGGCCTCGGCCAGCAGGTCGTCCAGCGCGCGATACGCCGCCCCGGCCGCCGCGGCCCGCTCCGGCGTGAGCGTCGGCCCCCAGGCGAGCAGCCGCATGCCGAACGCGCTCGCCAGGCGCGCCACCTGCCGCCCCACCCGGCCCAGCCCGAGGATCCCGAGCGTCTTGCCGTACAATACCTGCCCCTGCAGCAG
>JADGHJ010000322.1 GCA_019686175.1 Chloroflexota bacterium | reverse complement strand
AGATGGTGCAGGCGGAGGCGCTCGATCGTCGTGTAATGGCTACTGGGTCGAGTCTGGGCGCGCGCGCCCGCCACCGTCGCTCCTCCCGCGCTGTAATCCGGCCGCGGCGATAGTAGCATATTCGCGGAGATGGCAGTGACCGCGATGATCGACCGTGACGGGCGTACGCCGTACGGCGTGCTGATCCTGCATGGCCTCACCTCCGGGCTCGGCTCGGTGCGGCCCGCGGCCGAGCGCCTGGAAGCGCGCGGGCTGCCCTGTCTGGTGCCCTGGCTGCGCGGCCACGGCACGCGGCCCGAGGACCTCCATGGGGTGACCTGGCACGACTGGTACGCCGACGCCAGCGCGGCGCTCGACGCCCTGCTGAGGCGCTGCCGGTGGGCGGCCGTGGTGGGCTTGTCGATGGGCGGGCTTGTGGCCCTGCATCTGGCCATTGACCGCCCGGCGGTGCTGCGCGCGATAGTGGCCGTGGCGCCCGCGCTGCGCCAGGCGCACCCGCTGGCGCCGCTGGTGCCGCTAGTCGCGCCGTTCCGCCGGATGCTGACGGTACCCCAGCGGGGCCTCAGCGATCCGACCCGGCCGCCGCTGCCGCAGAGTTATCGACGGTTGCCCACGCGTACCTACCTCTCGCTGCTCGCCTACGCGCGCTGGCTGGAGCCACGCCTCGGCCAGGTGCGCACGCCGACCCTGCTGCTGCACTCGCGCGTCGACCGCGTGATCCACCCGTCGAGCGCGACCCGCATCTACGCACGGCTGGGGAGTACGGAGAAGGAGTTGCGCTGGTTCGAGCGCTCGGGCCACGAGATGCTGGTCGACTGCGAGGCGCCTGCCGTGTTAGACGCCATCGAGGAGTTCGTCCTGCGGCATGCGCCGCAAGCGCCCGCCGCAGGCTAGCGCTGCTCCAGTGCATCATGCACCATAGCAAGCAAGTCGTCGATGTTGAACGGCTTCGGCAAGAAGCGCACGCCTGGCGGACGATCGCTCGGAACCCCCGCCGCGCTCATCAGGATCACAGGGGGAGCCGCTCCGCTGGCCATCAGTCGCCTCAGCACCTGTGGCCCGGTGAGGCCGGGCAGTATGACATCCAGGAGGATCAGCCGGGGGCGATAGTGATGGACGGCCTCGACTACCTGGCGCCCATCCGCTACCGCGACGGCGCTGAGGCCGTCATCGCGCAGTACCTCCAGCAACAGTTCGGCAACGGCCGGCTCATCGTCGACTACCAGCACATCGACGGGCGGCGCTTGGGCCATGGCCAGTCCTCGTGAGCGCTCGTCCCCACCCAGAGCAGCTGCGAGCTCGCAGTCAGTGAGAGGCTCGAAACTCTAGCACTATGCAAGTCGCATGCCGGCCCTCATCGATCGTGATGGGTGCTGGGAGAGCCGCGATATCACTGGGTGGCGCCCGCATCGGCCGGGCGCGCTATACCTCTGTTGCATTCTAAGTGTGAGGACCTGGCTTAGGTTCGCTCCCGTACCCACTCGTGACCATCGCCGCGCGCCGCCCCGGCCGATTGAGGGACGAGCGCTGCGCGGAGCGCACCTCTGGAGGGACTGCAATGGAATCGCTAGTCGTGGGAAACAGTGTGGTGCGGCTCACTCGAGGAGACATCACGTGCGTCGAGGCCGATGCGATCGTCAACGCCGCGAACCCTAGCCTGCTCGGAGGCGGTGGCGTTGATGGTGCCATCCACCGCGCGGCCGGGCCGGCGCTGCGCCAGGAGTGCGCGCGGGTTGGCGGCTGCCCGCCGGGAGAGGCGCGCATCACCGGCGCGGGGCGCCTGCCGGTGCGCTACGTGATCCATGCCGTGGGACCGATCTGGCGCGGCGGTCACGCGGGTGAGGCCGAGGTCTTGGCCAACGCCTACCGCAGCGCGCTGGCCCTGGCCGACGCCCATGAGGTGCGGCGCCTGGCCTTCCCCTCGCTGAGCACGGGCGCTTACGGCTATCCGGAGGGCGAGGCAGCCCGGGTGGCCCTGCGCACGGTGCGCGACTATCTGCGCGACACGCCTACAGGGCTGCGCGAGGTCACCTTCGTGCTGTTCTCGCCTGGCACCCTGGCCAACTACGCGGCAGCGCTGGCCGAGCTGGCGTCGCGTCCGTAGCCGCAGCAGCGCGCTGAGCCAGATGGCGGTACGCGATTTGCTTAAGGGCAGCGGACATCGCCCGGCCCGACGCAGGCCGGAAAGGAGCTGCTGCCATGGCTACTACTCCACCCCCCGCCCGACCGCCGGGGCCGCCCAATCAACCCCGCGACGAAGGGCAAGACAATACCAAGCTGTTCGCCATCCTGGGCACGCTGCTAGTAGCCGGCATCGTGCTGTTCGTGCTCGTCGGCCGCATGCTCAGCCAGGCTGCCGCGGAGCCTACCCCCACCCCGACGGCCCGGGGCGTCGAAGTCACCGCACCGCCGGCACCCACCCAGCCGCCGCAGGTCGTCGAGGTGACCGCACCACCCGCGCCGACTCAGCCGCCTCGGGTAGTTGAGGTCACCGCGCCGCCCGCGCCGACCGAGCCGCCGCGCACGGTACCGGTCACCGTCGTAGCGACGCCGACGACCGCGCCGGCTACCGCCCCCGCTCAGGCCCGCGCGACCGATACGCCCGTCCGCATCGCGTCGCCCACGGGCACGGCCACACCCAGTCCTACCCCGACACACACGCCGACGCCTGCGGCGGGTGCGCGAGCCGGGACGCCGGGGCGCCCGTGAGCTACAGGAGGAAGGCGACCTGACACATGAGCACGACCCTGGTGGCACTCAACAGGCGCTGCTGACCCACCGACCAGGGAGCTACGAACGTGGCAGGTACGACTGGTCGACGATCCGCTCGAGGTCGACGGTGCCCTGGACCAGGCCCAGGCGGGTGAAGAAGGCGATCTGGTCGCGGATGCTGGCGACGTTTACCCGCCCTTGCGGATCGACATCGGTCCAGTAGGTCTGCTCGAGCACGGGCACCTCGATGCCCGTGTGCTTGCTCACCACTTCGAGCGTCTCCGGCGACTTCTCGCGGCCGGCGGACGCCGCCCGCAGAAACGCCGCGAGGAAACGCTCGGCAACCAGGCGCTCGCGGAGCAGCGCGGGCGAGGCCATGACCACCGAGACCTGCATGTCCGGCACGACCTCGTCGAAGGTGAGCACGAGCCGGGCCTCGCCGGTGCGCACGGTATTGGCCACCCACGGCTCCGCAGCGCAGGCCGCCTCGATCTCGCGCTTGGCGAACGCCCCTGGGACGGTGGGGAACGGGATGCTCACCAGCTCGACATCCTCCATGGCCATGCCGGCCGCCTCCAGCAGCTTGCCGACCATGTAGTGGCAGGGCGAGCCCGGATTGTTCACCGCCACGCGCTGGCCACGCAGGCTGGTCGGGTCGGTGTACGGAACGTCGTTGCGCACCAGCAGGCCGCCGAAGCCATGGCCCCGCGACATACGGCTGAAATCGGCCACGATGCGCGCGTCCACCCCCCGGGCGAGTGCGTTGAACAGCCCGGCGCTCATCCCACCGATCGCGGCATCCAGCTCGCCAGTGCTGAGCGGACCGACCATCTCCGCGCCACCGCCGAGCGGCACGATCTCCAGGTCGAGCTGCGCCTCGGTGAAGTAGCCGCGCTCGAGCGCGACCAAGAATGGCGCGGCAGTCACATTGGCCAGCACCGCCACTCGCAGCCTGCGCGCGGCGGGTGATGACGTCGGGGCAGCGGTCGGCTCGGTGCGGCTCACGGGGCTCGACGCCGGCGGTGCGGGCGCAGTGGCCAGCGGGGCACCCGGCGCCGGACCGGCACACGCGCCCAATAGTATGGCACTCACCCAGAACGCGAGGAGATTCACCCACCGGCGCATCGCGGCCTCCCCTCGGAGCTCGCCACGCCCGCAGTGTAGTCGCTGCGTTTCCTTGGACGCCAGCATAGTCAGGGCGCCGGCCTGTCCCAAAGGCCAGTCAGGACTGCCCTCCGCGTGGCCGTGGGGATAGTCCTTCGCCGGGCGTTCGGTGGCGCCGGATCCCCTATGCTAGCGATGCGCTGGGGGGAGATGGGGGTGCACCATGGAACTCTGCTACGAGCCACGCGGCGGCACAAGCCTGGCAGGGGCCAGCAGCATGGGTAACCAC
>JADGHJ010000321.1 GCA_019686175.1 Chloroflexota bacterium | reverse complement strand
GCGCGCCGGCATGTGGGCCTGCCCCTCGATGGGCCGGTGGTCGTGTATGTCGGCCGTCTGCTGCCGCGCAAGGACGTGCGCAACGTGGTGCGCGCCCTGGCACTGCTGCGCCACGCGCATGCGCTGCCCGCCACGCTGCTGGTGGTCGGCGGCGAGACCGACGCGCCCGATCCCCGCGCCACGCCCGAGATCGGCGTGCTGCAGGCCCTGGCCGCCGAGCTGGGCGTGGCGGACCTGGTGCGCTGCGTGGGGCGCCGGCGCGCCGATGAGCTGCGCTACTACTACGCGGCCGGCGACGCGGTGGTCACCACGCCGTGGTACGAGCCGTTCGGGCTCACGCCGCTGGAGGGCATGGCCTGCGGGCGGCCGGTCGTGGGCTCGGCGGTGGGCGGCATCGCCTTCACCGTCGTCGATGGCGAGACGGGCCTGCTCGTGCCGCCGCGCGATCCCGCCGCGCTCGCCGTCCGGCTGCGCGAGCTGCTGACCCGGCCCGAGCTGGCCGCTCGACTGGGGGCGGCCGCCCGGGCGCGTGTGGAGCGGGAATTCACCTGGGAGCGCGTGGCCCGGCGCACGGCCGCGCTGTACGCGGCGCGGCTCGCCGAGCGCGCGGCGCGCTCCCGCAGTCCAGTGCTGGTGGAGGACGCGCGCTGATGGCCCTCGTCGATGTGCTGATCCCCACGTATCGGCGCAAGACCGGGCTGGCGGTGGTGCTCACCAGCCTGCTCGGCCAGACGTTCCGCGACTTCGATGTGATCGTGGCCGACCAGACCCCGGCCGATGAGGCGTACCTGGACAGCCCCGAGATCGCGACGCTGGTGCGCGCGCTGGAGTGGCACGGGCACCGCGTGGAACTGCACCGCGGCCGGCCCCGACGCGGGCTCGCGGAGCAACGTCAGTTCCTGCTGGAGCGCAGCCGCGCGCCGTACGTCCACTACCTGGACGACGACGTGCTGCTCGACCCGCCGGTACTGGAGCGGATGCTGCGCGTGCTGCAGGCCGAGGGCTGCGGGTTCGTGGGGTGCCCTGCCACGGGGCTGGAGTACCTGGCCGATGAGCGCCCTCACCAACAGCACATCGAGCTGTGGGAGGGGCCGGTGCAGCCGGAGCCGTTCGCTCCCGATGCGGTGCCCTGGGAGCGGCACGCGGTGAACAATGCCGCCAACCCGCTGCACCTGGAGCGGCGGCTCTGCCCGCGCGGCGAGACGGTGCGCTACAAGGTCGCCTGGGTCGGTGGCGCCAACGTGCTGTTCGACCGCGCCAAGCTGCTCGACGTGGGCGGCTTCGCCTGGTGGCCACGCCTGCCGGCCGAGCACGCCGGCGAGGAGGTGGTCGTCCAGTTCCTGCTGATCCGCAAGTACGGGGGCTGCGCCCTGTTGCCCAGCGGCACCTATCACCTCGGTATGCCCACGACCGTGGGCGATCGCTCGCGCAACGCGGTCGAGCTGTTCGCCCAGCTCATCGCCGAGTACGAGGTGCACCCGGCACGGCCGCCAGCGCCGCTGCCGCCCACAGCGCGGCCGGTCCCGCTGAGCACACGAGGAGGATGACGCCATGGAGGGAACACTGCAGGGGAGAACCGTGCTGGTGACGGGCGCGGCCAGCGGGCTCGGGGCCGCGACGGTGCGGGCGTTCGCCGCCGAGGGCTGCGCGCTGGCCTGCGTGGACCGCGACGCGGCGGGGCTAGCGGGGCTGGCCGAGGAGCTGGCCGGCCGCGACGTCCCCGTTCTACCGCTCCCATGCGACGTGGCCGACGCGGCGGCGGCGGCCGATGCCGTGGCGCGAACACTCGACCGCTTCGGGCGGCTGGACGTGGTGGTCAACAACGCGGCGATCGACCACACCGTCTCGATCGCCGAGATGACCATCGCGCAGTGGGACCAGGTGCTCGCCGTCAACCTGCGCGGGCCGTTCCTGTTCGCTAAGGCCGCGCTGCCGATCATGCAGCGCCAGCGCGGCGGCCATATCGTCAATGTGGCCTCCACCGCGGCCACGCGTGCCTGGGCCAACGCCGCCGCCTACCACGCCTCGAAGTGGGGCTTGCTGGGCTTCAGCCGCGCCCTCGGCGTCGAGGGCCGGGCCTACGGCATTCGCGTGACCACGATCATCCCGGGCGGCATGCGCACCCACTTCTTCGACCGTTTCGCAGGCACCGACATCCCGATGCCGGACCCGGCCAACCTGCAGGACCCCGCCAACGTCGCCGCCACGATCGTGTTCGCCGTGAAGCTGCCCGGCGAGTCCGCGCTGCAAGAGGTGATCATCACGCCGCTGACGGAGACGAGTTGGCCATGACGTCCACGGCCGAGCGAGGACTGCTGAGGACCACGCGATGAGGCACGCCGCCTGGACCCTGCCGACGGAGACCGAGCGCGTGTGTGGCGCCAGTGCGCAAGTAGGCACCGTGCCCCGCGCCTGGCTCGTGTGCGCCCCGCTCCGGCTCAGTTTCGGCGGCGGCGGCACCGATCTGCCGGCCTACGCCGACCGCCACGGCGGGCTGGTGGTCAGCACGGCCATCGTGCGGTACTGCTGGGTGCAGCTTACGCCGCGTGCGGACCGCCGGCTCGTGCTGCGGTCGCTCGACTACGGGGTGCGCGAGGAGCTGGACGCGGACGCGCCGATCCCCTTGCGCGAGCCGCTGGTCCTGGCCAGGGCCGCCCTGCACTGGGCGCGCGAGGAAGGGCGCCTGGCCGGAGGCCTGGAGCTGACCCTCGCCAGCGACGCACCGCCCGGCAGCGGGCTGGGCGGGTCGAGCGCGATGGCCGTCGCGCTGGTGCGGGCGCTCACCATCGCAGCCGGGGACCAGTGGTCTCCAGAGCGAGTGGCAGCCACCGCAGCGCACCTGGAGATCGAGCGGCTCGGCTGGCCCATCGGGCGCCAGGACCACTACGCCAGCGCGCTGGGCGGCCTGAACGCTTTGGAGTTCGGTGCCGACGCCGTGCGCGTGGAGCCGCTGCACCTGACCCCCGCCGTGCGGCGCGCGCTGGAGGTCCGGCTGCTCCTGTTTTGGACCGGCCGGACGCGCGCCGCCGCGAGCATTCTGGCCCAGCAGCGAGCGGACACCGAGGGCCGCCCGGCCACGCTGGCCGCCCTGCACCAGCTCAAGGCGCTGGCCGCCGAGATGCGCGCGGCCCTAGAGGCGGGCGCGCTCGACACCTTCGGGGCGCTGCTGCACCGTGGCTGGCTGGTCAAGCAGCAACTCTCGTCGCGCATCGCCCCGCCGGCGATTCAGCGGTGGTACGCGGCGGCACGGGCGGCCGGGGCGCTGGGCGGCAAGGTGGCGGGCGCGGGCGGCGGCGGCTTCCTGCTGCTGTTCTGCCCGCCCGAGCGGCAGCGCGCGGTGCGGACCACGCTCGCGGCGTGCGGGCTGGTGGAGGTGCCGGTGGCTTTCGAGCCGCGGGGCGTGCGCGCGACGTCAGTGCTGGCCACTCGGTGGCCGCCAGTGCCTCGCGCGCTGCACCGGTCCGCGGAGAGCGTGGGCAAGGCGCTGGTGGCTAGCAAAGGAGAGGCCGATGATGCGCGA
This sequence comes from Chloroflexota bacterium, assembly GCA_019686175.1. GTDB lineage: Bacteria > Chloroflexota > UBA6077 > UBA6077 > JAJPHF01 > JADGHJ01. The sequence goes on along the minus strand of JADGHJ010000321.1, from coordinate 600 downwards.
TGACATCGAGCGCTACTGGGACGAGCTCGCGGGGGTGGCGCGGGCGATGCCGTTCGCCATGCTGGCCGAGGCGGCCGAATGGCTGCTGGCCTGTTACGAGCGCGGTGGCCAGGTGTTCATCCTGGGCAACGGGGGCAGCGCCGCGACCGCCTCGCACTTCGCCTGCGATCTCGCCAAGGGCACCCGCACCGCCGGGCTGCCGGCTTTCCGCGTGCTGCCGCTCACCGACAACGTGCCGCTGCTCACGGCGTGGGCGAACGACACCAGCTACGAGCGCGTGTTCGCCGAGCAGCTCGCCGCGTTCGTCGGCCCGGATGACGTGGTGGTGGCCATCAGCGGCAGCGGCAACTCGCCGAACGTCCTGGCAGTGGCCGAGGTGGTGCGGGCACGAGGTGCGCGCTTGCTGGCCCTGACGGGGCAGAGTGGCGGCCGCCTGGCCGCGCTGGCCGACCTGGCGATCCGCGTACCGGCGGGGCCGATCGAGCAGGTCGAGGACGCCCACCTGGCCGTGGCCCACAGCCTGTGTATCGCCATTCGTCGCCAGCTCCGCGCCCGCGCCCCCCCCCACCGGGGGGGGGGGCGGCCCCCGGGGTGGGGGGC
>JADGHJ010000320.1 GCA_019686175.1 Chloroflexota bacterium | reverse complement strand
TGCGTTAATAATTCCTTAAAAGAACCGCAACGGTCGCTTAATAGGCCACTTGCTAGACTCTCAGTGGAAGTCGCCCCCTCCTTCCAGCGAACAGGGCCGGCGCCCAGCCCCAGGCGCCGGCCCCTGTTCGTGTCCGGCCCGTCGCGACGGCCGGGCGTCGCTCAGCCGAGTCGGTGCTGCTCTATCCAGTCGCGCAGCAGGCGCAGCGCGTCGCGGGCGCCGATCTCGCGCGCGGTGCCATCGGTGAGCACCTCGCGGGCCGCGATCGAGCGCTCGCTCTCGGGCGTCAGCACCAGGGCGCGATCGTCCTGCATGATCACATAGGTCGCATCCGGACCGAATCGCTCGAGGTCCGCCTTTAGGTCACGCACGGTCTCGCGGTCCATCCTCCACCTCCGCCCCTGCTCCACGGTTGATGATGGGCGTGCAAGATCCAGGCCAGCGCGCCGCCCCGATCTCGTGTACACTGCCACTCGACGCGCGCCATCAGGCCCTCCATCTGGCTCGGTGGAGGCCGCAGGCGCGCTGTGCATCGGGAGGAGACCAGCCATGGGGCAGGAGCGTTCGGTACATGAGACGGTAGCGACCCTGGGCGCAGCCGCGCGCCGGGAAGTGACCGCAATCGCCCGCCACGTGCGCGGCCTGGACGACGCCGGCTGGGACAGCGCGAGTTGGTGCGAGGGCTGGACCATCCGCGAGGTGGTGGCCCATCTGGCCGAGGGGGTCGATCGCTTCACCCAGCAAGTGCGTGGTGCGCTGGCGGGCCATCCCATCGAGTTCTCGATGGCCGAGCGCGACGCGCGCCGCCAAGTCGTCAAAGCGCTGCCGCCCCCCGAGCTGATCAACGAGTTGAAGCGCCGTACCGGCGCCTTCTACGAGTATCTGGAGACGCTCTCGACCGACCAGTTGACCGCCGCGACGGTGCCGATGGCCGCCGGCCTCACGCCCCCGCTGTCCATCGCCTACTTGCGCCTCCAGGAGCCCGCCATTCATCGCTGGGATATCCTGGCGCCCACCACGCCGGATGCCACGCTCGACCCGGAATCGGCGGCGCTGCTGATCGACTACGTGCTGGGCAACGCCGCGCGACAGACCCGGCCCGAGGCCCTGGCGGGTCTCGACGCCACCTATCGCCTCCGCGTCGAGGGGCCCGGCGGCGGCGCCGTGGCCATCAGCTGCCGCGAGGGCAAGGCCACGGCGAGCCGTGTCGACGACGCGGGGACTGCCGACCTCACCTTGCCCACCGAGGCGCTAGTCCGCCTGCTCTGGGGACGTATGGCGATCGAGCGTGCCCTGGCGCAGGGCGTCCTGCGCGGCGATGCCACGGCCGCTCGCACGTTGGGCCGCGTGTTCGGCAACCGCTAGGCGGCGCCCCAGCTCGCTGGGAGAGAGGAGCCGTGATGATCACTCCCCAACGCCCTGCCGTGCCCTCCGCGGTCGAGACTGTCTCCGGCGCGGAGGCACTGCTGGCCATCCTGCGGCTCAACGGCGCGCGCACAATCTTCTCGTCGCCCGGCTCGGAGTGGCCGGCGGTCTGGGACGCGCTGGCGCGTCCCCCCGGAGCCGAGGAGCCGCCGCTGCGCTACCTCAACGCGCGCCACGAGAGCCTGGCGGTGGCGGCAGCCGCGGGCTACCACAAGGCCACCGGCGAGCTGCCCGCGGTGTTCCTGCACAGCACGGTCGGGCCGCTCCAGGGCGCCATGCCCCTCCAGATGGCGACCCGCGAGCAGACTCCCCTGGTGGTGTTCTCCGGTGACAGCATCACATGGGGCCTACAAGAGGGCTTCGATCCCGGCGCGCAGTGGCTCCGATCGCTCGCCGAGCGGGGCGGTGCGGCGCGCTGCGTCGGTCCGCTCGTGAAGTGGGCCGACGTGGTGCCGGGCCCGGAGGCACTGCCGGGCATGGTGGAGCACGCGATCCGCGTGGCGCTCGCGCCGCCGCCTGGCCCGGCGTTCCTCTCCATCCCCATGGAGCGGCTGATCGGCCCCGTGCCCGCCCGGCTGCTTCCCCGTGCGCCGGTGCCCCACGCGCGCACGCTGCCCGACCCGGCCGTGCTCGACCGCGTCGCCGACCTGCTGGCACAGGCACGGCAGCCTGTCATCGTGACCGAGGAGGCCGGTCGCGACCCTACCAACGTGGCGCGCCTCGTGGCCTTGGCCGAGTGGCTCGGGGCGCCGGTGGCCGAGGCGCAGGTGCTGGGCTACGCCAACTTCCCGGCCGACCATCCGCTGCATCTGGGCTACAGCGCGGCCCCCCTGTTGCGCGAGGCCGACGTGGTGCTGTTGCTGGGCGCGCGCGGTCCCTGGCACCCACCCACGGCGGTGGGGCCTGAGGTGACCGTGATCCTCGCCGAGGAGTATCCCGAGAAGGGTTACTATCCCACCTGGCCGTACCGGGTGGACGTGCACCTCAGCGGCACGCTAGCGGCCACCCTCGACGGGCTGGTGGCGCGGCTGCGCGAGCGTGCCCACGATGAGGCGGCGGTGGCGGCCCGGCGCGCGCACTGGGCCAGCGAGCACCGGCGTCAGCGGGCGGCCTGGCGAGAGCGAGCGGAGGGCGGGCGGCAGCGACAGCCGCTCGATCCCGCCTGGGTGGCCCGGGCGATCGGCGCGGCGCTGCCAGCCGACGCCACGATCGTCGAGGAGACGACCACCACCCGGGTCCTGCTCCAGCAACACCTCCCGCACGCGCGGCCGGGCAGCTACTTCGCGCGCATGACGGCCGGGCTGGGCATCGGGCTATCGGTGGCGAGCGGGGTGAAGATCGGCCGGCCCGATGAGCTGGTGGTCGCTGTGGTCGGGGATGGCGCGTTCAACTACAACCCCGCGCTCGCCGCGCTCGGCTTCCAGCAGGAGTACCGCGCGCCGGTGCTCACGATCGTGATGAACAACGAGTCGTATGCTTCGATGAAGGGCGGGCTGGAGAAGCTGTATCCCGAGGGCTGGGCCGCGCGTACCGGGGTGTACTATGGCGCGGCCATCGCGCCATCGCCCGACTACGCGGGGCTTGCACCACTGTTCGGTGGTCACGGCGAGACGGTCCGTGACCCCGAGGCGGTAGAGGGCGCGGTGCGCCGCGCGGTGGCGGCGGTCCGTGCAGGGCAGCCGGCGGTGCTCGACCTCCGCCTCGCGCCGGGCGACGCCCGCCTCGGTTAGCCGCCCGAGCGACTAGCTACTGGCCCGGCGGGCGCTGGAAGAAGCCTTCGGCTGCGAGCTGCTGGATGAACCGTGGCTCGACCAGGTCCTCCGGGCGGAGTTGGCTGGCCCGGGGATCGGTCAGGGCGAGTAGCTCGATGATCGGGGCGACAGCGTCCGGCTGCGGCGTCGGCACGTCCGGCAGGTAGCGGCGGATGTAGGTGTCGTACGACTCGTCCAGGACCGCCTGGTCGTCAAGCTGCAGCCAACGCGCCATGACCTGCTTGCCCCAGGCCGGATCGCTCCGCACGCGCTTGAGCCCGTCGAGATGGCCGCGGAGGTAGCGCAGGATCACGTCCGGCCGTTCCTGCGTGAGCTGCCGCGTGGTGACGACGCCCGCCTGGCTGAACGGCGGGCTGATGCTGCCGATGTCGAACAACGCGTTCATCCCGAGCTGCTGAGCTTGGTGCTTCTCCACGGGCGTCACCACGCCACCGTCGAGGGACCCGGCCTCCAAGCCGGCCACGATGGCGTTCAGCGTGTTCATGCTCAGCCAGGTCACATCCCGCTCTGGATCGAGGCCGTGGTGCCGCAAAGCCAGCCGACCGCCGAAGTGCAAGGCGGTGCCCAGCCGGGATACACCGACGCGCTTCCCACGAAGGTCGCCCACGGTCTGCACTTCGGGCCGGCCGATCAGCCAGAAGACCATTACTGGCGTCGTGTCGGCGATCATCACCAGGTCAGCACCGCCGAGGCGCGCCTCCGTCGGGGCGGAGGCGCCCACCGTGCCGAACTGCACTTCGCCAGCGATCATCGCCGCCACTAGCACGCTGCTGCCGGGGATCTGCGTGGTTTCAATGTCGAGGCCCTGCTGTGCGAAGTAGCCGCCCTCAAGGCCATAGACGTGCATACCCTGGGACACCGAGCGCTGACTGTAGGCGACCACCAGGCGCTCGCGCGGCGGAGCGGGCGGCGGGGGACTGCTGCGGAC
>JADGHJ010000319.1 GCA_019686175.1 Chloroflexota bacterium | reverse complement strand
CTGCCGGACAGCGAGCTATAGATGACCCGCACAGGCTCCAGCGGCGGCGGGGTGGCTGCGGCGGGCGGCGAAGGGGCCGTGGTAGCGGCGGGGGCCGCGCCGGCGCTAGCGGGGCCAGAGGGCGCCGGCGGCGTGGCGCTTCCGGGGGCCGAGCAGCCAAGCAGGACGCCGAGCGCCACGCTCAGGATGGCGCATACCTGCCGAGAGAGTCCGCTCGTCATCGATATCACCTCCACGGCCGCGCTGCGAGCGCGCGCCGGCCGCTCACTCGTCGCGGCGGGCAGCGCGCCCGGCGCGGAGCGCCGCAGTGGCCTCCGCGTCCAGCGCCCAGGTGTGCCCCTGGCGCACCACCACCACCCCGTAGTCGGCGCGCGCCGCCTCGGGCGTCACGTAGCCATTGCGCACGTCGCGCAGCACCGCCTCGGGCGCCCGCGTGTGCGGGGGACCGTAGCCGCCACCGCCCGAGCGCTCGATGCGCAGGATATCGCCGGCGCGCAGCGGCACATCGCCGGCCCGGGCGGCCAGCCGCCGCTCCTCCGCCGTGCCGGGGTTGATGAGGGCCGCGCCGGGTCGCCCGGGCTGGCCGCCGTCCCAGCCGCGCGGGCGGGTGTCGTGCTTGTCGGTGCGCAGCGATAGGCGCGCGTCGGCCAGCAGGCGGTATTCGCGCACGAAGCCCAACCCGCCCCGCTGGCGCCCGGCGCCGCCCGAGTCGGGGATCAGCTCGAAGCGCCGCACCTCGACCGGAAACTCGGCCTCCACGATCTCGATCGGGGTGATGGCGCTGTTGCCGACGTGTACCGTGGTGGCCGACACCCCGTCCTTGTCCGCCCGCGCGCCGAAGCCCGCGCCCAGCAGCTCGTACTGCACGTAGCCGCGCCCCGGTCCGCGGCTGCCCAGCGCGATGGCGCCGGTGCCGCCGCTCTCGGCCAGGCGGGCGCGCGGCACCGGCCCGGCCAGGGCGTGGAAGATCGCCTCGGCCGCGGCGTTCGCCGTGGGAATGTAGGTGTTCACCGGCGCCGGCAGCTCCGGGCACACCACCGACCGCGGGCGGAAGGTGGTCTCGATGGCGGCGGCCAGGCCATGGTTCGACGGCAGCTCGGGGTCGATCAGGCACTTCAGGCAGTAGCAGCACACCGCGCGCACCAGCGGCGGCCGGATGTTCACCGGCCCGGCCGCCTGGTCGTCGGAGCCCGAGAAGTCGAAGTGGATGCGGTCGCCCGCGATCGTCACCCGCACATGGACGCGGATCGGCCGCCCCACGGTCACGCCGTCGTCGTCGAGGAACGCCTCGCCCTCGTAGGTGCCGTCCGGCCACTGCGCCACAGCGGCGCGCACGCGCTGCTCCACGGTGGCGAACAGGCGCGCCGCCGCGGCGCCGAGCGTGGCGGCCCCGTACTTCTCGGCGAGCCGCAGCACGCGCTCCGCGCCCAGCCAGGTGGCGCCCACCTGGCCCCGCAGGTCGCCCATCACTAGGTCGGGGGTGCGCGAGTTGGCCCGGATGATGGCCTCGATCTCGCGCAACGGCGCGCCTCGCTGGTAGAAGCGGACCGGGGGCAGGTGCAGACCCTCGTGGTAGATCTCGCGCGCCTGGCCAGACCCGCTGCCGGGCACCGTCCCGCCGATGTCGCTCTTGTGGGCCATGCTGGCCGCGAAGCCGAACAGCGCGCCGTCGATCCGGATCGGCGACAGCACGGCCATGTCCGGCGCGTGCGGGCTGCCGCCGAAGTAGGGATGGTTCACCAGGAAGGCGTCGCCCTCGGCTAGCTCCTCGGCCTGGTAGAACTGGTACAGCCCCTCGACACAGGCGGGGAACGCGCCGAGGTGCAGCGGCAGCACGGTGTGCTGGGCCACCACGCGGCCGGCGGCGTCCATGATGGCGCAGGAGGCGTCGCGCGACTCGCGGATGATCGTCGAGTAGCCCGTGCGGAACAGCGACTCCTGCATCTCCTGGACGACGCCGAGCAGGCTCTGGTGGATCACTTCCACGGTGATGGCGTCCGGTCCCTGACTCACGCCCTCCCCCCCTACACCGATTGCCGCAAGGATGCGCCGATCGCCGCTGAAGGGCGGCCTCACCGTTTACGGCGACGGCCCAACCCGACCGCAAATCGCTTCAAAGCCCTTGGCCGCGGTTTGGAGCCGCCCTCGCACGCGCTGGCCGCCCCCGCCGGCGCCCGCGTCTGCCGCCTCGTGCCGTGCGGCGCTGCCCTCTCAGCCAATGGGCGCGCGCGGATCGAAGGCGAACACATGGTGGTCGTAGTGCACCACTGGTGGCGCCGCGCGGTCCAGGTGCAGCGCGACGACCTCGGCCACGTAGATCTGCCGGTCGCCGGCCGGAAACTTGCCCTGGATGCGGCACTCCAGACAAGCGTGCGCGCCAGCGATGAGCGGCGCCCGCACGCGCGTGGCCGGCAGCCGCTGCAGGCCGACCAGGGCGAACTTGTCCTCCGTGTCGCGCCCGTGCAGCCCGCGGCTCGCGGCCACCACCGACGCTTGAGCGGCCGAGCACACCGCCAGCACGAACTCGCCGGCAGCCTCCGCGAGCTGGGTGGTGAAGTTGCTAGGGCTGAGGCCCACCGTCACGATGGTCGGTGGTCCCGCCGTGATGCCCAGCCCGCGCACCACGAACTGCCAGTTATCGCGACCGTCGTGTGCTGCCGTCATCAGGAACAGCCCCGCTGGCATCAGGTCGATGGTCAGCGGAGTGGGTGCTTCCTCGTACATGGCTCCTCACAGCCCGTCGGTTGGGCATCGCGTTACTGGAGCGGGAGCCCCAGCTCCTGGGCCACGCGGCGGGCGATGGTGAAATCGTACAGGCGATCGAAGGTCGCATCGGCCGGCACGTTGGCCGTTTCCTGCATGAGTTGCAGGTAGGCACGGAGCTGAGCGTCGGTGGCCAGACCGTTGGCCGAGTAGGTGTCGGCGACCTGCTCGTAGGCCCGCGCGGCGTCCTCCGGCGACAGCTCGATCCACTGGGCGATGATCGGGATGACCTCGTCGCGGCGATCGTGCACGGCGGGCAGCGCACGGGCGGCGGCGCGGAGCGTGCGAGTCACGAGGTCGACGCGGTCACGGAGGTGGGCATCCGTGGTGCCCAGCCCCGCCTGCGGAATCTCGAGCACCGTCCCGATCCGCAGCAGCGTGGGCATCCCGCGCCGCTCGGCCACCAGGTTGGCCGGGATCGACGAGACCGCGGCGTCGGCGGCGCCGGCCTCGATGGCGGCGATGCGCTCCATCTCGCTCCCGGCGACCACCATGGCCACGTCGCGCAGTCCGAAGTGCTCGGCCAGCTTCTGCACTTCGAAAGCGGGCAGCGTGCCGAGGGCCTGCACGGCGACCCGCTTGCCCTCTAGCTGCTGTACCGTGGTGATCTCGGGGCGCACCGTGATCACGTGCTGCAGGCGCACGGCCTGGAACTGGACGATCTTCGTCGGCCCCCCCTGGCCAGCGTGCGTGCCGATAGACGAGAGATTGGTCGTGAAGTCCATCTCGCCGCTGAGCAGCGCCGGCACGAACACGTTGCCGCTAGCCTGCACGAACTCGGGCGCCAGCCCCTCTTCCTCGAAGTAGCCAAACTTCCAGGCCAGGTAAGTAGGCAGGTAGCTGAGCGAGACGCCCGGCACGCCGATGACGACACGCTCTGCCGGTCGAGGGCCGGGCGAGGCGTCGGAGGACCCGGATTGGGGGGCGGCGGGTGCTCCAGTCGGGCGGTTGGCGGTGCCCGCGGTCTGTTGTCCGCTGCTGGCGCTCGGCCCACAGGCCGCCACGAATAGTGCGAAGAGGATCAAGGCTCGGAGGCCCCTGGGCATCATCGCGTACCTCCCACTCGCCGTCGGCCCGTGTCTCGAAAACCCGACCTACTGTCCCGCATCTTAGGCCGCACGGCTCGCGCGTCGCCAGTGTTGTCCCGGCGCGGCCTCACCTCAGCCACTGCCGGACGCCGCCGTTCCACGAGCACCTACCCATCCGTGCTCTCGGTCTCAGGCTCGGGTGATAAGCAGGTTCCCCCAGCGATCGACCGTCACCTCTTGCTCCGGGCAGACCACCGTGGTGGCGTCGTACTGCTCCACGATGGCCGGCCCGGCGAAGCGGTGGCCTGGGCGAAGCCGCTCGCGAGCGTACACCGGCACCGGTCGC
>JADGHJ010000318.1 GCA_019686175.1 Chloroflexota bacterium | reverse complement strand
GGCATCTGGCGCGGGGGCGCTATCCGGCAGGGGGGCGGGCAAAAAGCCGCGCCAGGCCTGCGACCGGCGCCGCCGTGCGGGCGCCAGTGGGGTTGGGGCTAGCCGAGCGCCATGGCCGGGCTGCTGCGACCACGCGGCACGCGCCTGCGTCTCGTTGCTCAGCATGTCCATCCGTTAGCCTTGGGCTATCGGCCACCCGCCACGCCGGGCGGGACAACCGGGCCGTTGTAGTCCACCAAGGGCCCTGCTGTCAACTCTGCACCTGCTGTCGGTAGTGGGGATCGAGCTGCTTCGCCTCTTCCAGCCGGGCGAACGCCTCGCTCCAGCGGCCCTGCTGCACCAGGCGCGCCGCCTCGGCGTTGAGCGCAGTGACGCGAACCATTGCCCGGGCCCGCTCCAGCCGGTCGCGCACGCGCGGATCGTCGGGCAGCGCGGCGGTCACCGCCTCCAGCAACGCGACCGCTTGCGGCCAATCGCCCAGGGCCATAGCTTCCTCGGCGCGCGCCAGCGTCGTCTCGGCCGTGGGCACCTGCTGGTGGCGGCGTGCCTCCTCCTCCAGCTTGGCGCGTGCCTGGGCGAGCAGCGCGGCGGCGTCGCGGAAGCTCGGCGCGAGTCGCACGAGCTGCTCCAGCACTGGTATAGCCTCGGCCCAGCGTTCCTCGTCCAGCAGCATCGTCGCGCGGACGTATTGGCGCTCGGCGCGGGCGCGCTGCCGGGCCTGGGCCTCGCTCTGGGCGAGCCGGCGCCGCGCCTCGTTGAGCGCCTCCTCGACCTCCGGGGTCGGTGGGGCCAGTCGCAGCGCCTGCTCGAACAACTGCACTGCATCGGCCCAGCGCTCGTCGGCCCAGGCCGCACGGGCTTGCTCCAGCAGGCGCAACTCGATGGCGCCGCTCTTGCTCTGCTCGGCGTACTGCTGCGCCGAGGCCCGTGCCATGAGCGCCACCACATCGCGGTAGTTCGGGTCCATCCCGCGGATGACGCGGCCGTACTCGAGCACCTGCTGCCAGTCGCCGGCCTGTGCCGCTTCGAGGAGGGCTTGGTACAGCGCTGGCACCCCCCCGCCCCGTGGCTCACTGCGTGGCGTTGGCTGGAACACGACCTCGGGCGTGTAGGTGCTGAGGGCCATGGCGCTGCGCGCCTGCTCGCAGGCGGCGATCAGCGCCAGCCGGAACTCCTCGGCGGTGGGGTAGCGCTGCGCCGGGTCCTTGGCCAGTGCGCGCTCCACCACGACCTCCAGCGCCTCCGGCACGGCCGGGTTGAGGCTCCGCAGCTTCGGCACCGGCGCGTTGACCTGCAGGGCCAGTGTGGCCAGTGGCGTATCGCCGCGGAACGGTACCTGGCCGGCCAGCATCTCGAACAGCACGATGCCCAGCGCATAGAGGTCGCTGCGGGCGTCGATCGGCTCGCCGAGCGCCTGCTCCGGCGCCATGTACTGGGGCGTGCCCAGCAGCCCGCGCGTCACCGAATCGGCGTTCTGGGCCAGGATGGCGATGCCGAAGTCGGCCAGCACGACCTGGCCATCGGCGGTGAGCAGGATGTTGGCCGGCTTGATGTCGCGGTGGATGACACCGTTCCGGTGGGCGTAGTCGAGGGCGCTGGCCACGTCGACCGCGATGCGGCGCGCCTCGTCGAGGGGCAACGGCTGGCCGAGCTTCGCCTTGAGGGTGGTGCCCTCGACGTACTCCATGGCGATGTAGGCGAAGCCGTCGTGCTGGCTGAACTCATAGACGACGACGATGTGGGGGTGGCGCAAGCGGGCGACGGCGACCGCCTCGCGCTGGAAGCGGCGCAGGGCGACCTCGTCGCGCACTAGCTCGGGATGTAGCACCTTGAGGGCCACGGGGCGCTGCAAGCCAGCGTCGTAGCCCTGATATACCGTGGCGAAACCGCCACGGCCCACCTCGCCGACGATCTGGTAGCGGCCGAGCGTCTGGCCAATCACTCGGCGCCTCCTGCCCCTCCCGCCATCGCCGTATTGTAGCCGCGCCGCGCGCCAGGGGCCAGTCTCGGCCCATGTTGCAGCCGTGGCACAACACCCAGCGCGGTGCCACGAAGTACCTCGTCGTCCCTGGTCCCCGTCGGGACGCGGTGGTGACCTACGCGGGGTGCCGCGCTTCAACGAGTCGGATGCCGGTGCATCCGTCGCCCATACGTCGCGAGCAGAGCCTGGGCGGTGCGGTCGGAGCCCCGCGAGTCCTACTTGCCTCGATGCGGCGCGTGCCCGAACGCCACGGGAGCGGGCGCTCTCGCGAAATCGGGCGTGGACGAGGTACCGCGCAGCGCGTCCAGTATCGCCTCGGGACCGCAATCGCCGCAGGGATCGACCTCAGCGGGGTTTGGGGTCGCGGTTGTACACCTCGCGCTGGTCCCAGTCCGGCTCGTCGCCGGGCAGGCCGAGGGCCCGCTCCTCGGCGTCGGTGATCGCCCGCTGGTTGGCACGCTTGACGAACGCCTCCGCCAGCCGCCGCGGCACTAGCCGGATGCCGGGCGGGCCGGGACGCGTGTGGGCATCGGCCCACCGATAGCGGTGCGACCCCAGCCACGGCTTGAACTGGTTCTCGTAGGCGTCGGCGTCCATGGGCACCAGGTCGCTGCTGGTGGCCACCATCGACTCGCTCTCCTCGCCGGTGAATGGAATTCGCGGCCCACACGACTCCCCGCCGGTCGCCCTCGGCAGGCCCTGGGAGAGATCGCCCGTGCGGGGTCACGGTCCGCCCCCTAGTGTAGCCGATCGCTGCCGGGTATGCGGCTGGGCGCGGGCCCCGCGCTATAATCCCGCTAGCAGGCATTTGGCCGCCCTAAACCGGCCGGAAAGGAGCGCTTATGGCCAGCCACGAGCTGGTGCGTCTCACCAGCCTCAGCCACGGCGCCGGTTGAGCGTGCAAGCTCAGCCCGGCTGAGCTGGCGCAGGTGCTGCGCTCCTTGCCTCTCGTCGGCGACCCCAACGCGCTGGTGGGCGCCGACACCGCCGACGACGCCGCTGTCTACCGGCTGTCGGCCGACCAGGCACTAGTGGCCACGGTGGACTACATCACACCGGTGGTCGACGACCCCTACGTGTTCGGAACGATCGCGGCGGCCAACTCGCTCAGCGATATCTACGCCATGGGCGCGCGGCCGCTGTTCGCGCTGAACATCGTCGGCTTCCCGCGCGGGCTGCCGCTCGACCTGCTGGCGCGCATCCTGGAGGGCGGCGCGGCCAAGGCCGCCGAGGCCGGCATCGCCGTCCTGGGCGGTCACAGCGTGGACGACCCGGAGCCGAAGTACGGCCTGGTCGCCCTGGGGCTCGTGCCTCCCGAGCGGGTGGTGCGCAACGTGGGCGCGCGGGTCGGCGATCACCTGTTCCTCACTAAGCCTCTGGGGATGGGGATCATCACCACGGCCATCAAGCGCGACGCCGCCCCGCCAGCGATGGTCGAGGCCGCGCTGGCCACGATGGCCACGCTCAACCGCGCCGCGGCCGAGGCGATGGTTGCCGTGGGCCCCCACGCCGCCACCGACGTCACCGGCTTCGGCCTGCTGGGGCACCTGTTGGAGATGCTCACGGCCAGCGGAGTGGGCGCCGAGCTGTGGCTGGAGGCGGTGCCGGTGGTCGAGGGCACGTGGGACCTGGTGCGCGCCGGCATCTACCCTGGTGGCTCGCAGCGCAACCTGGACTACGTAAGCCCGCGCGTGGAGTTCGGCGATCTCGATCAGGCGGAGCGGCTGCTGCTGGCCGACGCGCAGACGTCGGGCGGGCTGCTGATCGCCGTGGGCGCGGAGGACGCGCCGCGGCTGGCCGCCGAGCTGGCGGCGCGGGGCGTGCGGGCGGCGGAGATCGGCCGCATCATCGACGCACCGGGCCGCGTGCGCATCCTGCGCCGCTGACCACGGCGCGGCGGAGGAGCAAGCGCCCTGGGAAAGGAGTCCCTGATGCGCAACGTGGTACCCGTGGCGCTGCTCCTGGGCCTGGTCTTGGTCGGCGGCACCGTGCGCGCTGCGGCCAGTGCAGTTCCACCTAGCGACGCGCCGAACCGCTCGCCCGGGCCGGCTCTGGGCCCGCCGGCCCTGGTCACGCGCGAGCTGCCGGCCACCATCCGCCCCGTGCCCACCGTGCCACTGCTGCCCAGCCTGATCCCCGCGCCGTCCCCCGCCCTGTTC
>JADGHJ010000317.1 GCA_019686175.1 Chloroflexota bacterium | reverse complement strand
AGCTCGAACTCGCCCTTGAGATCGTCGCGGACGAGGGCCTGGACGATCTGCAAGCCCAGGCTGCTGCTGTGGCGCAGGTCGAAATTGGGCGGCAGCCCCTCGCCGTCGTCGTGGATCTCGATGAGCATACTGTCCTCGGTCTCATGCAAGCGCACGAGGACGTTGCCCTCGCTACGATGGGCGAACCCGTGCTCGAGGGCGTTCTGCAAGAGCTCGTTGATGATCAACGCGCACGATGTGGCCTGCTGAGTGGCGAGGTAGTAGTTGCGTCCCTCGAGGCTGAGCGAGATGCGTTTGTTGGGGTCCAGGATCCCGTGGGTCACCTCGGTCATGATCCGGTGACAGATCTCGTTGATGTTGATCACGCTGGATTCGTCCTTGGACAGGAACTCGTGCACCACCGCGATGCTGAGGATGCGATAGATGCTCTGGTGGAGCTGCTCGGCGATGTGCGGGTCTTCGGCGCGGCGCGCCTGCATCCGCAGCAAAGAAGCGATCGTCTGCAGGTTGTTCTTCACACGGTGGTGGATCTCCTGGATCATGGCAGATTTGATCTTGAGCTCCTGCTCCTTGCGCACCTCCTCGGTGATGTCCTGGATAGCGATAAGCGCACCCGCGCAGCGTTGGTTGGGATCGCCACGCCGCCACCAGGGCCGGACGGGCTCGGGCGGGAGCGGGACCACTCGCTTGATCCAGACCTGATCCTGCTCCTCGATGCGCCGCTCCATGCAGACGTTGCGCTCCATCGCCTGGAAGCAGATGTACTCGTTGGTATCGAGTTCGGAGAGCTGGCTATGAAGCAGGCTCTCCGGGTAGCCCTGGCGGCGATACTGGTTCTCGGCGACCGTGCTGATGTACTTGATGAACCCGTGGGTATCGACGACCAAGAGTCCGTCGTGCTCCCCGAGGCGACCGAGGCGATCGCCGCCCTCCAGCCGCCCAGTGAGCACGGCGCGACGAATGCTGGCGAGCGCGCGGCGGAGCACCGGGTCCTTGTGGCGCAGGCGCTCGTACTCGAGGACGTTCGTCTCGCAGCTCAGGGCGGCGATGAGCCGGCCGGCGCGGTAGATGGGAAACACCTCCTGGACTGCTGGGGCCCCACGTACGAGCAGGCCGTCCACGCCGCTGCGCACCCGGCCGTGGAACAGGAGTGCGGCGACCGCGCCCTCATGGTTGCGCGTGCGGCGCCCCGTCTGCGAGCCGGCGTAGAGCGAGGGCAGCGGGTTCGGCTGGGCGTGGGCGAGCACGAGGAGGTCCGCGCCATCGCGCACGTACAGCAGCAGGTCGGCATGGAGGAGATCGGCCAGCAGGGGCAGGTTGGCCGTCACACGCCGCAAGAATGCCTGGTCGTCGGGCGCCAGGTGCGGCGCGGCGGCCAGCCCCTGACGCGGCCGGCTCAGGGCAGGCCGAGGCAAGGGTAGTGGCTTCGTCGCCAAACGTCCAAGCATGTGACCCTAGCGCGGTATGCTGGCCGTGTGCGGGAATTCCGCTCTCGTCTTGGAGTGTAGCCGAGCGCCCGAGGGCGAACCAAGCCGTGGCCGCGTGAGGCGACGGAGAGGCATAGAGTGGACCGCTTGTGGAGCCAGGTACAGCATGACGAGCGAGCGAGGCGATGCGACAGGACAGCGGCTGGTGGTCGACCTGCGCGTAAACGGTCGATTGCGCCGCAACTTCCGGTGGTGGATCGAGGGGGAGCGGCTGGTGGTCGAGCGGCCCGCGCGGGTGACGGAGCGCGAAGTCCAGGCCATGGTCCAGCAGATCGCGGAGCGAGCAGCGCGGTATCTGCGCCAGCAGACCGCCCGCTCGGATGCGGAGCTATTGGCGCACGCGCGGCGGCTCCTGGCGCGCTACTTACCGGAGCGCCCACTGTTGCGGGCCGCGCAATGGAGCACGCGGCAGGAGCGGCGACATGGGAGCTGCACGAGCGGGAGCGGCGTGATTCGCGTGTCGGCCCGGCTCCAACGGTATCCGACGTGGGTGCGAGACTACGTGATCGTACACGAGCTGGCCCATCTGCTCCATCCCGACCACTCGCCGGCGTTCTGGGCGGTGGTCGCGCGCTACCCGCTGGCCGAGCGGGCGCGGGGCTTCCTGATCGCCTGCGATCTCGGCTTTGCCGCGCGCGGGGATGAGGAGTATTAGCGCGTAGCGCCTCCCGGGCCAGAGGCAAACCCTGGCCAGGGTACCGCCAACTGGTAGAATTGAGCACCATGGTGATTCATATCGATCCCAACCTCATCGTGCTCGGCCCGCTGGTCCTGAGCTGGCACGGGTTGTTCAGTGCTGTCGGTCTGGGGGCCGGGATCTGGATCGCGTTGCGGCTGCTGCGCGGCGGCCCGGTACCCGAGGACGAGGTGATGACCATCGCGTTCTGGGGCACGATCGGCGCGCTGATCGGGGCGCGGCTGCTGCATGTGATCGATCAGTGGGAATACTATCGCCAGCAGCCGCTGCAGATCCTCCTGATCAACGAGGGAGGGATCGCGATCTTCGGTGCGATCATCGGCGGAGTACTGGGCGGCTGGGTCTACGCGCGGCTCCGGCGTCTGCCCGTGGGACTGCTGGCCGATGCGGCGGGCGTGGGCCTCATCCTCGGCCAGGCCATCGGGCGCATCGGGGACGTAATCAACGGGGAGCATCACGGCCGGCACTTACCAGAGGGGACACCGTGGGCGGTGGTGTACACGCACCCGAACACCCTGGGAGAGCCTGGAGTGCCCAATCACCTCGCGGTGGGGTACGAGCAGGTGTGGGACCTGCTGGTGTTCGGCGTCCTGTTGGGGCTGTGGGGTCGCCTGCCACGGCAGGGGATGCTGTTCTGGCTGTACCTGCTGCTGTACTCGGCCGGGCGATTCGTGATCAGCTTCTACCGGCAGGACACGATCGTGGCCATCGGCCTGACGCAGGCGCAGCTCGTGGCGTTGGGCAGCGCGGCCGTGGCGATCTGGTCCCTCGTCTACCTGCTGACTCGGACGGCCCGCGAGCCGGCAACTGCACCACTGGCGCCGCCCGCTGAGCCTGCCGTGAACGCGGGGACGCCGCCGTCGCGGGAGACCGCGTAACACCGGGCTTCTCTTGGCCTACTTCAGACGCCAGAGCGGGCGGCGGCCCCCGGCCTGATCCAGCGACCAACGAGGCTCCGGTACATTGGCGATACGAGCGACTAGCCGGGCCAGGTCGCGGGTGATGTGCTCCTTGCCGGTGGTATCCATCAGCAGCACGGGCTGGCCGCGGTTGGCGGCGTCCACCACGCGGGGGCCGGCACTGACGATCATGGCATCGACTTTGACGCCCAAGTCCCGCTCGAGCTGCTCCAGATGCACGCCGCTGTTGGCGCGGTTGAGTACCAGGAGGAGCTTGTGCGCCCAGTCGAGCTGTGTGGCGAGTCGGAGCACCTCGGCGGTCGAGCGGATGGAGCTGAGCTCGGGGGTCGTGACCAGGAGGATCCGGTCGGCGATCTCCAGCAGCTGCAGGACGTACTCTTCCATAGACGGGTGGGTATCCACCACTACGAAGTCGAACAGCGTGCGGTAAGCGCTGGCGACGCGCGAGGGCAGCGAGGCGGGGATCGTTTCGACCAGGGAAGGCTCGGGCACCCCGAACAGGACCTGGACGCCGGACGGATGGGGCACGAGCACTTCGCGGAGCGCATCGAGATCGAGGTGCTCGGCACTGTCGACCAGGGAGACGAGGCTCTTCTCGCTGTGCAGGTCGAGGAGCACGGGCACGTCGCCAAACCAGAGGTCGGCATCCACCAGGGCCACTTGTCGCTCGAGGCGAGCGAGGCCGACCGCGAGGTTGATGGCGATCGTGCTGCGCCCGACGCCGCCCTTCGGACCGTAGACCGCGATGACTTGGCCGTGGTGGAAGCGCGCGGCGTCGCGATCGGGCCCGCTGTACGACGCGGCGGCGAGGTTGCCGACGGGAAGGCCGGCGCGGACGAGGAGCGCCTGGATGCGCAGGACCAGCTCGTCGATCTGGGCCGGCAGCCGCGCGTAGTCATCGCGCGGCGACAGGGAGTCGGGAAGGAGAGGCGTGGTTTGGCCGGAGGGGTTGCCCAGCAGGAGCAGGGTGGGGACGGCGGGAGACTCGTGCAGCAGGCGATAGACGGCGGCGAACGAGAAGGGCGCGGGATGATAGGTGTCGAGCACCGCCACGC
>JADGHJ010000316.1 GCA_019686175.1 Chloroflexota bacterium | reverse complement strand
GCGTAGCTCAGGCCCGTAGTATACGGCGTCATCGGCCCAGTCCAGGAAGCGCACGTCATGCACCCCCACCGCGGCCGCCGCCGCGCGCTGCTCCCGCTCGCGCAGCGCTGCCGCCTCCGCTGCCGACAGCCCCCGGTCCTCAGCACCCGCCTCCCCACGCGTGACCAGCAGGTAGGTGACCTGCTTGCCCTCGTCGACCCAACGCGCCACGGTGCCCGCCATCCCCCACTCGATGTCGTCCGGGTGGGCCACGATGACCAGCACACGCGTGAAGGCGGCAGTGTCGGGGTGCGGCTGCTGCGCGGCCATGGATCGTTCCTCCCTGTCACCCACGATCGGCTACTTGAGCTAAGTGTAGCAGCGCTTCAGCAGCGGCCGTTCGTCGCCCGTCGTGAGCCGCCACGGCTATGCTCGCCCTTGCCAGCGTCCTGCCGCCTTGCTACGGTAGCGCACACGATTCGCCAACAGGACTGCTCTCGCGAGGATGAAGATGAATCTGATCGCGTTGCTCGCGCATGGAGCCCAGCACGGTGCCGACCGCGCGGCCTTGATCTTGGAGGACCGCCACGTCAGTTACGGCGCGCTCCAAACCCTGGCCGCCTCGCTGGCCGCTCACCTCCAGCACCTGGGAGTACGACCCGGCGACCGCGTGGCGCTGGCGCTGCCCAATCAGCCGGAATACGTCATCGCCTTCTACGGCATCCTCGGCGCCGGCGCGGTGGTGGTACCGATCAACCCGCGGGCGCGCGCCCCCGAGATCGCCTATGTGCTGAACGACGCCGAGATCACGGCCGCGATCGCGCATCCCACCGTGCTGCCCGAACTGGAAGCCGCCACCGCGGAGGGCCCGCAGCTCGCGCCACTCATCGTCGTTGGCGCGCCGGACATCCCCGGCGCGGTCGCCCTCGACGCGCTGCTGCACGACGGCGGCGCCCTCGATCCCCAGCTGGTCCGCGACGACGCGCTGGCCCAGATCATCTACACCTCGGGCACCACCGGCCGTCCCAAAGGAGTCATGCTGACGCACGGCGGGCTGGCCCTCAACGCCGAGTGTGTGACCGAGCAGCTCGGCGTGCGCGCGGACGACCGGCTGCTCGCCGTGGCTCCGCTGGGCCATATCCTGGGCTGCTCGCTGTCGATGAACGGGACGCTGTACCG
The DNA here is from genome assembly GCA_019686175.1 of Chloroflexota bacterium. GTDB lineage: Bacteria > Chloroflexota > UBA6077 > UBA6077 > JAJPHF01 > JADGHJ01. The sequence goes on along the minus strand of JADGHJ010000316.1, from coordinate 3,008 downwards.
TGGCGCGGCCGCGGTGTTCACGCCTGCCCTCGACCTGGACACCCTGCTGGGCACCATCGAGCGGCAGCGTTGCACGGTGATGGGCGTCGTCCCCACGCTGCTGGCGATGATCCGGGCGCACCCGCGCCGCTACGACCTGAGCAGCATGCGCATCGTGCTGACCGGCGGCGCGCCGGCGCCCGAGGGGCTGCTCGACGCGCTGGCGGCCGAGCTAGGACTGCGGGTCGTCGAGGGGTACGGCGCCACCGAGGCCAGCGGTGGCATCAGCATGAACCCACCGGAGGGCCTGCACAAGCGCGGCTCGGTCGGCGTGCCCCAGCGCGGCATCGAGGTGGCGGTGCTCGACGACGCGGGCGCCCCCGTCCCCACGGGCCAGGTGGGCGAGCTGTGCCTGCGCGGGCCGACCGTGACGCGCGGCTATTGGCACCGTCCGGAGGCCACCGCCGAGGCGTTCGCGGGTGACTGGCTGCGCACCGGAGACGTCGGCTACATCGACGCCGACGGCTATATCTTCATCGTCGATCGCAAGAAGGACATGATCATCACCAGCGGCTTCAACGTGTACCCGCGCGAGGTCGAGGACGCCCTGTACCTGCACCCGGCGGTGGCCGAGGCAGGGGTGGTGGGCGTCCCCGACCCGATCAAGGGCGAGCTGGTGTGCGCCATGGTGGTGCTGCGCGCCGGCGCTAGCGCCACGGCGGAGGAGCTGATCGCCTGGTGCAAGCAGCGCCTCACGCCCTACAAGGCGCCGGTGCGCATCCACTTCCTCGACGCGCTGCCCAAGAGCGCCAGCGGCAAGATCCTGCGCCGAGAGTTGCGCGAGCGGCTGGGCGCTCAGCGCGGGTAGGGCCCGAGCTGCTGGAGCGCGTAGTCCACGAAGTCGTTGATCACCAGCGAGCGCAGGTTCACGACGTCGCCGATCAACCCCTGGCTGATGTACCAGCGGTAATCGGCCTCCAGGGCGTCGACGTTCACGTAGCCGTCCGGGTTGACGCTCGGGAGCTGGACACGGTCGTACAGCGCGGGGTCTTTGAAGTTGGTGGCCTGGATCAGGATCGGGATGATCTGGGCGCGCACGGCGGGGTCCTTGGCGATGAAGGTACCGTAGTAGTCGCGCAGCGCCTTGAGGTACGCCACCATGGCGCGCTGGCCGAGGTCCGGGCGCTGCTCGAGGAAGGTCGGCCCGTACATCACCGTCGCGGCCACCTGGCCGGGCACAAGCTCGTCGCTGGAGCGCCAGCGCACGCCGATGCCCTGCTCCTCGGCGCGCACCACGAACGGCTCGACTAACACCGCCGCGTCGAGCGAGCGGCCGGCCAGCGCCGGCAACATGTCGGGATAGCCCAGCTCGACGACGTCGAGGTCGCGCAGGGTGAAGCCGCCCCGCTCGGCCAGCCGCCCCGCGATGGCATGGACGCTGGTGCCCACGGCGGTAACGGACACGCGCCGCCCGCGCAGGTCGGCGTAGTCGCGCACGGCGCCGCTATCGATGAGGTCCTGGCGCACCACGATCCAAGCAGCCGGTCCATCCGGAGAGCCCGTAACCCAGTCGGCCACGATCTTGGCGTTCACGCCGCGGGCCACGGCGTTGTACAGGCTGACGCTGGGCGAGCCTGGCGCCATGTCGAGCTGACCGGTGGCCAGCGCGGGCGTCATGCGCGCCCCGGAGTCGAAGATCTGGTAGTCGGCCTCTAGCCCCTGCTCGGCGAGATAGCCGCGCTCGCGCATGAGAATGAACGGCGCGTCGCTGAGAATGCCGAGGTAGCCGATGTTGATGCGCGTGGCCTGCATGGCCGCGACCGCCGCGGGAGCCGGCTCCGCGGCTCGCCCGGTCGCGGCGGTCGGCAGGGGCGCGGAGAGCCCCAAGCTCAACGCCAGGCACAGGGTCACTACGGTCAGCCAGAGTCCGCGGTGCATGGAGCCCCTCCTCATTCAGTCAGTGTTGCTGCGCGGGCACCTCGGTGCCCAGGTGGCCATGGAGCGGTCGTCTGGGCGCCGGACGGCGGCCAGACGCGGGGAGGACGGCCGCCGGCGAGTGTGTCCGAGCGTATCAGAGGCGTGGGGGGGCTGCAAGACCTTGCATGGGTCGAAACGGGAGCGCCCGGGGCACGAGCTGCGACTGCAGGATCCGCTCGCGCCGCGGCACGGCGGCTGCACTAATCACACGGTCGGGGGCTGGCTCTCGCCAAGATCGAGGGTTATCCCCCAACAGCGGACGCGCGCCATGCGTCACCATGGTGGAGGAGGACTGGGTGTGCGCGGGCGCGAGGCCACTACGCGCAGCCCATTCGGAGGAGGAGGCACCCATGCGATTAGCCCGTCTGCTCGCTGCCGTTGCCTTGGGGGGCATCGTGACGGCCATCGCCGCCCCATCAGCCTCGGCGTGGAACCCCCAGTGGATTCAAGTTGGGCCGGTGACGGTCACGGTGAGCGGCGCGCCGCCGTTGCTGCCGCCGATCAGCCAGCCGTTGCCGCTGCCCGTGCTCGTGTCGACGCAGGTGCTGCCGTCGCTGCAGCAGTTCCTCCCGCCGACGGCCCTCCAGCAGCAGCCGCTCCAGGTGGCCAACCTCCCAAGCGGCCGGATGGCGCTGAGCCACCCGCTGCTGTTCTGCCCCGTCGACTCGGCAGCCACCTGTGAGGAGCTGGCGCAGCAGCTGGCCGAGGTCACGCCAGGGTGGAGCACCGCGACGATGAACGGTCCGCAGGGCTACGGGGTGTACCTGACCTATCAGGCGCCGACCGCGCAGGCGCCCGCGCCGGCCCCCCGGACGCCCTTCATGCCATCCGCGCCGGGCATGCCGCCGTCGCCGTTTACGCCGCCCAGCCCGTACTCGGGCTACTAACCCAGGCCTAGGCGCGTAGTAGCCGCCGGCTCCAGGGGACGACGGATCCCCTCGGCCGGCGGCTGCGACGCGCTCCCTCCACCTGCGACGGTGCCCCACGCCCCGTCCGCCGACGCTCGATACGATCCCGAGAGAGCGGATGCTGGCGATCGTGTCCTTGACGGG
>JADGHJ010000049.1 GCA_019686175.1 Chloroflexota bacterium | reverse complement strand
TACCCATACCCGTGCGCCGCCCCCGTCGCATTGGTTAAGAGACAGGGGCGGAGGGGGGAGTCGCAGAGGGAGCGGTCACCCCGGCCGCGTGCTCGACCTGACGCACTACGGCTTCGGCCTCGGCCGCCCGCCCGTGCGCGAGCAAGTAGCGGGGCGACTCGGGCAAGGAGCGCCGGACCACGAAGACGTAGAGCGCGGGCAGCGCGCCCATGAGCAGCGCCACGCGCCAGCCGAGATTGGGCACGACGAGGAAACCGATCAGGGCAGCGAGGACGCTGCCGTAGGCCCAGAAGCTCTCCAGCAGCACCACCAGGCGTCCGCGGTGCGGCGCAGGGGCGAACTCGGAGACGAGGGTGCTGGCGACGGGTAGCTCGCCGCCCAGGCCGAGCCCGGCGAGGAACCGCAGGAGCATGAGGGCAGCGACGCCAGTGGCGGCGGCCGAGAGCCCGGTGAAGATGCTGTAGACCAGGAGCGTGAGCTGGAAGACCGTCTTGCGACCGAAGCGGTCGGCGAGCCAGCCGGAGGCGAGCGCCCCGAAGAACAGCCCCGCGACGTTGGCAGTGTTGATCCACTGGCTCTGGGTCGCATCGAGGCCCCATTCGCGGGAGACCGCGGCGACCACCGCGCCGACGACCAGGATGTCCATCGCGTCGAACATCCAGCCGAGCCCGCTGACGAGGAGGAGCTTCCAGTGGAAGCGGGAGAGGGGCACGGCATCGAGACGCTGGTGCAGGGTGGCGACGGCGGGTGTATCGAGCATGGTACGCCTCCGCCCAGTGCCTTCACGCGTGTTCGAGACGCCGACCGGTTCGTTGTCCGAAGTATGCATGATTGTGGCCGGCGTGTACAGAGGGCGCGCGGGGCCAGGATCGCACGCTGACGGCAGCGGCAGGGTGGCGTATAGTGGGGCCGTGTAGCGCCGGCACAGCTAGCGCCGAGGGAGATGAGGCATGGAGAAACAGATCATCAACCCGCCGGCCCTGTTCGACCCGGGCCCGACGCGGGCGTACTCGCACGGGGTGCGAGTGGGCAACTTGCTGTTCCTGGCGGGCCAGATGGGGGTCGGGCCAGACCGGCGGGTGGCGGGCGATTTCGCCGCGCAGGTACGGCAGGCGTTCGCGAACCTGGAGACGGTACTGCGGGCGGCGGGCGGGACGCTGGCGAACCTGGTGACGATGACGGTGTTCCTGACGGATATGCGCTACGCCGACGAGTTCGTGCGGCTGCGGGGGGAGATCTTGCAGCGCGACTTTCCAGCGAGCGCGCTGATCGGCGTGAGCCATCTGGCGGTGCCGGGCGGGCTGGTGGAGATCCAGGGGATCGCGGTGCTGGACTAAGGCAGGCTGGACAGCGGGAGAGGTGAAGCGATGCGCGCAGTGTTTGTCACGGGGTTCGGCGGGACCGAGGTGCTGCGGGTGCAAGAGACCGAGGCGCCGCGGCCGGGCCCGGGCCAGGTACTGATCCAGGTGGCGGCCACGGGAGTCAACTTCGCGGACATCCTGGCGCGCCAAGGGCGGTACCATGGCGGGGCGCAGCCGCCGTTCATCCCGGGGCTGGATGTGGCGGGCACGATCACGGCCGTGGGCGAGGGCGTGACAGGGCTGCGCGTGGGCCAGCGAGTGGCGGCGTTCCCGGAGGGCGGCTCGTACGCGGAGCAGGTGGTAGCCGATCCGGTGCTGGTGTACCCGTTGCCGGATGGGGTGGACTGGGATACCGCGGCCGCGTTCCCGACCGTGGGTGTGACGGCATACAACGTGCTGGCGCTGGCCGGGCGGCTGACGCCGGGCGAGACGGTGGTGGTGCACGCGGCGGCCGGCGGGGTGGGCACGACAGCGGTGCAGGTGGCACGGCTGCTGGGCGCAGGGCGCGTGGTGGGTACGGTGGGCGACGACGCGAAGGCGGGCGTGGTGCGCGAGCTAGGCGCCGACGCGGTCATCAACTACCGGCGGGAGCCGGTCGCGGACCGGGTACTGGAGCTGACCGACGGCAAGGGCGCGGACGTGATCCTGGACTCGGTGGCGGGCGAGCTGTTCCAGCAGAGCTTGCGGTGCCTGGCGCCGTTCGGCCGACTGGTGGTGTTCGGCCAGGCGAGCGGCCAGCCGGGCACGGCGTCGTCGGGGGACTTCTATCCGCGGAACCAGGCGCTGGTAGGGTACAGCACGGGCAGCTATCGGCGCTTGCGGCCGACGGCGCTGCGGCCAGCGGCGGAGAAGGTGCTGAACTGGCTGGCGGAGGGGCGACTGCGCCTGGTGGTGAGCCGGCGATACCCGCTGGTGGAGGCCGCGGCGGCGCAGCGGTGGATCGAGCAACGGCACAGCACGGGCAAGGTGCTGCTGGTGCCGTAGCACGGTGGGTGCTCAGGTGCCCGAGAGGCCCGCGGCACGGCGCAGGGCGTCGCCGCTGAGGCGCATCGGGCGCCAGTCGTCGAGTGGCTCGGCGTCGAAGCGCGCGTAGAAGCGCAGCGCCAGCTCGTTCCAGGCGAGCACCTGCCATTCGAGCCGCCCGCAGCCGCGCTCGACAGCGAGGCGAGCGCAGGCACGGAACAGGGCCGCGCCCACGCCGCGCATGCGTGCCTCGGGCAGGACGAAGAGATCCTCGAGATACAGGGTCGGGCGCGCCAGGAAGGTGGAGTAGGTTTCGAACCAGATCGCGTAGCCGACGAGACGGCCGTCCAGCTCGGCGACAAGGGCGTGGAAGCGGGGCGGGGTGGCCAGCGCGTCGCGAGCCAGGCGCTCGCGAGCAGCCGCATCGGGCCCGGGCAGGCGCTCGTAGTCGGCGAGGGCCTGGATGAGCGCCAGCAGGCTGGGAATGTCGGACGGCGCGAGCGGGCGCACACGGGGCGCGGCAGCCATACGCAGCGAGTCTCCCGCACTACGTGAGGAATCCCCAGACACCCCTCCACAGGGAATGCCGCCGGCGCACCCGCTCGCGCCGCGGTCCCTCGGCATTGTGGCAGAGAGCGGCCCTAAGGCCCAAGGGCGACGCCGCCGACACGCGAAGGCCCGAGAGGCGAGCTGAGCAGTAGTCAACAGGGCAAGCGCCGCGGCGCGAGCGCTCCGACCGGACAGCTGCTGCCGGCGAGTGTCGAGCCCTGATGGAACATATGTGCGGATGGCAGGGTGGGAGGGCTGCATGCCGATCGTGCTGCTGCCGGCGTGGGGATACGCGGCCTCGCGCGGCGACTGGCGGCGCGGGGTCCGGGCCGAGCTGGGCGATGAGGCGCCGCCGTACCTGTGGGCCGACGACCTGCTGGACGCCTGGCTGGCGGAGGCGCTAGGGACGCTGTCGCTCCGGCTGCCGTGCGAGGCCACGTTGGTGGTGGCGAGCGTGGCCGGTCAGGCCGAGTATCCGCTGCCGCTGGGGGTACTGGCGGTGACGGCGGTCGAGCACCCGCCGGGGCAGGCGCGGGTACGCGGCACCTCGCTCGATACCGCGCGCGCCGGCGGTGCGGCTACGTTCCTGGTGTGGGACGGGCGGCTGGTGTTGCGGCCGGCGCCCGCGGCGGACGGCGAAGCGATCGGTGTGCGGTACCTGGCGCGGCGCGCGGTGCCGGCCGCGGACAGCGACCCGCTGCCGGTGGAGGCGGGCGACGAGGAACTGCTGTCGCTGTACGTGTGCGCGCGGGCGCTGGCCTGGGTGGGCACCCAGGAGGGGAAGCGTCAGGCGGTGGAGCACCAGCGGGGCGCGGCGGCGCTGATGCTGGCGGAGTACTACGAGCGGCAGTACCAGGCCAGGTTGGCGGCGCGCACGCGGCTGGGCCACATGGCGGTCGGGAGCGGCGCCGCACGGCTACTGGCGACGTGAGGAGGACGCGATGGAGCACGAGCAGGTGAGCACCCAGGCGGAGCAGGCACCGGAGGCGGCCCTGACGGCGCTGCAGGCCGAGGTGGCGGCGCTCCGACAGCAGTTGGTCGCGGCGCACCGGCGGGCGCTGCTAGCGGAGCACCGCGGGGAGGTGATCGAGGAGCTGGTACAGGGCGACTCGGTGGAGGCACTCGACGCGGCGGTGACGCGAGCGCGCGAGGCGTACACGCGGGTGGCAGCGCGGCTCCGGACAGAGCAGGCGCGCGCGGCGGTGCCCGTGGGCAACACGGCGCGGACGGGGCTACGGCTGGAGGGGTTGAGCCCGCAGGCGAAGATCGCAGCGGCGTTGCGCGAGCGGGCATGAGGCATGGGCGCGCCGGGCCGGCCAAGGTCAGGGCGCGCCGCAGAGCGGTCGGGGAGCAAGACGGCGGTTGGATGCACTGTTGGAGGGGGCATGGCACTGACACTGGTGGACGCGGCGCGGCTGACGACCGACCTGCTGGTGCAAGGGGTGATCGAGACGCTGATCGAGGACTCGCCGATCCTGCAGGTGCTGCCGTTCGAGACGGTGCAGGGTAGCTCCCTGCGCTACACGGTGGAGGTGTCGCCCGGCACGGCGGCGTTCTACCCCGTGAACGGGACGTGGAGCGAGGGCACGGCGACGTTCGCTACACGCACGGCGACACTGGCCATCCTGGGCGGCGACGCGGACGTGGACAACTTCCTACAGCGCACGATGAGCGACCAGGCCGACCAGCGGGCGACGCAGATCGCCATGAAGGCGAAGGCCATCCGCCGGGCGTTCGAGACGGCGTTCGTGACGGGCGACTCGACGGTGGACCCGCACAGCTTCGACGGCATCCGCAAGCTGATCCCGCCAAGTCAGGTGCTAGATGCGGGGGCGAACGGCGGGCCGCTGACGCTGGAGCTGTTGGACCAGCTCATCGATCTGGTGCGCGGGGGCAAGCCTGACCTGTTGCTGATGTCGCGGCGGACGCGGCGCCAGCTCAAGGCGCTGCTGCAAGCCTCGACGCATTACATCGAGAGCGGCGACCAGTTCGGCCGGCGGGTGCTGCTGTACGACGGGATCCCGGTGGTGCACTCGGACTTCGTGCCGGACGATGAGACCCTGGGCAGCGGCACGGGGCTGAGCAGCATCTACGCGCTGATGTTCGGGTTCGGCGACGGGCTGGGCGGGCTGCAGAATGGCGGGATCGAGGTGATCGACGTGGGGCAGCTGGAGTCGAAGGACGCGGTGCGCACGCGCCTGCGCTGGTACGTGGGCCTGGCGCTGTTCCGCGACAACGCTTGCGCGCGGCTACGGGGAATCAGCACGAGCTAGCAGGGCACTGGGCGAGGGGGAATGCATGCCGGGGACGTGCGACGCACGGTGGGGGTTGTTGGCGAGCCAGCCGCTGGCGAGCAGCACGAATAGGATGGGCTGCACGTGGGCGAAGGGGTCGCGCTACGCGGGCCGCGCGCGGTGGGGAGCGCGGCTCGTGGTGCGAGCTGTCGCGCCCGACCACGGCGTAGCGGGGTATCGGGGGTACCTGGAGCACTGGAGCGCGCCACCGACTGCGATGGTGGCGTAGCAATACGGGCGTGCTGGGCGACGGATGGGACCGTACCATGTCGAGCTGGACGGACAGGGATACCTCATCGATCTGGCGAGCTATCGCAAGGATGCGGGCGAGCAGTTCGCCAGCAAGCAGGCGGTGTCGACGCGCTACTACGCCGACCTGAAGGACGTGGGGGTATGGGTACAGACAGACTGGCAAGCGGGACGCGGGGCGACGCGCTGGCGGGAGGCCGAGGCGGCACGGTTCGCGGCGGGCGCGGGGCTGGACACGTTGACGCCCGGCGAGGTGCGTTGCGGGCCGCGCGCCGTGCCGATCGTGGCCTGGGCGCCGGTCGCGCCGGCGCGGCAGATCATCGGCTTCGTGACGTATCGCGGCGGGCTGTTCTGGGCCACCGTCGCGAGCGGGACGCTGGCGTTGTGGCGCGCGGAGAGCGAGGCGATGGCGCCTGCGTGCTGGACGGTGCCGGACGGCGCGGTGGGCGGGCTGGCAGTGTACCGGGACGCCGTCTGGTTGGGCTCGGGGACGAGCGGCAACCTGTACCGCTGGGACGCGAGCCTGGGCACGCTGACCACGGCGCTGGCGCTGGACGGCGCACAGGGGATCCCAGCGCTGGCGGTGTACGTGCCGGGCGGCACCGGGCCGCTGTTGTACTTGGGGGTGCGGCGGGAGACGGGCGGGCAGGTGTACGTCTGGGATGGAACCGCGGCGACGCTGCTGCTGACGTTGGAGGGCGCGGAGCCGACGCACTTGTTCGCGTTCGACGGCCGGCTGTACGTGGCGGCGGCCGACGCGGGCGGCCACGGGCTGCTGTACCGTTACGACGGCGCGGACTGGGCGCTGGTGGTGCAGCTCACGGAGAACTGGGCGCAAAGCGGCGCGGCGTTCGGGGCGCACTACTGGCTGGGCAGCGGGCGCGACAACCGGGTGTGGCGGTTCGATGGGCGCGCGCTGGTGGAGGTATTCGCGGGCCTGGCGCCGAGCGGCGCGCGGATCCGCGGGATGGCGGCGGCGCACGGGCGGCTGTACGTCGGTGCGGTGGCCGAGGCGGGGCCGCGGTCGCTGCTGGCTAGCGCGACCGGGCTGGACTGGCACGACCTGCAGCCCGAGGGGCTGGTGCCCACGGCGGCGAACGGGCTGGGTATCTGCGGGATCGGGGCGCTGAACGGTGCGGTGTACCTGGCGGAGGAGCTGAGCGCGGGGACGGGCGCGCAGGTGTACCGGCTGGGGCTGGGCAGCGCATGGAACACGAGCGGCGAGCTGGTCTCGGCGCGGTTCGACGCCGGGCTGCCGAGCGTGGACAAGGCGTGGCGGCGCTGCACGGTGACGCACGCGCCGCTGGCGAGCGGGGAGCGGGTGGAGGTGGCGTACCGGTTGGACGGGGCGGCGACCTGGCAGCCGCTGGTGACCGCCGCCGAGGCGGGCAGCACGCGCAGCACGGGAATGTTCGCGGCGAGTGTGGCGGGCCGCGAGATCGAGCTGCGCCTGGCGCTGATCGGCGGGGGGACCAGCACGCCAGTAGTGAAGAGTGTGCTGGTGGAGTACGGACTCGTACCCGATCCGCGGCGGGTGTGGGAGTTCGAGGTGCTGCTGGAGGGAACGCCGCGCGTGCCGCTGCGCCGGCTCGATGGCAGCCGGGAGCCCCGGACGGGCGCGGAGCTGAGCGCGGCGCTGTGGAGCGCGCGAGCGGCGAAGCGTACGGTAGCGTTCACAGATCTCGATGGGGCGCCGTACCGCGTGTACTTCGCGGGGCTGCGGGAGATGGTGGCACCGCTGCCAGCGCGCGATGGGTGGCAGACGCGGGCACGCGTACGGCTGGTGGAGGCGTAGAGACTGCCCCCCACGAGAGAGAAGGGAATGGGGGAGGAACAGGAGACGTGGCGATGGAGGAGATCGCGGGAGTGGCAGTGGTGCCACTGATCGTGGGGCTGGTGGAGGCGGCGAAAGGCGTGGGCCTCGCGCCGCGCTGGGCACCGCTGCTGGCGGTAGGGCTGGGAGTGGCGATCAGCGTGAGCTACCGCGTGGCCGCGGCTGGCGGGGCGCTGGCGGCGGAGGCCCTGGTAGCGGCCGCGCTGAGCGGGCTGGCGCTAGGACTCGCGGCGGCCGGGCTGTACAGCGGCGCGCGCGCGGTGGTCGGCGACGCCGTCGCGCGGGTGCGGTAAGTCAGGGAGTATCCCAGCACTAGCTCGCGGCCGCGCCGCCGGCCAGAGGGGCCTCCGGCGATGCGCCCACCCCTGCCACGCCATTGATCGCGCGTAGCTCGCGCACCAGAGCCAGGAAGGCCAGGCCCGGCCCGCTGAGCCCCGCGCCGCGCCGATAGATGGCCAGCACCGGACGGTGGATGCTGGCCGCGTCACGGATGGCCACGGGCACCAGCGTGCCCATGGCCACCTCGCGGCTCACCGCCACCCGCGGCAAAAGTGCCACGCCCATGCCCAGCTCGACCATCTTCTTGGCCGACTCGATGTTGTCCAGTTCCATGGCCGTCGCTGGGACCAGGCCGCGATCGAGGAACAGCACGCGCGTCAGCTCGAAGTAGCTCGAGGTACGGTCGAACATCACCAGCCCCTCGCGCGCCACTTCTTCGAGCGTGACCGCCTCGCGTGTGCGGAACGGGTGCGCGGGATGGACGAGCAGGATCAGCTCGTCTTCGTAGCATGGCTCGACTTCGATCTCCGGGTGCTGCATGCTGCGCACCAGACCGATCTGCACCTGGTCCTCGAGCACCATCTGGAGGACGTCCTCGCTGTGCCCCGTGCGGACACTCAGGCGCACGTTGGGATGCTCGAGGGCGAAGCGTTTGAGCACCGCCGGCAGGTAGTAGGTGCTCACGGCCGGCGCGGCGCCCAGGGCCAGGTGGCCGGAGCGGGCCTCGCGCACCTCTTCGAGCTTGGTCTGCCCCTCGCGAAAGGCGCGGACGGCGCGCTCGGCGTACGGCAGGAACTCCCGCCCGGCGTCGGTGAGCCGGACGCCCCGGCGCGTGCGCTCCAGCAGTTGCTCGCCCAGCTCCGCCTCCAGGGCTTGCAGTCGGGCTGAAACAGACGGCTGGGACACGTACAGCTCCCCGGCCGCCCGCGTGATGCTGCCGTACCGTGCTACCTCGACGAACGTCTCCAGAAACTCGATCTGCACGGTCCCACCTGTCGCACGCTACCCGCGGCAAGCTGGCCCGATGCTACCCCGCGCCCGCCGGGCCGTCAACAGAGATTCTTTCCAGGGGCTCGATAACCGCTGGCTATGGCACCCGTCCCGGGCCGCACCGGACGCCCCCGTATAGGCGTTTCCTATCATACCGACGCCAAATTCGATTGGTCAGGCCATTGTAGCGCATCTAGACTGGGAGGCGAGCGGAGCGGCGAGCGAGGTGCCAGATGGACGGGGAGCGACCACGCGACGGGGACCGGCCAACGATGGCGGGCGGCGGAGACGTCAACCCTCCCTTGAGCGAGCCGCCCGGCCGGCGCTGGTCGGGCGACGCAGCGGAATGCGGGTGCCCGGAGTGGTGTCAGCTGGACCACGAGCACGAGTGAGGGGCCGGCCATGGCGGCTAGCAACCGCTAGGTCGGGCGACAGGGAGGAAGGTCCGCATGTTGACTGTGGAACCGGTGGAGATTCGCGGGCCGCTGGGTCCGCGCTACGACGAGGTGCTCACGCCCGACGCGCTGGCGTTCCTCGCGGCATTGCACCGCGAGTTCGAGCCCACGCGCCGCGCCCTACTGGCCCGCCGCCGCGAGCGCCAGCAGGCGTTCGCCGCTGGCGAGCGGCCCACTTTCCTGGAAGCCACGCGCCACATTCGCGAGAGCGCGTGGCAGGTCGCCCCGGTGCCGCGCGACCTCCAGCAGCGCTGGGTGGAGATTACGGGCCCGGCCGAGCGCAAGATGATCATCAACGCGCTCAACTCCGGCGCCGATATCTTCATGGCCGACTTCGAGGACGCCCACACACCCACCTGGGCCAACATGGTCGAGGGGCAGATCAACCTGCTCGACGCCCTCGAGCGCACGATCAGCTACACCAGCCCCGACGGCCGCGCGTACCGCCTCAACGACCAGGTGGCCACGCTGCTGGTACGCCCGCGCGGTTGGCACCTCGTGGAGCGCCACCTGCTGGTGGACGGTGAGCCGATCGCGGGCGGGCTGTTCGATTTCGGCCTGTACTTCTTCCACAACGCGCAGCGGCTGCTGGCGCGAGGCACAGGGCCCTACTTCTACCTGCCCAAGCTGGAGAGCCACCACGAGGCGCGGCTATGGAACGACATCTTCGTGTTCGCGCAAGACCGCCTCGGCCTGCCGCGTGGCACCATCAAGGCCACCGTCTTGGTAGAGACGATCCTGGCCGCCTTCGAGATGGACGAGATCCTCTGGGAGCTGCGGGAGCACAGCAGCGGACTCAACGCCGGCCGCTGGGACTACATCTTCAGCATCATCAAGAAGTTCGGCCGCGACCCCGCCTTCCTGCTGCCCGACCGCGCCCAGGTGACGATGACCGTGCCATTCATGCGCGCCTATACCGAGCTGCTGGTCAAGACCTGCCACCGCCGCGGCGCGCACGCCCTGGGCGGCATGGCCGCGTTCATCCCCAGCCGCCGCGACCCGAAGGTGAACGAGGTCGCCCTGCCGAAGGTGCGCGAGGACAAGCTGCGCGAGGCGACCGACGGCTTCGACGGCACCTGGGTGGCGCACCCAGACCTGGTGCCCGTGGCGCGCCCGGTGTTCGAAGAGAAGCTGGGCGGTCGCCCCAACCAGCTCGACCGCCAGCGGCCCGAGGTGCGCGTCGACCCCCGCCAGCTGCTCGACGTGCGAGTGCCTGGGGGCACGATCACCGAGGCTGGGCTGCGTACCAACGTGAGCGTCGGCCTGCAGTACCTGGAGTCGTGGCTGCGCGGGACGGGCGCCGCGGCGATCTTCCACCTCATGGAGGACGCCGCTACCTGCGAGATCAGCCGCTCGCAGGTCTGGCAGTGGGTCTACCACGGCGTGGCGCTGCAAGAGGGGCAGCGGGTGACCGCCGAGCTGGTGCGCGGGGTCATCGACGAGGAGCTAGCCAAGCTCCAACAGCAGTGGGGCGAGCACTGGGCCCGCTCGCGGTTCGCCGAGGCGCGTGAGCTGTTCGAGCAGGTGGCGCTCGGCCCGGAGTGCGTCGAGTTCCTGACGTTGCCGGCCTACGCTTACGTCGACTAACCGCGTCCGCGTGGGCCTCGAGCGGGCCTACCGCGAGTCATGGACAGGGAAGGGAGAGCATGAGGACCGTCGATCAGGCTGTGGAGGTGCGGGCCCTGGAGGAGCACTGGCGCACGGCGCCGCGGTGGCAGGGCATCCGTCGCGACTACGGTGCCGCCGAAGTGGTACGGCTACGGGGCTCCGTGCGGATCGAGTACACGCTGGCCCGCCGGGGCGCGGAGCGGCTGTGGCGGCAGCTTGAGGGCGAGGGCACCGTGCGTACCTTCGGCGCCTACACGGGCGCCCAGGCCGTGCAGATGGTGCGCGCCGGGCTCGACGCCATCTATCTCTCCGGCTGGCAGGTGGCCGCCGACGCCAACCTGGCGGGGCACACCTATCCGGACCAGAGCCTCTATCCGGTCAACAGCGGGCCGGCGTTGGTGCGCCGCCTGAACAACGCGCTGCTGCGCGCCGACCAGATCGAGTGGGTCGAGCAGGGCCGCCTGAGCCGCGACTGGCTGGTGCCCATCGTGGCCGACGCCGAGGCCGGCTTCGGCGGGCCGATCCACGCCTACGAGCTGACCCGCGCGTTCATCGAGGCGGGCGCCGCTGGGGTGCACTTCGAGGACCAGCTGGCCGCAGAGAAGAAGTGCGGCCACCTGGGCGGCAAGGTGCTGGTGCCCACCAGCCAGTTCATCCGCACGCTCAACGCCGCGCGACTGGCGGCCGACGTGCTCGATGTGCCGCTGGTGCTGTTCGCCCGTACCGACGCGCACGCCGCCACCTACCTCACCAGCGACATCGACCCGCGCGACCGCGAGTTCCTCACCGGCGAGCGCACGCCCGAGGGCTACCATGTGGTACGTCCGGGCATGGAGGCGGCGATCGCTCGCGGGCTGGCCTACGCGCCGTACGCCGACGGTCTGTGGTGCGAGACGGCTACCCCGGACCTTGACGAGGCGCGCCAGTTCGCCGAGGCGATCCAGGCGCACTATCCCGGCAAGTTGCTGGCGTACAACTGCTCGCCGTCGTTCAACTGGCGCCGCCACCTCTCGCCCGAGCAGATCGCCGGGTTCCAGCGCGAGCTCGCGGCGATGGGCTACAAGTTCCAGTTCATCACGCTCGCGGGCTGGCACCTGGTGAACCTCGCCACTTTCGAGCTGGCGCGCGCCTACTCCGAGGAGGGTATGCCGGCCTACGTGCGGCTGCAGGAGCGCGAGTTCGCCCTGGAAGCGGCCGGCTACAGCGCGGTGCGCCACCAGCGCGAGGCCGGCGCCAGTTACTTCGACGAGGTGCTGCTGGCTGCGGCGGGCGGCGCGGCCTCGACCACGGCGCTCGACGGCTCGACCGAGGCGGCCCAGTTCCACCCGGCTGCGCCGCTGACCGCCGGCGCGAGCTAGGACAGCTTCCTGCCTCCCCTAACGGGGGCGGCCGGGTAGGGCGCGCCCGGCCGCCTTACTTCTCCCGCGGCGCGTGAGGTCAGTCCATGATGGCGCCGCCGTCGACGACGATGGTTTGCCCGGTCACGAAGTCGCTGGCTGGCGAGGCGAGGTACAGGACCGTGCCGACCAGGTCGTCGGGCTCCATCGGGCGCTTGAGGGCGCGGGCCCCCACGGCCTGGGCGAGGTACGGCTCGGCATTGAGCTGCCGCGACGCCTCGTTGGCCACCAGCCCCGGGGCGACGGCGTTGACCGTGATGCGATGGTCGCCCAGCTCGCGGGCCAAGGCGCGAGTCAGGCCGATTACCGCCGCTTTCGAGGCGACGTAGTGGGCGAAGCCGGGCGTGCCGCTGAAGGCCACGACCGAGGCGATGTTGATGATCTTGCCGCCGCCACGCTGCTTCATGTAGGGCACCACGGCCTTGGTGCAGTGCCAGACGCCGCGCACGTTGACCGCCAGCACGCGATCCCACTCCTCGGTGGTCAGCGTCTCGAACGGCTTCTTCTGCCCCAGGGCCATGTACAGCGCCGCGTTGTTCACCAAGATGTCGATCCCGCCGAACGTCGCCGCCGCGCGGGCGGCGAGCTGCTCCGTGCTCGCGTCGCTGGTCACGTCGGTGTGGACGAACAGGGCGGAGGCGCCCGCCCCCTGGAGGTCGTGCGCCAGCGCGGCGCCCGGCTCGTCGAGCAGGTCCGCGATGACCACGTTGGCGCCCTCCGCGGCGAACGCTCGCGCGTACACCGCCCCGATGCCCCGCGCGCCGCCGGTGATGATGGCAGTGCGGCCTGCCAGCGTCATCCTGCGCCTCCTTGCTGTCTACACGAAGCGGCCGCGCGTCTCCGGCGAGACCGCGTTACCGAGGAGATAGATCAGGATCGCCCCGATCAGGAACAGCACGATGCTGATCGGGAGCGCCGCCACCTGGCGGGCCAGGCCGGTGGCAAATGTCGGCATGATCCCACCAATGGCGAAGCCGATGTTCCAGGACAGGGCCGTGCCGCTCGCGCGGATGGCCGTTGGGAAGCGCTCGTTCAAGAAGATCAGGACCGGCGCGTAGGCCGCGTTGCCGAAGAACGACAGCACCAGGACGTAGACGGCGATCGCGCCAAGTGCGTCTTCGCGCAGGTCGCGGAGCTGGAGGTAGGCCCAGGGGATGACGAACAGGTTGACGACACCGGTAGCGAGCATCGTGCGCTTGCGACCGATCGCCTCGCTGAGCGCGCCGAATAGCGCGGTGGCGATGATCACCACGAGGCTACCCGCGATCAGGATGGGGCCGGCGGCGGTGCCCGGCAGTCGGTTGACGACGTTCAAGAAGGTCGGCAGGTAGCCGGAGGTCAGATAGTACTGGGTGCCGGCCCCGGCCACGATGAGCAAGTTCAACAACAGCACGGACCGGTACGTGGGCGAGACTAGCTCTTTGAGCGGGGGCCGCGTGCCTCGCTGGCGCTTGCGCTCCAACTCGACCCAGAAGGGCGATTCCTCCACGCTGCGAAAGACGAAGAAGCTGAGCAACGAGCCGAGGATACCCGTGAGGAAGACGATGCGCCACCCCCAGACGGAGAAGGCCGGGCCGGGGAACAACGCCGAGACCACGTAGAAGACCAGCGAGGCGAGCAGCGCGCCGACACCGGCGCTCCCGCCGCCGATCAAGCCCGACATCAGCCCGCGCCAGTGGGGCGGCACCGTCTCGGTGCTCAGCGTATGGGTGGAGGCGACCACGCCTCCCACGAATACGCCCTGGACGAGCCGCAGGGCCAGAAACAGGATCGGGGCGAGCAGTCCGGCCTGGGCGATGGTCGGCAGTACGCCGAGCAGTGCGGTCGCCACCCCGACGCCGAACACCGCGACGACCATCGCCCGCTTGCGCCCGTGGCGATCGGCGTACGGCCCGAACAGCGCCGAGCCGACTGGGCGCATGACCAGCGTCACCGCGAACGAGGCGTGCACCGCCGCGAGCTGGAGAGTCGGGATGTCCGACGGGAAGAACAGCGGCCCGATTGTCGGCGCGACGTATAGGATGAGGAAGAGATCGAACAACCTGAGGCATTCGACCCCGTGTGGGCGGAGCTGGAGCGGCAGGAGCTGCCGCTGTGCGTCCACGTGGGCTGGAGCCATCCGGGGCTGACCAGCAGCTGCCACGACTCGTACGCAGCGTTCGGGCTCAGCTTCACGCTGCCGGTGTTCATGGGCTTCTTCGCCGTCACTGGCGGCGGCGTACTCGATCGGCATCCTGGCCTGAAGGTCGCCTTCCTCGAAGCGGGCGGCGATTGGCTGCCCTATATGCTCGACCGCCTCGACCGCTACCACTGGGTGGTCTACCACAAGTTCGGGCGTCCCGTGTCGAAGCGCCCCCCGAGCGAGTACCTGCGCGAGGCCCAGATCTACCTCAGCGTCGAGGGCGACGAGCCGGGCGTGCCGCGCACCCTGGAAGTGCTGGGCGACGACCGGGTGATGGCCTCGGCCGACATGCCGCACGCCGAGGCGCGCGACAACCACCTGGAGGAGATCCAGGAGCGCGCCGACCTCACGCCGGCACAGAAGGAGAAGATCTTGACCTACAACCCCGCGCGATTCTACGGCCTTCCCATCGAAGTGCCCACCTTGGCTCACCAACCGCGCTAACGCGGGCTGCCCCGGTCCGCGCCCCGCCGGTGGGGATACGGACCGGGACGCCCGCCAGGAAGCGGCTGCTGCCCTACTGTGCCGCCAGTTGCCGGCTGGCGCGCCTCGTGCACAATCTCCGGGGCGGACGGTGGTCCACAGACGCGCCGGGCGCCGCGAGACCGCGGGGTACGCTATACTCGCACGTTGTCCCCGATACCTGCAGAACCGGCAGCGACGTGCCAGGATGGTGTTTCGGGGACTAGCGCTGCGGCTAGCGGGCAGCGGGCCCGCGCCGGATCCTTGACCTTGGCGGCTACATCGGGGTGATACGACGGATCTGTGTGTTCTGTGGGTCGAGCCCGGGCACGGACCCACGGTATCGGGCGGCGGCCGACGCGGTGGGCGCGCGGCTAGCGCGGGAGGGCATCGGCATCGTCTACGGTGGCGGGCACGTGGGGCTGATGGGTGCACTAGCCGACGCGGCCTTGAAGGCGGGCGGCGAGGTCATCGGGGTGATCCCCCACGCGCTGGTGGCGCGCGAGCTGGCGCACCCGGGGCTCTCCGAGCTACGGGTCGTCGCCACCATGCACGAGCGCAAGGCGCTGATGAACGCGCTGGCCGACGCCTTTCTCGCCCTCCCTGGGGGAATTGGCACGTTGGAGGAGCTGTTCGAGGTATGGAGCTGGGCCCAGCTCGGCGCCCACAGCAAGCCGTGCGCGCTGCTTGATGTCGCCGGCTACTGGCAACCGCTCCTGGCTACCGTGGAGCATATGCAGCGCCAGGGGTTCATCGCCGCAGGCGACCGCGCGCTGCTGCTGGTCGAGCAGGATCTGGACCATCTGCTCCCCCAGCTGCGCGCGTGGCAGCCGCCCGAGCGCCCCCACTGGATCGCGCCGGCTGCCACCTGAGGCGTCGCGTTCGGCAGCCAGGCGCCTCCCTGCTGGACCCCGTCAGAGCATAGCTGGCCGCCGCTCCCCTGTGCTCTGGACAGGGGGGCGGCGGCCAGTTCGATCAGGTGCGACCGCTCAGCGGTCGCGCGCTACCGGCTCCTGACGATCGGCCAGGGCGGCCTGGGCCGCGGCCAAGCGCGCCACCGGCACGCGGAACGGCGAGCAGCTCACGTAGTTGAGCCCCAGGCGGTGGCAGAAGGCGATCGACGCCGGGTCGCCGCCGTGCTCGCCGCAGATGCCGATCTCCAGCTCGGGCCGTGTCTTGCGCCCGCGCTCGACCCCGATCTGCATGAGTTCGCCGACCCCTTCGGGATCGAGCGTCTGGAACGGGTTGAACGGCAGGATCTTCTCCTCGAGGTACAGCCCGAGGAACTTGGCCTCGGCGTCGTCGCGCGAGAAGCCGAAGATCGTCTGGGTCAGGTCGTTGGTGCCGAAGCTGAAGAACTCGGCCAGCTCGGCGATCTGGTCGGCGATGAAGGCGGCGCGCGGGATCTCGATCATCGTGCCGAACTTGTAGTCCACCGTCACTCCGGCCTCGGCCTCCACCGCTCGTGCCACCTCGCCGAGAATAGCGTGCAGGCGGCGCAGCTCCTCGATGTTGCCCACCAGCGGCATCATGATCTCCGGGTGGGTCTCCACCCCCTCGCGCTTGAGCTGCACGGCCGCCTCGAGGATGGCCCGCACCTGCATCTCGTTGATCTCGGGGTACAGCAGGCCGAGCCGGCAGCCGCGCAGGCCCAGCATCGGGTTCGCCTCGCGCAGCGCGTTCACGGCGGCGAGCAGCCGCTCCACCTCGGCCAGCCGCTGCGGGTTGTTGCCCCGTACGCGCAGCTCGGTGGCCTCCACCAGTAGCTCGTCGTGCTTGGGCAGGAACTCGTGCAGCGGCGGGTCGATCAGGCGGATGATGACGGGGCAGCCCGCCATGGCCTTCAGCAAGCCATAGAAGTCGGTGCGCTGGATGGGCAGGAGCTGGTCGAGCGCCGCCTTGTACTGCTGCCAGGCGGGGTCGGCGTGTAGCTTCGCCTCCGCCTCCGCCACCCGCTGCTCCAGCTCGGCCAGCTCGGTGGCGACCAGCGAGGGCTCGCCGGCCTGCTCCTCCGCCCGCTGCCGCGCCGCGCGCAGGGCGCTGCGGTGGGCGTCGAGGCCCAGGGCGCGCTTGACCCGCGCGGCTTCGGGCGCGGCGAGAATCATCTGCTGCACCAGCGGCAGACGGTCCTCTTCCATGAACATGTGCTCGGTGCGGCACAGGCCGATGCCTTGCGCCCCAAAGCTGCGCGCGCGCTCGGCGTCGCGCGGGTAGTCGGCATTGGCCCACACACCCAGCCGGCGCACATTGTCGGCCCAGCTCAACAGCTCGTTGAGGTCGTGCAGCTCGGTGAGGTTAGGCACGTGCACCGGCAGCTGGCCGAGGAACACCTCACCGGTCGTGCCGTCGATGGTGATCCAATCGCCCTCGTGCACGGTGCGGCCATCGACCGAGAAACTCCGGTCGCGCAGGTCGATGCGCACCCGCTCGGCGCCCACTACCGCAGGCTTGCCCATGCCGCGCGCCACCACAGCGGCGTGGCTGGTCATGCCCCCGCGCGCGGTGAGCACGCCCTGAGCAACGATCAGGCCGTGGATGTCGTCCGGCACCGTCTCGGGGCGCACCAGCACCACCGGCTCGCCCGTGTGGGCCAGCGTCTCAGCGCGATCGGGATCGAACACCGCCTTGCCCACCGCCACGCCCGGCGAGGCGTTGAGCCCCCGGGCGAGCACGCGGCCCTCGCGGCGCGCCGCCTCGACCACCGCCTCGTCGAGCTGCGGTACCAGCAACTGCTCCACCTGGGCAGGCTCGACGCGCTGTAGCGCCTCCTCGCGGCTGATCAGGCCCTCGTGCACCATGTCCACCGCGATCTTCACCGCCGCAGCGGCCGAGCGCTTGGCGGCGCGGGTCTGGAGCATGTACAGCTTGCCGCGCTCGACGGTGAACTCCAGGTCCTGCACGTCGCGGTAGGTCTCCTCCAGGCGGCGGGCGATCTGCTGGAACTCCTGATACGCCTGGGGTAGCACCTCGGCCATCTTGCTGATGGGCATCGGCGTGCGGATGCCGGCCACCACGTCCTCGCCCTGGGCGTTGACCAGGAACTCGCCGAACAGCTCCTTGGCGCCGGTGGTCGGGTTGCGCGTGAACGCCACCCCGGTGCCCGAGTCGTCGCCCATATTGCCGAACACCATCGTCTGCACATTGACGGCGGTGCCCAGGTCGTGCGGGATCTTGTAGAAGTTGCGGTAGTCGACCGCGCGCTTGCCCATCCACGAGCGGAACACGGCGGCGATAGCCAGCCGGAGCTGCTCGTAGGGGTCGGTGGGGAACGGCGAGCCCGTCGCCTCCTGGACGATCGCCTTGAACCGGGCGACTACGCGCCGGAGCGCCGCGGCGGCGAGGTCGGTGTCCTGGCGCGCGCCCACCTCCCGCTTGATCTCCTCGAACGCCTCATCGAATCGCTCGCCCGGAATTTCCAGCACGATGCGGCCGAACATCTGGATGAAACGGCGGTAGGCGTCGTAGGCGAAACGCTCGTTGTTCGTCAGGCGCGCCAGCCCCTCGACCGTCTCGTCGTTCAGGCCGAGGTTGAGCACGGTGTCCATCATGCCGGGCATCGAGAGCTTGGCGCCCGAGCGGACGGACACGAGCAAGGGGTTCTGCGGGTCGCCGAACCGCTTGCCCGTCTGCTGCTCGACGACACGCAAGGCCTCGAGCGTCTGTTCCCACATCCCTGGCGGGAACTGGCGGCCCGCCTGGTAGTAGGCGTTACACGCCTCGGTGGTGATGGTGAAACCCGGCGGGACCGGCAGCCCCGCGCGCGTCATCTGCGCGCAGCCAGCGCCCTTGCCACCGAGCAGGTCGCGCATGTCCGCGCTGCCCTCGTGGAACAAGTACACCCATTTCTTGGTCGTTGCCGTGCCGGTAGTCGTGGTCGCTGTCTGTGCCATGTTGCCCTCACCCCGCGCTGCACTGGGAGGTTCCGACTATGCCCTCGATGGGCAGTATGTGCCTGGTCCGCGCCCTCTACCGGCGGTATCCTCTCTCCGGCCCCGCCGACGGGAGGAACCGGCCGCTAGAGGGGAGCATTACCCCGTGACGTGGCCGGCCAGCCAGGGGACCAGCTCCTCGATGTGGACCCGCACCTGCTCCATCGTGTCGCGGTCGCGCACCGTGACCGTCTGGTCCTCGAGGCTCTGGAAATCGATGGTGAGGCAGTACGGCGTGCCGATCTCGTCCTGACGGCGATAGCGGCGGCCAATGGCGCCCGTCTCATCGTAGACCACGTAGAAGTGGCGGCGCAGCCGCGTGTACACCTCGCGCGCCAGGTCGACCAGCGGCGGCCGGTTCCGCAGCAGGGGCAGCACCGCGGCCTTGTACGGCGCCAGCGCTGGATGAAGGTGCAGCACCGTGCGTACGTCCTCTTTGCCGCCCTCGCTGATCCGCTCCTCGTCGTAGGCGTCGAGCAGGAAGGCCAGCAGGCTGCGCGTCGCGCCGGCCGCCGGCTCGATCACGTACGGCCGGATGTGCTCGCGCGTCTCCTCGTCGAAGTAGCGGAGCTGCTCGCCGCTGTGCTCCTCGTGGACGCGCAGGTCGAAGTCGCCGCGGTTAGCGATCCCCTCCAGCTCGCCCCAGCCGAACGGGTAGCGATACTCGATGTCGGTGGTGCAGCGCGAGTAGTGGGCCAGCTCGCTCGGCTCGTGCTGCCGTAGCCGTAGGTTCTCCGTCCGGATGCCGTAGCGCACGTACCAGTCGTAGCGCTGGCGCACCCAGTAGTCGAACCACTCCATGTCCGTGCCCGGCCGCACGAAGTACTCCATCTCCATCTGCTCGAACTCGCGCGTGCGGAAGATGAAGTTGCCGGGGGTGATCTCGTTGCGGAACGACTTGCCGATCTGGGCGATGCCGAACGGCAGCTTGACGCGCATGGTGTCGACGATCGCCTTGAAATCGACGAACATGCCCTGCGCCGTCTCCGGGCGCAGGTAGGCGATCGCCGCCTCCTCCTCGACCGGCCCGACGTAGGTCTTGAACATCAGGTTGAACTGGCGCGGCTCGGTCAACTCGCCGCCGCACTCCGGGCAGCGACCGCCGCTGACCTGGTCGGCGCGGAAACGCTGCTTGCAGTTCTTGCAGTCCACGAGCGGGTCCGTGAAGCCGGCCACGTGGCCGGAGGCGACCCAGACGCGAGGGTTCATGATGATGGCCGTCTCGATGGGGAGCACGTCGTCGCGCTCCTGGACCATCGCCCGCAGCCACGCCGCCTTGATGTTCTCCTTCAGCAGGAAGCCGAGAGGGCCGTAGTCCCAGGAGTTGCCGAAGCCGCCGTAGATCTCGCTGCCGGGAAACACGAACCCGCGCCGCTTGGCGAGCGACACGAGCTTGTTCATGTCATCGAGGTGATAGGCATGAGCCAAAGAGTTCGCCTCCGCGGGCACAAAAAACCCACCCCGGGCGGATGGGGTGCCCTTGACGTTGTAGCAAGCCGTTGGAGAGGGCGTCAACCAGGGGAGCGCGGCCCGCGCCCCCGCGCCCGCCGATGACGCGGGGCGCGGGGAACGGCGCGCTACTGCCCACGGCTCGCTCGGCGGAGGAACTCCTCGACCGCGCTGACCGCCTCCGCGGGCGTCGGTAGCTGCGGCGGGCCGCTCGGCGGCGAGGGCGCCTCGGTGCCGGGTGGCGCTCCCGCGGCGATAGCGGTCCACAGCCCGCCGCCAAAGTCGTGCCGCGCGGGCGCTTGGCCCAGCTCGGCCGCGCGCTGCTGGATGTACTGCCAGAGGCGGGGCTCCTGCTGGGCGCGCTCGGTAAGCAGCCGCTCGTACTGCTCGGCGGCTCGCTGGAGCGCCTCCAGGTTCAGCGTCAGCCCAGCGAGGCGCTGCACGGCCTCCAACAGCCCGTACGACAGCGGCGGGTGGGTCATGTTCTGCGCGTAGTGGGGCGCCCGGGCCGACAGCCCGATGCCGAGCAGCCGCGCCCGCGCGCAGGCGTCGAGCAGCGCCGAACTGAACCCGGTCGGCCCTTGGTAACCCGACTCGGGGATGTCGAGCGCCTGGAGCCGCTTGATGGCGATCGGTTCGGTCGCGCGTCCCGTGAGCAGCGGGCGCCCCAGGTGCGTCACGCGGTCCCAGTAGCTCCCGAGAACGATGACACCCACGGCGCCCAGGCCGCGCACCGTCTCCACCAGGGCCGTGGCAGCGCTCCGCCAGCGCAAGCTCGGCTCGGGCCCCATGAGCAGCAGCAGGTCGTGCTCACTCGCGGGCAGCCGGCAAGCATGCAGATCGAGCGCGGGCCAGATCAGCTCGCGCTCGCCGGTCTCCTTGCGCACCGCGATCGGCCGGACCGACGTGTAGTCGTAGATATCATCAGGGTCGAAGCCGCCGAGGCGCTGGGTCTCGTACGTATTCAGCAGGTGCTGGATGGCGCCACTGCCGGCCAGCGCCCCATCACCCCAGCCAGCGAAAGCCGCGAGCAATACTGGCGCGCGGAGCGATGGAGTGGTCGTCAACTGCAGGGTCAGCGTGTCGGCCATTCCCATCACCTCAGGTCGTGCTCGCTGGCGCCCCTCGCCGTGGCGATCGCCCCACGAGAAGCTGGGGAAAG
>JADGHJ010000315.1 GCA_019686175.1 Chloroflexota bacterium | reverse complement strand
CGCAGGGGCAGGGGAGGCTCTCGCAGGCCACGCCGTCGCGGTCCCGATCGAGGCTGCCGAGGGCCGCCGGGTTGGCGCGGTAGGCCGCCTGGGCCGAGGCCTGGTTCGGGAAGCTGTTGCAACTGGCGCCGCCGCTCTGGGCCAGGGTGCCGAGCGGCCAGGCGCCGAGGACCAGCAGCAGGAGCAGGGCCGCCAGCAGGGCGCGCACGTCCGTGACTCTCCCTTCCCCGCCGGCGGCTCTACCCCCCGGCGGCCTGCTCGTCGAGCCAGCGGCGGAGTACCGGGCTCTCGAACTCCGTGCTGAGGCAGTCCATATACAGCACGTCGTAGGTCTGGCCGCCCAGGCGCCAGGCCTCGCGCCGCCGCCCGACGAGCGTGAACCCCGCGCGCTCGTAGACCCGGATGGCACGGGTATTGACAGAGTACACGGCCAGCCAGATGTTGTGAAGCCCCAGAAGGGTGAAGCCGTAGTCGCACAGCAGCCGCGTGGCCTCGGTGCCGTACCCGCGGCCCCAACAGGCGCGCTCACCGATGAGCAGGCCCAGCTCGGCCGTGCCGTGGCGATGATCGATGCGCTGGAGGCTACCGAGGCCGATCGGGCGCTGAGTGGCCTGCTCGTAGATGGTGAAGTGGACGGCGTCCGGCTGCTGCGCGACGCCCTCGTACCAGCGCGCCTCCGCCTCGAGGGTCTGTGGCGCCGGGCCGACGGCGAGAGTGCGCGTCACGGCGAAGTCGTTCAGCCAGCGGGTGTACAAGGGGAGCAGGTCGCGGCGCAGCGGGCCGAGCGCGACCTGGGGGCCGACGACGTTCAGGAGCGGCGCAGTGGGCTCCGTCATGGCAGCAAGCGAACAGCGGGGAGCGGAGCCGAGAGTGCCGCTCCCCGCCGGGCTTTAGCGCGGAGCGCAGACGGCGTCGACCAGGGCGACTTGCCCCTGGCGCACCTGCTCGACAGCGCGGGCGAGCGCAGGGCCCAGCTCGTCCGGGTCCTCGATCGGCCCCTCGGCCCAGCAGCCCATGCCGCGGGCGATAGTGGCCATGTCGGGCGGCGGGTCGGTGGTGCGCATGCCGATCCACGCGTTCTCGACCGGCCGGCTACGCACCTCGGCGACGCGCATCTGGTGCTCCTCGTCGTTGTAGTAGCTGCGGTTGTTGCGAATGACGACGAGCAGCGGCAGCTGGTAGTGGGCGGCGGTCCACAGCGCTTGCGGGGCCATCATGAAGTCGCCGTCGCCGATGATGGCCACCGGCAGCTTGCCGGAGTCCTTGCAGGCGAGGGCCACACCGACGGCCGCGCCGGGCCCGTAGCCCAGCCCACCGCCGCCACTGTCGCCGCAGTACTGGCGCGGCTCGGTGAACTCCCAGATGCCCGGGGCGATGCGGCCGGGCCGGCCGAGCGCCAGCACCCAGTCCTCGCCCTTGACGGCGTTGTACACCTCGGCCATCACGCGGCGTACGGAGGTGGGCCGGTCGTTCCAGCGCTGCTCGGTGTCGCGCTGCCAGCCGGCCCACAGCTCCTCGCGCACGCGAGCCAGGCGCTCGGCGCGCTGGGCGATTCGGGCCCGGACGGCATCGGAGCGCTCGACCAGCGGGCGCACGGCGGCGAGCAGCTGCTGGACGGCGACGGCGGCATCGGCGAGCATCGGCACGTCGACCGCGGCCAGGCGCTGGTAGTCGGTGGTCCAGGCCCGCTGCACCAGCTCGTCGAGCGAGATGTTGATCGTCTTGGCGCCGGGCCTGAGCAGCGTCTCGGCACGGCGGGTGGCCTTGGAGGGAGGGGTGGAGATGGCGCCCTGGAAATCGACCACGTCCAGGCCGAGCACCACGTCGGCCTCGCGCAGCAGGCGGCCTTGCGCGCCCGTGAGGTTCATAGGGTGGCGCGTGGGCAGGCAGTTGACCACGTCGCCCTCGATCACCGGCAGAGCGAGCAGCGTGGCCAGTTCCTGCAGCGCGGCGTAGGCGGCCGGGCTGCGGCCCACGCGGTCGGCGAGCGCCACGGGCAGCTCGGCGTTGACTAGCAGGTGCGCGGCCTGCTCGATGGCCTCCGCCGGGGCGGGGACCGGCGGCGCCGGCCGGTAGCGCGCGACGTCGGGCAGGGGCGGCGCCGCGGCGAGCGGGCTCTCCTGGACCTCGGCGTCGAAGCAGACGTAGACGGGGCCGCCCGGCATGGTGAGGGCCGTGCGGTAGGCGCGGAGCAGCGACTCGGCGATGTCCCCGACGCCGTGCGGCTGGTCGTCCCACTTGACGAAATCGCGGACGAGGTTGCCCTGGAGGTTCGCCGTGTGGATCCAGTCGATCCAGGGGCGGCGCAGGCCGGCCTCCATCGGCCCGGTGCCGCCGAGGACGAGCACGGGCACGCGGTCGCACCAGGCGTTGAAGATGGCCATGGTGGCGTGCTGCAGGCCGACGACGTTGTGCACGATGGCGCCCATCAGCCGGCCGCTGGCCTTGTAGTAGGCCTGGGCGATGTGTACCGCGGTCTCCTCGTGGTGGCACAGCAGCATCTGGGGCTTGCGGTTGCCGCCGTAGTTGACCAGCGAGTCGTGCAGGCCCCGGTAGCTGGCGCCGGGGTTGAGCGCGACGTACTCGATGTCCAGCGCGCGCAGCACGTCGACGATGACGTCGGAGCCCCAACGCGGGTCGCGCTCGTAGGGCGGCACGTTGGCCGGCTGCTCGAGCGCGCTGAGGGGCTGGGAGCGAGTGACCGCCACGAGCGTACCTCCCAGGTGCAAAAGTGAGCCCTGCGCCGGGCACGGCCGCGGGCGGCCGGGTCGCCTCGCGGGGCACTATAGCGAACCGCGCGGTTGCGGGCGCGCGGCCGGCCCTAAGTCTACGCTTTATCTGTACGCGCTCGCCAGCAACGGGCTGTTGGGCGTATGCTGCGGCCAGCGCGCGGGTGGGACGCGAGAGAGGAGGGTAGCGACATGGTGGTGCTGGTAGCGCGGTACATCGTGCAGCCGGGCCGGATGGCAGAGGTGGAGGCCGCGCTGCGGGAGATGGCGGCGGCGGTAAAGCGCCACGAGCCGGGCTGCTCGCTGTACCACGTCCTGCGGGCCCGTGAGGACCCGAACGTGTTGCTGCTGATCGAGCACTACGCCGACGAGGCCGCACTAGCCGCGCACCGCGCGACGCCACACTTCCAGCAGCTCATTGAGGGCCGCGTGGTGCCGCTGCTGGAGCGGCGCGAGCGGGAGCTGTATGAGCCGCTGATAGCCTGAGCAAGGGGTCGGCGCAGAGGTTCCCTCTCTGCCGCCCCGTCTCTCGATGGGGGCGGCCCGCGCCCTCTGTCTGCAGGGGAGGGCGCGGGCGAGGGAGTTGGCCGAACGCGACGGCGCCGTGCTTGGCGACGGCTGCTAGCGGGCGGCAGCCGGCACGCGTGCCAGCGCCTCCACCACCGCCTTGCCGAACGCCGGCAGATCGGGCGGGAAGCGCGAGGTAATGAGGTTGCCGTCGACCACCACCGGCTCGTCGCTGTACAGCGCGCCGGCGTTCTTCAGGTCGGTCTTGATTTGCGGGGCGCAGGTGGCGCGCCGGCCGCGCAGCACGTCGGCCTCGATGAGCATCTGCGGGCCGTGGCAGATAGCCGCCACGACCTTGCCGCGCTCGACCGCCTCGCGCACGATCTCCACCAGGCGCGGGATCGTACGCAGGTGGTCTGGCGCTTTGCCGCCCGGCACGATCACGGCCGCGTAGTCGTCGACGCGGACATCGTCGGGCGCCAGGTCGCTGAGGAACGGGAGGCCGCGCCCGCCGGTGTACGTCTTGCCGCGCTCAGGGCCGACTACCTCGACGCGGTAGCCGGCCTCTTGCAGGCGGTAGTAGGGGTAGGCCATCTCGCGGTCTTCCACGCCTTCGTCGACCAGGATGAGCACTTTCGCCATCGTTCTCTCCTCCGGCGCGGGAATCCAGCGCTCTCGTGCTTAGCCTACTGGCTGCGGCAGGCGCCCGACAACCGCGCGCCGCGCACGGGTGGCATAGACCGTGCACGAGAGGGGAGCGCGGGGACTGGCGCGGGAGGTGCGCAATGGCCACTACGGCAGCAGTGTCGAAGCCCGGGGGCGCGGCGGGGCGGAAGGCCGCTCGCGACGCCCAGTCAAGGGCGGGCGGGATCAAGGGCAAGCTGGCGCAGGTCCAGGCGCGCCTGGAGCGCCATGCGTTGGGGCGGATCCTGCTCAGCACGGCCAAGGG
>JADGHJ010000314.1 GCA_019686175.1 Chloroflexota bacterium | reverse complement strand
CATCGGCAGCGCGGGGCGGGCGGGCACGGATCCCCCAGGCGCGCAGCGTCCCCTGCTCGGTCCGCTTGCCCACCACGAGCACGCCGTCCCCGCGCTGCAGCGCCGCCAGCTCGACGCGCTCGCCCGCGCGCTTGATCACCGTGCGCGGCAGGACGCGGACGACCACGCGGCCCTCCGGCGTGCGCACCACCACGCTACGCTCGCGCACGACCGCCACGCGCCCGATGAGGGTGGTGAAGCCGGGTCGCGCTGGGCTAGCGGCCGGCGTGGGCGGCGGGGCGTCGAGGCTAAGCGCCCGCAGCGCCCGCGCGCTCTCGCTGCTGGCGTCGCGCGCCCCGAGCGCCGTGCCGGCCACGGCCGCCGAAGCGGCCAGCACCACGAGCAGCACCGTCAGGAGGCGCGTTGGGAGCCCTCCGCGCCCGGCTGTCCGCATTCCCGCTAGTCCGGTCCTTTCCATACGCTCACCGCGTCGCCGGCTGGACGCCGCGCCCCAGGGGCCGTGCGGCGAGGAATACCGCCCCGACGCTCAGCAGGGTAGCCGCCAACCACCCCCAGGGCAGCGCCTCCGCCAGGGCGAGTAGGTAGTCGCCGGGCGCCGCGACGATGAGCTCGCGCTCCTCGAGGCCCAGCCGCAGCAGCTCCAGGGCGCCAGCGTGGACCAGCTCGCGCCCCGCCGCGTAGCCGCTGGCGGCCGCCACCAGGACGGCAAGCAGGCCGCCCAGGAGAGCCACCACGAGTCCGAGCGACCATTCCCGCCGGGGCGCGCGGATGGTATAGGCCAGCACCCGCGCGCCCAAGCCCGGGGGCACGGGTGGTGGCTCCAGGCGCGCGAGCAGGCGCTCGATATCGTCGAAGCCGTCCGGACGCGGCTCCGTGTGGCGCACGCTCATCCGTTCCCCTCCGTTTCCTCTGCGAGCAGGCCGCGCAGCGCCAGGCGGAGCGCGGCCTTGGCGCGGTGCAGCCGGATCTTGACGGTGTTCTCGGGCGCGCCCAGCACGACCGCGATCTCCGCCACGCTCAGGTCGGCGGTGTAGCGCAGCGCCACCACCTCGCGGTACAGGGGCGGCAGCGCCGCAATGGCCGCGGTGAGCAGCCGCTGGAGATCGGCGCGCTCGGCGAGTTCCTCCGGCAGGGGCTCGCTGGCCGCCGCCTCCACCAGCGTCTCGCCCGTCTCGTCCCCGTTGAGCCAGGAGAGCGGGACCGCGCGGCGGCGCTTGAGGGCGTCGAGGCAGCGGTTGCGGGCGATACGGAAGATCCAGGGGCGGAGAGGCTGGTCGAGCCGCGCGCGCGGCAGGGCATGATACACCTGGATCAGGGCGTCCTGGGCCGCGTCCTCGGCGTCCTCGGCACGACCCAGCAGCCGGTAGGCGAAGTGGTACAGCGGCGCCTGGTAGCGGGCTACCAGCACCTCGAACGCCGCGGCATCGCCCTGCTGCACGCGCGCGGCCAGCCATTCGTCCGACACCCCAGGCACCGCCATCACCGGCGCTGCCATGCTCCCCTCACCCGCCCGGGCCATCGGCCGCTCCTGGTCTGCGCCGCGCTGGTCGGCCCGGCCCTCGCTAATGACACGCCGCCGGGCCGTTATTGGTTTCATGGTCGGCGGGACCGCGGGCGACGGCCACCGCACGCTCTGCAACGCGGCGCCGGGCCCCCGCCCGGGGCGTACACTTAGGCAGGTCGTACCACCCTACGGATCATTCCATGTCTGGCGCATGGCGCCCAACAGGAGCAGGAAGGAGGAGGAGCATGCCGCATCGCCGTCTGGCGCGGCGGGCCTGGTGCGCGCTCGCACTGGTCGCCGTGCTGCTCGCCCTGGTGCCCACGAGCCCGCCGGTCTCGACCGGCGCGTCAGCCGCCGAGGCCGCCCCACTGCCGCAGGCGCGCCGGGTGACCATCGGCTACGTACCCAACGCCGCGTTCGCGCCGGTGTTCGTGGCCTACGAGAAAGGCTACTATCGCGAGCAGGGGCTCGATGTCACGCTCGAGCCGCTCACGGGAGGCGCCGATATGGCTACCCAGACGGCCGTCGGCAACTTCGACGTGGGCACCGGTGGCCCGGGCGCCGGCTTGTTCAATGCCCTGGCGCGCGGCATCAACATCGTGATCACCGCGCCGGTGTCGGTCGTGCGCACCCCCAATGTGGCGCAGCTCGTGGCCAGCCGTGCGGCGTACGACCGCGGCGAGGTGCGGTCGATCGCCGACCTGCGCGGCAAGCGCGTGTCGATCATCGCGCGCGGCGCGGCCAACGACTACTACCTGGACCAGGCGCTGCGCCGCGGCGGCCTCACCATCTGGGACATCGACCTCCAGGTGCTGCCGTCGCCGGAGGCGGTGGCCGCGCTGGCCAACGACGCCATCCCCGCGGCGCTGATCGTCGAGCCGTTCGCCACCGAGGCGGTCAATCGCGGGGTGGGCGTGCTGCTGACCGACGACTATCTGGAGAACTTCATCGCCATCGTGATGTACTTCAACGAGCAGTTCGCCCGCCAGCGGCGCGAGGACGGGATCGGGGTGGTCACGGCGCTGTACAAGGCGGCGCGCGACCTCGACCCGGTGTACCGGGACGAGGATGTCGCCATCATCGCCCAGTACACGCGCCTGTCGCCGGAGGTGATCCGCACAGCCGGCCGCGCCTACCACGATGTGAGCGGCGATCTACACCTGGCAGACATCGAGGAGCTACAGCGGTTCGTGATGGCCCGCGGGGAAGCGAACTACAGCGAGCCGCTCGACCTGGCGCGCTATGTGGATCCCAGCTTCAGCGAGGCCGCGCTGACCCGGCTCGGCCCGCGGTAGGAGGCTACCATGACACTCGATGTCGGCCCTTGCACCGCCCCGCTCCGTGTACCTGCCACCGCCGTGCGGCGTCTATCGGTCACCGAGGCCCAGCAGTACCTCGTGCCCTCGCCCCGGTTGCGGCTCCAGAACGTCGACCACTTGGCGCTGAACACCACCGACATGCGCAAGACCATCGACTTCTACACCCGCGTGCTGGAGATGCGGCTGGTGGCTGTGACACGCACCCCACCAGACCTGGAGAAAGCGCGGTTGGCCGGGGCGCCGCCGCACGCGTCTCTGCGCCACTACTTCTTCGAGCTGGGGGGCGGCGGCCTGCTCGGTTTCTTCGAGTACCCACCCGGCACGCCACGCGGCGACCGCGACTGCGACGGGACCATGCAGCACGTCGCGTTTCTCGCTTCGTTCGCCGACCTGGCACGAGCGCGCGCACAGCTTGAGCGGCACGGTGTGCCGTACGTCGGGCCGCTCGAGATCGAGCAGCGGTGGTGGTCACTGTACTTCTTCGACCCCAACGGTATCCGCCTGGAGATCACCGCCCACCTGGTCGAGGCGAGCACCGACCGTGCACTGGTGCCCCTCCAGACGGAGGCGGAAGTGCGTGCGGAACTCCGCACACTGTACGACTCGGAGGCAGAGATCGACCGGCTGATCGCCGACATGCCCCTGCTGCTCGACGCCCCGCAGCCAGGGAGTCCTGCGGCCTGACCGGCCGGTTGCTGGCGCGCGCCGGCGGGCAGTACAATTCGCGTAGGCCGTGCTAGACGGGGAGCTGGCGGTTCCCTGTACCCGAAAGCCGCTGCATGCGGGGTTGAATCCCCGTTCGAGGCCTGAGGAGTCGGCGTAGTCCTGGACGATCGGTGTTGAGGGACACGTCCCGAGCGGCGACGCCCCGTGAACCCCGCCAGGGTGGGAACACAGCAACGGTAAGCGGGTAGCGTCGGGTGCCTCGGGGGAGCGGGTCCTGAGTCGGTCGGCCAGGGGCGCGTCCGGCGGCCGGGTCGACAACGGGTGCACGGCCGCTTTTTATTGCCCCACACACCCACGCGCCCCCTACGGAGTCCCCGTGGGAAGGCGCGCGCCCACCAGGTCCAGCAGGACACAGCCTCCGAACTCCCGCGTGACGTAGCGCTGCGCCGCCGTGAGGGCCTGGACGCGATCGGCCAGCTCGTGGGCGACTTGTTCCAGCTCCGCTCGCAAGGTCGCTTCGTGCGCCCTGGGGAAATGCCCCCGCTCCCACAGCTCCAGCAGGCCGAGCAGCACGGTCAGCGGCTGGCCCAGCTCGTGGCTAACGGTACGTGCCATGGTGCGCACCGCCTCATCGGCGCTGGCGGCCCCCGGCCAGACCGGCTCATCCCCCCAGTGCATCCCCGCACTCTTATACACATCTGA
>JADGHJ010000313.1 GCA_019686175.1 Chloroflexota bacterium | reverse complement strand
CGGGGTCCGCCGACCCGGGTGGGGCGCTGGCGCGGGGGGCCCCCCGCGCCGAGACCCTGTGCGCTGAACACGGCGGCGCTGTGGTGTTCCACTGTGGCGGGCAGCGTGGCGTCGATACCTGGGCTGCCCAGGCGGCCCTACGTCTGGGGCTCGCGTTGCACCTGTATCTGCCGTTGCCCATTCCCCTGTTCGCCGCGGACTGGGCGGCCGCGGACCGGGCCGCGCTGGAAGCGACCTGGGAGGCGGCGGTCATGCGCACGGTCGTCGATCCCGAGGGCGCCCACCCCGCTGCCGCCTATCGCGCCCGCAACGCCCTGCTCGCCCGGGAAGCCGAGCTGTTGGTGGCCGTGTGGACCGGTCGGGGCGGTGGAGGCACCGCCGAGACCATCGCCTTCGCTCGCGCCCTCGGCCGCCCCGTGGAGGAGCACCTGCTGCCCGCGGCGTCGTACATCCCACAGCCGGGCGAGCGCGGCGTGTAGGTGACGGCTCGCGGGTGGGTGCAGCGGTCAGCGCGTGGTCGGGCCGCTAGCTTGCGGGCCGGGCGAGGAGCTGCTGGAGCCCCAGGTGAGCATCGTGGCGGGGACCTGGGGGCTGCTCGTCGGCGCGGCCCCGTAGAACAACGCCTGCGCGGTCTGGAAGGTGATTGGCAGGTAGCCCATCGGACCGGCGACCACCGGCAAGAGGTTCGTGCCCGGCTGGGTGCTGCTGGCCGTCCCGCCGCTCTGCCCAACGGGCTGGCCGGCACTGCCCGTCGGCGCGCTCGACGTGTTGCCGCCAGCCGCAGCCGTGGTCACCACGGGCGTCGAGCCGGGCCAGACGATGAGGCCCTGCGTCGAGTAGCCACTGGTGGCGGCGCTCGTCGCCACCTGGGCCACACCGCTAGGAGCGCCCGTCGTGCTCGGCGCGGCGGCACTGCCAGCAACGCTCCCCGACGTGCTCGTGCCCACGGACGGTGCGCCGGTGCTCGCCCCCCCGACCGTCGAGGGGCTCGGCGCACTCCCTACCGGCGGGCTCCCGCCCGTGGTCGGCGACGTGCCCGGCGCGTAGTTGATGGGGGAGCCGGGGTAATCGTAGGGGTTGATCGTCGGAGTGCTGACCGCAGCGTTCGTCCGACTCGCACCCGCACCGCTATTGTTGGCAGAAGCCACTCCCAGCTGGGCGCCGGTGCTAGCTCGGGCAGCGGTCCCGCTGGTGGCGGGAGCACTGGTCCCGCTGTCGGCCGTGACGAGCGGACTCCCGCTCCAGGTCAGCGGGCTGCCGACGTAGCTTGCCCCCGTGGACGGGACGTTGGCCGCGGTGGTGCTAGCGGGCGCGGACGGCGCGCTGGCCCCCGCCCCGCTCGCGAGAGTGGTGGCGGTCGGCGCGCCCGGGGACACCGCACCGCTGCTAGCGGCACTGGCGCCGCCAGGCCCCGCGCTCGACGCCGCGGTGATGCTGCCGCTGCCGCTCGTCGCCCCGAGGGCGCTGCCAGTGCCGGTCGTCGGGCTGCCGCTCCACGTCGTCGGGCTGCCGGCGTAGCTCGCGGCGGGCGCGGGGCTGACCGCGCTCCCGCTCGCGCTGCCAGGCGCCGATCCAGGTTGATAGGCCGCGTAGGGATCGAACTGTGGGGTAGGCCCGTACAGGCTCGCCAGCGCCTGCAGGGCGGTCGTGACCGGCGAGCTGCCCGTAGCCGTGGTGACGGTACAGGAAGCGGGGGCGCTGCCCGCAAGCGCCCCGGTGATCGAGCCACCGTAGGGCGAGTAGCCCGCCGGGACGAACAGCAGGCCGCCACTGAACGAGGTGTTGCTCGCGCAAGAAGTCTGGGCGAGCGTCGGGACAGGCGCAGCGAGTAGGCCGAGCGCCAGCCCCGTGACCGCCAGCCATCGCATCATGGGCTCTGCACCTCCCGCGCCACGCGGCGCGTCCCCCATGATAGCGCCGGCCGCCGGCAGCGCGAAAGGTAGCCGGGGCGACAATGCAGGAGCGAGCAGCGCGGGGAGAAAGCGCCCGGCAGGTCAGCCCGCGAGGTCAGCCGCCGAGCTGGCGCCGGCGCCCTGACGCTCGGCCCAGAGCCGGGCGACCGCTGCCGCGCTGGCCGCGTAACTGAAGCCGCGCCGCTGGAGGTACGCGCCCAACCGCTGGCGGAAGGCCGCTGCGTCCAAGCCGACCAGCGCGCGCAGGCGAGCACGGCCCGCACGACACGCGGCCTCTGTCTCGTCGCGCTCGTCGGTCTCGGCCAGGGCCGCAGCGATGGTGGGGGGCGCCACCCCCTTGGCGCGTAGCTCGGCGCGCAGGGCCGCGGCCCCACGCGGCCGGAACTGGCGCCGCTGCTCGACCCAGTAGCGCGCGAACGCGGCGTCGTCGAGCAGGCCGAGCGCTTGCAGGCGCTCGATAGCGGCCTCGACACTGGCGGTGCTGTAGCCCTTCTGGGTCAGGCGCGCGCGCACCTCGTGGACGCTGCGCGGCCGGTAGGCGAGGAAGCTCAGGGCGGCATCGAGCGCGCGGTGGCACTCGTCGGCGGCGGTGAGGCGGGCCAGCGCGGCGTCGTCGAGCGCCAGGCCGACCTGGAGCGTGGCGGCAAGCAGCGGGTCGACGCTGAAGGCATAGCGACCGTCGATGAACACGCGCACGCGGGGCGGAATGCCGCGCGCCGCCCGAGCCGCCTCGCGCGGCCCCCGCGGCGCGCCCTCCAGCGCCGTGATCTGGCCGGCCATCGCGGTTAGAAGGCCGGCTGGTCGGCGAGCGGCAGCAGGTCGGCCGGCTCGTCGAGCGCCGTCGTGCCGTTCTCGGCGGCCAGGACAGCGGGTGCCGCGCGCCCGGCGCCGGTCTGCTGCCGGATCTGTTGCTCGATGCTCGCCGCGTGCTCGGGGTTCTGGCGCAGGAACTCGCGCGCGTTCTCGCGGCCCTGACCGAGGCGCACGTCGCCGAACGAGTAGAAGGCGCCGCTCTTCTTGACGATGCCTAGCTCCAGGCCGACGTCGAGCAGGTTGCCTTCCTTCGAGATGCCCTCGGCGTAGAGGATGTCGAACTCGGCCTGGCGGAACGGCGGCGCGACCTTGTTCTTCACCACCCGCACCTTGGCCCGGCTGCCGATCACCTCGGTGCCCTGCTTGATCGACTCCGTGCGGCGGATGTCGAGGCGGACCGAGGCGTAGAACTTCAGCGCGCGCCCGCCCGGCTGGGTCTCGGGGTTGCCGAACATCACCCCGACCTTCTCACGGAGCTGGTTGGTGAAGATCACCGCGCACTTGGAGCGACTGATCGCACCAGTGAGCTTGCGCAGCGCCTGCGACATCAGGCGGGCCTGCAGGCCCACGTGCGAGTCGCCCATCTCGCCCTCCAGCTCGGCGCGCGGCACCAGCGCGGCCACCGAGTCGACGGCCACCACGTCCACGGCGCCGCTGCGCACCAGCGCCTCGCAGATCTCCAGCGCCTGCTCGCCGTTGTCGGGCTGCGCCACCAGCAGCTCGTCGATCCGCACGCCGCAGCGCGCCGCGTAGTCCGGGTCGAGCGCGTGCTCGGCGTCGATCAGCGCGGCGGTGCCGCCCAGGCGCTGCGCCTCGGCGATGATATGC
Source organism: Chloroflexota bacterium (assembly GCA_019686175.1). Taxonomy (GTDB): domain Bacteria; phylum Chloroflexota; class UBA6077; order UBA6077; family JAJPHF01; genus JADGHJ01. The sequence continues at coordinate 639 of JADGHJ010000313.1, read as the reverse complement.
TGGACCAACGTCGTCTTGCCCGAGGATTCGGGGCCGAAGATCTCGGTTACCCGGCCCCGTGGAATCCCGCCCACGCCCAGGGCGAGGTCGAGAGCGATGGAGCCGGTGGGGATGGCCTCCACGCCCATCCGCAAGCTGGCCTCGCCCAGCCGCATGATCGACCCTTTGCCAAAGCTGCGCTCGATCTGCGCCAGCGCCACCTCTAGCGCTTTCGCCCGCTCCTTGTCCATCCCACTGCTCCCCTTCCTCTCCACCGGCCGCTCGCGCGGGCTGCTTAGCACAAGTGTTCGACAGGCAAACGGATTATACCATCCGGGGCAGCGGCTGCCTAGCGCCGGCCCCAGGTGACATCGACGGCCTGCCCGGAGGCGCCGAGTCGGCCCTGCGGCTCGCCGTTGACCACCACCTGCACGCCGCCGGCGTTACCGACCCGCATCCGTAGTCGGTCGGTAGCCGTGAAGGAGCGCACAGCGTCGGGCTCCAGCGTATCGGCGAACACCTGGCGGCCGTCGGCCCACACCTGGAGATAGGTGCGTTCGACCACCCGGGCCTCGACGACCACGGGCGCGCTGGGCCGTGGGGTGGCGGTCGGCGTGGGGGTCGGCGTGGGCGTGCGTGTCGGGGTGGGTGACGGTGTGC
>JADGHJ010000048.1 GCA_019686175.1 Chloroflexota bacterium | reverse complement strand
GCTCCCACCGGGGCTAGAGCTGGTGGGCGATCCCGCCGCCTGGGCGTGGCCCGCGGCAGGCAGCTCTGATGCGGCGGAGGCTGCGGCCGAGAGCGCGGTGGGCGGCGCGGCGCTGGAGGCCGCGCTGGAGGTCGAGCTGCGCGCGGTGTTCGCTGCCGAGGCCGAGGAGCATCTGGCGACCATCAACCGGGCGCTGGTAGCGTTCGAGGCGGCGGGCGATCCTGCGCAGCTCCTCGAAGTGCGGCGCGCGGTGCACACGCTCAAGGGCGCGGCCGGCGCCGTTGGCCTCGAAGCGGTGGTCCACCTCTGCCACGTCTGGGAGGACGTGTTGGACGCGGTCGCCGAGCAGGGCGCTAGCGCCCCGCCAGTCGCACTATTGATGGACTGCGCGGAGGCGCTGGAGCGCTACCTCCGCGAGCCCGCCGGGGGAGACGCCGCCGGCTTCGAGCCGCTGATCGCCCAGCTCCGTGCCGTGGCGCCACGGCCAGAGGGCCTGCCAGGCGCGCTCGACGAGGCCGCCTCTGAAGAAGTCGAGGCGACCGTGCTGGCCGCGGACGACACGCTCACCGCTCCGACGTCCAGCGCCATGACCGCGGGCGAGGAGTCGCCGGCCGCCGAACTCCACGCGCCAGTATGGCCCCCACCGCAAGCGCCTGAAGTAGCGGCGGAGCCTGCCAGCGAGGCGCCGGCAGCGGTCGCGACGGAGCCAGCCGCCCCGGCCGACCTGCTGCGCGTGCCGCTGGGTCGCGTCGACGCCCTGATCGGGCTCGTCGGTGAGCTCGTCGTCCAGCGCAGCGGTGTGCTCCAACGGCTGACGGCGCTGGCCGCCAGGATCGACGACCTCACGCCCAGCCTGCAGCGCCTGCGGCGGCTCAGTCTGGAGATGGAGGACCGCTTCGGCTACGCCAGCGATGAGGCCACCCAGCGCGCGCGCTGGGCCGCGCTCGTCTCGGGGTCGGCGCACGACTTCGACGCTCTGGAGTTCGATCGCTACAGCGAGGCCTATCAGTTGGCCCGCGAGCTGGGCGAGCTCGCGGCCGACCTGGAGACCACGCGGCGCGAGCTGCGCCACCTGCTGGAGGAGGCTCGGCTCGCCGTCGAGCGCGAGGGCCGCGTCACGGCCGACCTCCACGCCGAGCTGCTGGACGTGCGCCTCGTGCCGCTGGCCCAGCTGGCGCCGCGGCTCCAGCGCACCGTGCGCCAGGCGGCGCTCAAGGCGCACAAGCAGGTGCGCTTCGTGCTGGAGGGGGGCGAGGCGCAGCTCGACAAGAGCCTGCTCGAGGAGCTGGCCGACCCGCTGCTGCACCTGCTGCGCAACGCCGTGGATCACGGCATCGAGCCCGCGGCGGAGCGCGAGCGGCGCGGCAAGGACCCCGTCGGGACGGTGACGGTCCGCGCCGCGCGCACGGGCCACGAGGTACTCGTGCAGGTGTGCGACGACGGCGCGGGTATCGACGCGGCGCGCGTGCTGGCCCGCGCGCGCGAGCGGGGCCTGATCTCGCCGGATGCGGCGGATGATCCGATGCTGGCCCACGAGTTGATCTTCGCCCCGGGCCTCAGCACCAGCGCCGAGGTGACCGGCCTCTCGGGCCGTGGCATCGGGCTCGACGTAGTGCGGGCACAGCTCAACCGTGCGAAGGGCACGGTGTCCGTGGTCAGCACACCCGGGGAGGGGACGGTGTTCACGCTGCGGGTCCCGGCGCTGCTGGTGGTCGCGCCAGCGCTGGTGGTGCTGGCGGGCGGCCAGCGCGTGGCCGTGCCGCTCGCCCAGGTGCGCCGCGTGCTCCGCGCGTCCCCAGCGCAGCGGCTGGTAGTAGGCGGTGTGCAGCTGCTGCAGCTCGACGATGGCGCGCGGCCACTACGAGGGCTAGCGGAGCTGCTCGGCTGGCCAGCCGCCCCCGTGGCAGAGGCGCCGGGGCTGACCGTGCTGCTGATCGCCGCGGGCGACCACGAGGCCGCGCTGCAAGTCGACGACATCGTGGGCCAGCAGGAGGTCGTGATCAAGGCGCCGGCCCCGCCGTTCGACGTCCTGCCTGGCCTGGCCGGCGCCAGCGTGCAGGGCGATGGCACGGTGCTGCCGGTGATCAACCCCCTGGAGCTACTCAGCGGCGGGCGCATCCGGACGCGGGTAGCGCAACCGGCGCCCCTGGCGACCACGGCCCCCGCTGCCAGCAGCGGCGCGCCGCTAGCGCTGGTAGTCGACGACTCGCTGAGCGTGCGGCGCGTGGTGTCGCGCATGCTGGAGCGCCACGGCTGGCGCGTGCAAGAAGCGCGCGACGGCCTGCAAGCGCTGGAGCTCGTGCGCCAGGAGCCGCCCGACGTGCTCCTGCTCGACGTGGAGATGCCGCGTATGGACGGCTACGAGTTGGCCAGCCTCCTCAAGAAGCCCGGACCGTATCAGGCCATCCCGATCGTCATGCTCACCTCGCGGGCCGGCGAGAAGCACCGCCGCAAGGCGTTCGAGCTGGGCGTGGACGCTTACCTCGTCAAGCCGTATCAGGAGGCCGAGCTCGTGCGCGTGCTACGCGAGGTAGCGCTCGCCACCCCCTGGGATGCAGCCTGATGCGCGCGCTGGCCAGGCCCGCGCTTGCCCCACGGGAGGGAGCGGCCGGTGCGGAACCGGCGGTAGCCGGGGTGGGAGGGCCCGAGTACCTGCGGTTCCGGCTCGGCGACTGCGGCTACCTGCTGCCCACGCGCTGCCTGGTGAGCGTGCTCGACGCCGCAGCGTTGCGCCCGCTGCCGACGCCAGTGTCCGGCTGGGCCGGCACGGTGGTGCTGCACGTGCCGGCGCGGGGAGGCGGAGCAGAGGGCCACGTGGTGCCTGTACTCGACGCCGCGGCGCTGCTGAGGGGCGAGACGCGGCCGCGGAGCGTGCTGGTGCTGCGCGCTTCAACTGGGCTGCTGGGGCTGGCCGTGCCGGCACCCGAGGGCCTGCGCGCGCCGCCCGGCCCGGTGGCGCCCGTGGTGGGGGCGCCCGGATTGGCTGGTGGCGTGGCCAGTGAGGGCGAGGTGTGGCTCGCCCTCGCGCCGGAGTACCTGGGCGCCCTGCGCCAGGCGGTCATCGCCACGACGCCGGCGGGCAGAGTGGTGCCGCGCCCCGCGACCTGGCTCGCCGCGGCGCGGCCGGGCTCCCGGCCGACAGCCGGGCAGCGAGCGGCGGTAGGCGACCTGCTATTGGTGCTGGGCGAGCGCCTGCGGGCCGACCCCAGCCACCTGCTCGCCCTGCTGCTACGGTCCGCCCCGGACGGGCAGGGGAGCGAGTTGCTGCGGGCGCGCCCCCAGGTAGCATACCGTGGCCCCCTGGTGGCGGGTCCCCCGGGGGCATCGTGCGTCGTAGGCTACCGGGCGTGGGGACCGCGCGTGGTTCCTGCGGTAGACCTCGCCGCGCTGGGCGTCGCACCGGGTGATAGTTCCCGTGCGTACGCCGTGCTGTTGGGCCTGGCCGCACCAGCGGGCGTTAGGTCCGAGGTGAGCGCGGTGGTAGGCGTGGCGCTGCTGGTCCCGCGCCTGCAGGGCATCGCGCGCCTGGAGGGTATCGTTACCCACGGCGGTCCGGACGACCCGATCGTTGCGCATGGCACTACGTCCGCCGGTCCGGTGGCGGTGCTCAGCTACCCGCACCTGATGGGGCAGCTGATCGCCGCGAGCGGGAGCTGCTAGGGCTCGCCGGCGCCCTTGCTGCGCGGGGAGCGCCTCCCGCCATGAGGCTGAGGGATCGCCGCTCCGTAGACGGCGCTAACGGCTAGCCATGGGGTTCTCGGCCTCGGCGAGCGCGCGCAGGCGTTGGAGCAGCGCGCGGTAGGCTCGCCGCAGCACGGTGCCGAAGCGCATCGCGAGGAGGCCGCTCTCTTGGAAGTCCACCGTGACCGTCGCCAGCGTGCCTGGTGGCTCGGGCTCCAGGCGCCAGCGCATTACCAGCGTGGCGGCGTCGGGCGTGCCGATCACTAACGCGCGGCCCTCCTCGATCGCATGGAGCTGCAGGATCAAGGTGCGCCAGAACGGCCCGGCGACCTGGATGTCGATCTCGGTCCGCGCGCCGACCACGTCGGTGGCCGGGGTCAGCGCCCGCCGATACTTCATGCCCCGGGGGAAGTAGCGCGCCTGCTGCGCCAGGTCGCGCAGCAGGTGATAGACGAGTGCGGGCGGCGCGTCGATGTAGGTGAACTCCTCGATCGTGCCCACCGTGCCTCCGCGCGTCCCGCGGCGCCGCGCCTCAGCTCTTCGCCCGGCGGGCTGCTTCGATGGCCGCGCGCAGCCGCGCGGGGGTGATCGGCACGGCCGTGATGCGCACGCCGAACGGCCGCAGCGCGTCCTCGACTGCGCTGGCGATGCAGGCCGGGACGGGCATCGCGCCGCCCTCGCCCAGCCCCTTGATCCCTTCCGGGTTCAGCGGCGAGGGGGTCTCGGAGTGGGCCAGCGCGATGGGCGGGACCTCGGTGGCGCCCGGCAGCAGGTAATCGAGGTAGCTGGCGGTCACCGGCTGGCCGGTGGCGTCGTACACCATCTCCTCGTACAGGGCGCTCCCCAGGCCCTGCACCACGCCGCCGATCGTCTGGCCGTCCGCCACCAGGGGGTTGATCACCGTGCCGCAGTCGTGCGCCACGACATAGCGCAGCACGCGCACCTGGCCGGTCTCGATGTCCACCTCGACAATGGCGGCGTGCGTGCCGAAGGCGTAGGCGTTGTTGGCGGGGTGCCAGTTGCTCGTGGCCTCCAGGCCGGGCTCCATGCCGGGCGGGAACAGGAAGGCTGGCGGGGGCGCCGTGAGCGTGCGGGCGACTTGCGCCAGCGGCAGTTGCCGGTCGGGTGCGCCGCGCACGGTGATGACCCCATCCACCAGGTCGAGGTCCTCCGGCGCCGCCTCTAGAAGCTGGGCCGCCGCGCGCAGCGCCTTGTCGCGCACCGCCCGGGCCGCCTGGCTGACGGCGTTGCCGGCGACCACGGCCGTGCGGCTGGCGTAAGTGCCCACGCCCAGCGGGATGGCGCCGGTGTCGCCGGTGAGCACGCTGACATCCTCGACGCGCACGCCGAGCCGCTCGGCGCAGATCTGGGCGAGGGTGGTCTCGTGGCTCTGGCCCTGCGAGCAGGCGCCAGTGATCAGGATGACGCGGCCGGACGGCTCGACGCGCACGGTGGCGCTCTCGAACGGCCCGCGGCCGGTGGACTCCACGAACGCGGCCAGGCCCAGGCCCAGGTAGCGCCCCTCGGCCCGAGCCGCCGCCTGCCGCGCCGGCCAGTCGGCGTAGCCGATGAGCTGCAGCGCCTGCTCCAGCGTGGCGGGGTAGTTGCCGCTGTCGTACACCACGTTCGAGCCGTCGCGGTCCTTGAGGCCCAGGTCATAGGGGAACTCGTGGGGCTGGACGAAGTTGCGCCGGCGGATCTCGGCGCGGTCCAGGCCCAGCGCCTCGGCGGCCAGGTCGAGCAGCCGCTCCATGACCAGCACGCCCTGCGGCCGGCCGGCGGCGCGATACGGCGCGATCGGCGGCTTGGAGGTGTACGCCACGCGCATGTGCGCCTCGTAGGCGGGCAGGCGGTACGGCCCGGGCAGCGTGGTGGTGGTGTTGTAGGGCACCACCAGCCCGAAGGGGGTGTAGGCGCCCTGGTCGGCGATGAAGCTGTCGCGCACCCCGAGGATCGTCCCGTCGCGGCGCAGGGCGATGGCGGCGTGGTGCTCCTGGTCGCGGGCCTGGTAGGTGGTGAGTAGGTCCTCCCGCCGGTCCTCGACCCACTTCACCGGCCGGTCGAGCAGGCGCGCGGCGATGGGAACGGCGCCCTCCTCCTGATAGAACCGGTTCTTGATGCCGAACCCGCCCCCGACATCCGGGGCGATGACGCGCACGTTCTGCTGGGGCAGGCCGAACATGTCGGCCAGCACGCGCCGCGCCGTGTGGGGCGATTGGGTGGAGTCCCACAGGGTCAGGGTGTCGCCGAACTTGCTGCGCTCCCACCGGGCCAGGCAGCCGCGCGGCTCCATGGGCTGGCCGCTGATGCGCGCCACCCGGAACGACTCCTCGATCACCACGTCGGCCTCGGCGAAGGCCCGCGTGATGTCGCCCACGCCGTGGCGCAATTCGGCCGCCACGTTATCCTCGAGGTCGTCGTGCAGTCGCGGCGCGTCCGGGGCCAGCGCCTGGGCCCCGCTGGTCAGGGGCGGCAGCACCTCGTATTCCACGTGCACGGCCTCGAGTGCATCCTCGGCCGCGTAGGGGTCTTCGGCGACGATCATGGCCACCGCCTCACCCACGAAACGCACCTTGTCGGCCGCCAGCGGATACGGCATGCGCGGCCGCAGCGCGCGGTGGGGCACCAGCATGGGCAGCGGCTTGGCCAGGTGGGCGATGTCGGGAAAGGCGAACGCCGCGACCACGCCCGGCTGCCGCCGCGCCGCGCTGAGATCGACGCGCACGATGCGGGCGTGCGCGTGCGGGCTGCGGACGAACGCCGCGTAGAGCTGGCCCGGCACGTTGACATCGGCGACGTACACGCCCTCGCCGCGCAGCAGGCGCGGGTCCTCCTTGCGTGGCAGGCGCGCGCCGATGAAGCGCCGCCCGGCTAGCGGCGGGGCGGCGTCGTGGACGGCCGAAGGCGGAGGATCATTCGCACGAGAGACGGACACAGTGGACTCCCAGGCGGCTGTGCGCCGCGCGCCTGCGATTATAGGCCGCGAGGGCGTCGGCTCGCTATTGCAGTTCGCCCGGGGCGCGCCTATAGTGGCGCCAAGCGGACGAGCCGCCGGTCCGTGCTCGCCCGCCGCCTGACGCGCGCCAGGCCGGATGCGCGCGGGGGCGGAGGGGGTAGGCCGCCCCGCAGCGAGAGCGAAAGGGGAAGTGCCATGCGGAAGCGATGGATCGAGCGGGGCGTGCTCGGCGCGCTGCTGGTCGGGCTGCTCGTGTCGCTCAGCGGTGGCGGAGCGCCGCGCGCTAGCGCCGCTCCGGCGCCTCCTCAGGCGCCAGCGGCCGTCCTGCCGCAGCTCCAGCAGGTCAAGATCGGCGATGTGGCGGCCAGCTCCGCGGTCGGGGTCTATCTGGCGCAGGACCGCGGCTACTTCCAGGAGCAGGGCCTGAACGCGGAGTTCCTCCGCTTCGACTCCGGCTCGCTCACCGTCGCGCCGCTCAGCGTGGGCGAGCTGGACGTCGGCGTCGGAGTGGTGAGCGCGGCGCTATTCAACGCCATCGGGCGCGGGGTCGACGTGCGACTGGTGGCCCCGCAGTCGCGCTATGAGCTGGGCTACAGCCAGCTTATCCTCGACCTCCGCCGCGACCTGGCCGACAGCGGCGCCATCCGCGACTTCGCCGACCTGCGCGGCCGGACGATCGCCGTCCTCTCGCTAGCCAGCACTAACGAGCTGGTGATGGAGCGAGCCCTGCAGCAAGGCGGGCTGACGGTCAACGACGTCAACCTGGTGCCGCTGGGCTCGGGCGACCAGATCACCGCTTTCGCCAACGGCAGCATCGATGCGGGCCTGCTCACCGAGCCCCAGGCCACCGTTGCCGCCGATCGTGGCGTGGCGGTGAAGTGGCGCGAGGCGGCGGAGTGGTCGCCCGGGGTGCAGGTGAGCAACATCCTGTACGGGCCGAACTTCACCCAGCGCAACGTCGACGCCGGCCAGCGGTTCATGCTCGCCTACCTCAAGGGCGTGCGCGACTACTACGATGCCATCATCGCGGGCCGCGGCGACCGCGAGGCGGTGATCGCGACGCTGATGCGCTACACGCCGCTCCAGGACCGCGCCCTCTACGACCGTATCCTGTTCGTGTACATCGACCCGAACCTGGCGTTCAACGAGGGCGACCTGCGGGCAACCATCCAGTGGCACCTCGACCGGGGGCTGATCGAGCGGCCTGTAGACCTCAGCACCGTGATCGACGGCCGCTTCGTGCAGCACGCTCTGAGCGTGCTGGGGCGGTATCCATAAACAGAGGACCGGGGAGTTGGCAGTGGGCGCCCCTGGCGCCCGGTAGCTGACAGGAGGCAACCGATGGCGCGCACCACCGAACGGCCGGGCGAGCGGACAAGCGAGCGGGCGTGGGCCAGCGAGGACGTCGGCAACATCGTCTTCCTGGAGCACGTCAACGTCACCCAGCCCGACCAGTCCTTGGCCACTCTGTTCTACATCGTCGGCATGGGCTTCACTCGCGATCCGTACCTGAACGTCGGGCTCCACAACATGTGGGTGAATCTCGGCGAGCAGCAGTTCCACCTGCCCACCCGCGAGCCCCAGGTGATCCCCGGCCACATCGGCATCGTGGTGCCCGACCTCGCGGCCCTGGAGGCCCGGCTGCGCGCCGTGCAGCCAGCGCTCGCGCAGACGCGCTTCCGCTACCGCGCGGAGGACGGGTACCTGGCGGTCACCTGCCCCTGGGGCAACGAGTTCCGCTGCTACGCGCCGCACCCGCGCTTCGGCGACATGTTGCTGGGCATGCCGTACGTGGAGTTCTGGACGCGCCCCGGCACGGCGGCCGGCATCGCCCGCTTCTACGCGCAGGCGCTCGGCGCTCCGGCGCGGCTGGAGGACGGTGCTGGGGCCCCTGTGGCGCGGGTGGCGGTGGGCACGCACCAGTGGCTGGCGTTCCGCGAGACCGACGCACCGCTGCCGCCGTACGACGGCCACCACATCGCTATCTACGTGGCCAACTTCTCGGGCCCGTACGCGTTCTTCCAGGGCCGCGGCCTGATCATGGAGGACGTCACCAACCACCAGTTCCGTTTCAAGGAGCTGGTGGACCCGGAGACGGGCGCGCCGGTGTTCACCCTGGAGCACGAGGTGCGTAGCATGCACCACCCGATGTACCGCCGTCCGCTGGTGAACCGCGATCCCGCGCAGCAGCCGATGCGCTACCGGCGCGGCCACGACGCCTTCATCCCCTTCGCGGGCTAGCGCCACCGCTCGCTGGCCGCGCTCCGGTCGAGCGGTTGGCGAGCCCGCGGACCAAGGGCGGTCGGCCGGCCATCTAGCCCGTCGCCCCCTAGGGCGACGGAGTGGGCGCCGTAGACTGCCGGTGGGTCGTGCGCGCCGGCCACCATCTGGGCGCGGCGGGTCCGCTCGTCAGCGCGGCGTGACTCGCCGCGCCGCGCTTCCTGGCCTGGCCCGCTAGCGCCCCCACCCCGCTTGTGAGCACGCCGGCCGTGCTAGACTTACCTCAGACCCCCTCCCCGGGGGGGAGGGGGTAGCAAACGAGGGAAGCATGCGGGCTGACAAGCGTGACCTCCTCAACCGGCTGGCGACCATCGAGGGCCACATCAAGGGCATCCGCAAGATGGTCGAGGCCGACCAGTACTGCGTCGACATCCTCCGCCAGGCCTACGCCGTCGAGCGCGCGCTTAAGGCGTTCGAGGCCATCTTGCTCCAGGAGCACCTCAACGGCTGCGTCATCGAGGGCTTTCGCGCTGGCCGCGACCAGGACATGATCGCGGAGCTGGCCGAACTGTTCGAGCTGTCCCGAAAGTAGGTGTGTGCATGGCGACCCCAACCCAGACTGCTGGCCGCGAGATCGCCTTCGGCGTGACCGGCATGACCTGCGCCTCCTGCGTGCGCCGCGTGGAGCGCGCGCTCGCCAAAGTGCCGGGCGTGCGCGAGGCGAGCGTGAACCTGGCTACCGAGCGGGCGCGCGTGGTGTACGACCCGACCCAGACCATCCCCGCGGCGCTGCGCGCGGCGATCGAGGGCGCCGGCTACGGCGTGCGCGACCTGCCAGACGCGACCCCACCGCCAGCGCTAGCCGAGCGCGACGGTGCGGGCGAGGCCACGCTGGCCATCGAGGGCATGACCTGTGCCTCGTGCGTCGCGCGCGTCGAGAAGGCGCTGCGGCGAGTGCCCGGGGTGCGCGAGGCGAGCGTCAATCTAGCGACCGAGCGGGCCCATGTCGCCTACGATCCGGCGGCCGCCGATCTCGGCCAGCTCGTCGCCGCCGTGGAGCGGGCGGGCTACCAGGCGCGCGCGCTGCCGGCCACGCCTCCAGTTGCGGCTCCGACGGCGGCCGCGGCGCCTGCGGTCCACGAGCGCGAGCGAGAGCGCGAGATCGCCGACCTGCGGCGCAAGGCGCTGGTCAGCCTGGCCGTTGGCGCGGCGATGATGGCGCTGATGTACCTGCCGCTGGGCCTCGACCTGCCCCTGGTCGCTCCGCTGCTGCTGATCGCGGCCACCGGCGTCCAGTTCTGGGCGGGCAGCAGCTTCTACCGGGCGGCATGGGCCGCCGCGCGCCACGGCAGTGCTAACATGAACACGCTGGTGGCGGTGGGCACCAGCGTGGCCTACGGCTATAGCGCGTTCGTCACCCTCTGGCCCGGGCTCGCCGCGCGCTGGGGGTTCCCTTACCACCTGTACTACGAGACAGCAGTCATCATCATCGCCCTGATCCTGCTCGGCCGCTGGCTGGAGGCGCGGGCGCGCAAGCAGACCAGCGCAGCGATCCAGGCCCTGATGGGGCTGCAGGCGCGCACCGCGCGGGTGCTGCGCGACGGCATCGAGCAGGATGTGCCCGTCGAGGCCGTCGTGGTCGGCGACCTCGTGCGCGTGCGGCCGGGCGAGAAGGTCCCGGTGGACGGCGTGGTGGTCGAGGGGCGCTCCACGGTCGACGAGAGCATGCTCACCGGCGAGAGCCTTCCGGTGGAGAAAGGCCCGGGCGACACGGTGATCGGGGCCACCCTGAACAAGACCGGCAGCTTCGTGTTCCGCGCCACCAAGGTCGGCCGGGACACTACACTCGCCCAGATCGTGCGGCTGGTGGAGGAGGCGCAGGGCTCGAAGGCGCCCATCCAGCGGCTGGCCGACACCGTGGCGGGCTACTTCGTGCCGGTGGTGCTGGCGCTAGCGGCGCTCACGTTCGGCCTCTGGCTGCTGGTCGGGCCGGAGCCGCGGCTCAGCTTCGCCCTCACGGCAGCCATCGCGGTGCTGATCATCGCCTGCCCCTGCGCGCTCGGCCTGGCCACGCCCACGGCTATCATGGTGGGTACGGGGCGTGCCGCCGAGCTGGGCATCCTGATCCGCGGCGGCGAGGCGCTGGAGCAGGCCCATCGCATCGATACCATCGTGCTGGACAAGACCGGCACGCTCACCCGCGGCAAGCCGGCGGTGGTCGGCGTGGTGGCCGCGGCCGAGTGGAGCGAGGGCGTGCTGCTGCGGCTGGCGGCGGCGGCCGAGCGCGGCTCCGAGCACCCACTGGGCGAGGCCATCGTGGCGCGCGCGCAGGCGGACGGCCTGGCGCTGCCGGCAGCCGAGGCGTTCGCGGCACTGCCGGGCCAGGGCGTGCGGGCGCGCGTCGAGGGCCACGAGGTGCTGCTGGGCAACCGCGCGCTGCTGGAGCAGGCGGGGATCGACGTGACGGCGCTCGTGGCGCGGGCGGAGGCGTACGCGGATCGAGGCGCCACGCCGCTGTACGTGGCGATCGACGGCCACGCGGCCGGGCTCATCGCCGTGGCCGATACGCTCAAGCCCGAGGCGCGCGAGGCGGTGGCGGCGCTGCGGGCGCTCGGGCTCGCGGTGTGGATGCTGACCGGCGACCACCGCGCCACAGCAGAGGCGATTGCCCGCGAGGTGGGTATCGATCGCGTGCTGGCCGAGGTGCAGCCGGCGCAGAAGGCGACGCAGGTCAAGGCGCTCCAGGCCCAGGGGCGCGTGGTGGCCATGGTCGGCGACGGGATCAACGACGCACCCGCGCTTGCTCAGGCCGACCTCGGCATCGCCATCGGCACGGGCACCGATGTCGCGCTGGCGGCGAGCGACATCACCCTCGTCGGCGGCGACCTGCGCGGCATCGTCGCCGCTATCGCCCTGTCGCGCCAGACGGTGGGCACCATCAAGCAGGGACTGTTCTGGGCGTTCGCCTACAACGTCCTGCTGATCCCGGTGGCGATGGGGGCCTTGTACCCGCTGTTCGGGGTGCTGCTCAACCCGGTGCTGGCCGCGGCGGCGATGGCCATGAGCAGCGTGAGCGTGGTGACCAATGCGTTGCGCCTGCGCGCCTATCGGCCGCCGGCCGACGCTGCGCGGCTGGCGCACCCGCCGCTGCGGGAGCGGCTGGGCGAGTACGCCTATCTGGGCGCCATCGCCCTGCTGGCGCTGGCCATCGGGGCGGCGGCACTGTGGCTGGCGCGGCCCGACCACGGCGCCCCGCTCCCGGCGCCAGCCGCGCCGCACGCCGCCCCACTCGCGCCCGCTGACGCGGGGATGACGGACCAGGGCGCGGCCCCGCAGGCCACGCCCTATCTGCCTTGAGGAGGACGCTCGGATGGCCCAGACGATCCTGACGGTGCCGAACATCTCCTGCCACCACTGCGAGGCGGCGATCACCCGCGCGTTGACGCCGCTGGAGGGCGTGCGGCAGGTGGCGGTAGACATCCCGCGCAAGGAGGTGCGCGTGGAGTACGACGAGGGGCGGGTGTCCCTGGCCCGCCTGCAGGAGGTGCTCGCGGAGGAGGAGTACCCCGTCAGCGCCGCGCGCCCGGCCGGCTGACACCTCGTCGCCTAGAGCGGCGTGCGGACTGGTGAGGCCGGTCGCCGCCGTGCGCAGCGGGCCCGCTCTGCCGAGCGGCGGCTCAACCAGCCCGCCCATGGCGGTAGTGCGCGGAGAGGGCCGTGGGGCGCTCAGACTCCACGGCCCTCTCCGTCTCTCTGCCACCCCACCCTTTGCTCTCTGCCGAACGGAGAGCAACCCGGTCGCGCTACGCCTCGGGTCAGGCGACAGGGGCCGCGGCGCCCGCGCGGTCGAGCGCGCGATGGTGGCGCTCCGCCTCGGGCTCGGGCAGATGCTCTAGCGACTGGTGCACCAGCTCGCGAATGTTGTCGCTGGCGAAGCCGCGCCGGCCGTCGGTGCGTTGGATGATCTCGTGCACCACGCCGGTGGCGGGGATGCGCTGCGTGAAGATCTGCCGCAGGCCCTCGGCCTCCACTGGCCGGTCGCTCATCAGCGGCACGTCCTTGGCCTTCAGCTCGGCGGTGGCAGCGTCGATGTCCTCCACGGCCGTGGCGATATGGTGCAGCACCGGGCCGTTGGCGGTCATCTTGCGCGTGTACTCGCTCCACTCCTCGACGCCCTGCCCGAGCACGATGGTGAAGTCGTGCCCCTCGCCCTCCAGGACGCGGCAGTACACGTGGCTGCCGTCGTGGATCTCGACCGTGTACTCGCCCGACACGTGCAGGCCGATGACCTCCGTCCAGAAGCGGGTCGCCGCCTCGATGTCGGGCACCGCGATCAGCAGGTGGTCGATGCGCGCGCGCATGGCACCTCCTCGGGCTCGCTCGCGCGGACGGCTGGCTCGAGCCAGCTGTGGGAGCTACGACGAGCCGCTCGCTCCGCCCCATCTGCTCCCGCGATGGAGCCATTAGTACCTTCAGTGTATGGCTGAGGGGTGCGGCGAGAGTGTGTTTCCGGTCACAGCGCACGGAAAGGCGAAACCTTTTCGCCGCTGGCGCGAAACCGGCGAAGGCGCTTACCCGACGCTGCTATACTGGGGCCGCCATGCCGAAAGGTCGTCGGCCATCACGACGGGCCCACATCCTGGACGAATTGGACCTGCGCTTGCTGGCGCTGCTACGCGACGACGCGCGGGCCTCGCTCGTGGCGCTGGGCCGTGCGCTGGGACTGGGCACCGCCACCGTGCACGAGCGGATGCGCCGGCTGCAGGCGCACGGCTACCTCGCCGGCTTCCACGCGCGGCTGGACTACGCCCGGCTCGGCCTGGGCCTGAGCGCCTATGTGATGCTGCAGACCCAGCAGGTGGCGGCGGCGCGGGCCACGCTCGACGAGAACCTGCGGCGGATGCCGGAGGTCGAGGAGCTGGCCTGGGTCACCGGCGAGTTCGACGCGGTGGTGCGCGTGCGCGCGCGCGACACGGCACACCTCCAGGACGTGCTGTTCCGGATCGCCGACGCCGGGCAGCGGCAGGTGCGGGCGCGCACCCTAGTGGTGCTCAGCCACCCGTTCTGGAAGCCGGGCCCGGATCTGACGGCTCTCGCGCTGGGCGAGCGAGTGGAGTAGCCCGAGCGCTGCTCCTGGCCGGGCGGGGGGACCGCGGCCACCTGACAGCGAGGAGGCATCGATGCGTACGTTCGTGATCGAGCTGGGCACCGGAGTCGACCTGCACGGCCAGGACCCCACGCGGGCGGCGATCAAGGCCGTGCGCGACGCGTTCGCCCACGTCTCTCTGCCGGGCTTGCGGCAGGTGGCGGGTGTCGAGGACCTCGACTCGGTGGCGATCGAGGTGACCCTGGGCGTGCCGCCCGAGGTGGGCACGGTGGACGCGGCGCGGGTGGCCGAGCAGTTCCCGTTCGGTCAGGTGCGCGTGCAGGTCGTGCCGGGCGGCCTGCTGGTAGCTGGCGACGCCTTCCGGCCCGAGCTGGGCGATCGCAGCGACCATATCCTGATAGTGAACGCCGCGATTCGGGTCCGCGTGCCCTAGGCAATTCCAGTCCAAACCCGAGACGCCTCGCGCGGTGGGTCCGCGGAGGCGAGTGCGGAGGAGAGCCACGATGGTGTTCCCACCGCTCGTGCGAGCCGCGTGTTGCGCGCTACTCGGTGCGGCTTGCTTGCTGGCGAGCTGCGCGACGCCCGCGGCGCCCCCGGCGACCCCGGCCGCATCCGCGAGCCCCGCTGCCCCTGCCAGTGCCCCGGCTGCCGCGCCTGCGGCCACCGCGCCTCCCCAACCGTTGCCGCTGAAGTTCGCCTACACGGCACTGTCGACGACTATCGCCCCGTACTGGATCGCCCTCGACTCGGGCCTGTTCCAGGAGGAGGGCCTGGCCATCGAGCCGACGTTCATCTCCGCCAGCACGGTGGGCATGCAGTCGTTGATCGCCCGCGAGGTCGATGTCACCACGGTGACCGGTGGCGCCGCGCTGCAGGCGGCAGTCAACGGCGCGCCGGTGGTGATCTTCGCCACCAACGTCAACTCCTTCATCGCCCAGCTCATTGTCAGCCCCGAGATCACCAGTCCCGAGCAGTTGCGCGGCCAGCCGCTCGGCGTGGTCCGCTTCGGCACGGTGTCCGATTTCATCGCCCGGCTGTTGTTGCGGAACTGGGGCATGGAGCCGGGCCGCGACGTGCCCATCATCCAGACGGGCGGCCAGGCCGAGACGATCGGCGCCATGCAGAGCGGCGGGGTGCGAGCGGTGGTCGTCGCCGACGTGGCGGCGCTCGAGCTGCGACGCCTGGGCTACGCACTGCTGGCCGACGGCGCCGATCTGGGGCGCGAGTACGTGGGCCTCGGCGTGGTGGCCATGCGTCCGTATATCGACAGCAACCCCGAGGCCATCCGCCGCTTCACGCGCGCCCTCGCGCGCGGCATGGGGCGTTTCGTGAAGGACAAGGCGTACAGCATCGAGGTCATGAAGCGCTACACGCGGTTGGAGGACAACTCGGTGCTCGAGGACTCCTGGGAGCTGCACACCACGCGCTACGCCAACCGCAGCCTGCTCACCACCCCCGAGGCGCTGCGCACCGTTCAGGAGGAGATCCAGGACGACCCCCGCGTGCAGAGCTTCGACATCGCGCAGCTCATCGACAACCGCTTCGTCGAGGAGCTGCACCGCAGCGGGTTCCTAGAGCAGGTGTACCGGTGAGCGCGGCGGAGCGGCTGGGGTATGGGCGGGCGCAAGGGTGGATCGGCGCCCCCCTCCGCCGGCGCGAGGACGCCCGGCTGCTCACGGGCGCGGGACGGTTCGTCGATGACCTCGACCTGCCCGGCACGCTCCACCTGGTTGTGGTGCGCAGCCCGCATGCTCACGCCCGCATCCGCGGCGTGGATCTCGCCGCCGCGTGCCGGCTCCCGGGCGTGGTCGCTGCCATCGACGGCGCGGCCGTGTGGCGCGCGCTCGGCCCGCTGCCGCACGGGGCGCGCAAGCGCGGCGAGGCGGCGCGCCTCACGGCGCTCGACCCGGCCCTGGTGCCCGTGCTGCGCCTGGAGACCCAGCCATTGCTGGCCGTCGAAGTGGCGCGCTACGTGGGTGAGCCGGTGGCGCTGGTCCTGGCGGCTGACCGCTACCAGGCGGAGGACGCCGCCGAGCAGGTGGCCGTGGCCTACGAGCCGCTGCCGGCGCTGGTCGATCTGGAGGTGGCCGCGCGCCCCGACGCACCGCGCGTGCACGCCGACCTGCCCGACAACCTGTCGCTGCGGCTGCACCTGCGCCATGGCGATGTCGCGGCGGCGTTCGCGGCGGCCGACCGGGTAGTGGCGCGGCGCTTCCGGCTGCCGCGCACGACCGGCGTGCCGATCGAGACGCGCGGCGTGCTGGCGCGGCCGGAGCCGGGCGGCGGGCTGACCGTCTGGGCGGCCAGCCAGTCGGTGCACCTGCTGCGCGACGCGATCGCCGGGCAGCTCCGCCTCGACCCGGCGCGCGTGCGCGTGGTGGCGCCGGACGTGGGCGGCGGCTTCGGCGTGAAGTCCGGCGTGCAGAGCGAGGCGATCCTGGCCGCCTGGCTGGCCCTGGAGCACGGGCGGCCGGTGAAGTGGAGCGAGGACCGCGCCGAGCACCTGCGCAGCGCCCCCCAGGCGCGCGACCAGCTCCACGAGATCGCGCTGGCCCTGCGCGCGGACGGCACACTCCTGGGCTTGCGCGATCGCTTCCTCGTGGACACGGGCGCCTACAATCCGCTGGGCCTCGGGCAGCCGTTCAACACCGCCAGCCACCTGATCGGGCCCTACCGCGTACCGGCGGTCGACATCGAGGGCGCGGTGTACTTCACGCACAAGGCGCCCTACGCGCCGGTGCGCGGCGCGGGACGGCCGGAGGCGGTGTTCGCCATGGAGCGCGCACTCGACCTAGCGGCGCGCCAGCTTGGGCTCGACCCGGTGGAGCTGCGGCGGCGCAACCTGATCACCGCCGCGGAGCTGCCGTACGACACGGGGCTGCGAGCACGCGACGGCCAGCCCCAGCAGTACGACAGCGGCGACTACCCCGCCCTGCTGGACGGCGCGCTGGCGCTGGTGGACTACGCCCGGCTGCGCGCCGAGCAGCCGGCCCTGTGGGGGCGCGGCGTGTATCGGGGCGTGGGGGTGGCGGCCTACGTGGAGACGACGGGTAGCGGGCCGTTCGAGAGCGCTGCCGTCGGACTCGACGCTGCCGGCCACCTCTGGGTATATACCGGCGCGTGCGCACAGGGCCAGGGCCACGCGACGGTGTTCGCCCAGGTCTGCGCCGAGCAGCTCGGTGTCGCCGTCGAGCAGGTAACGGTCGTGGGCGGCGACACCGGGGCGATCGCGCGCGGGCAGGGCACGCGGGCCAGCCGGAGCACGGTGGCGGCTGGCTCGGCCATCGCCGAGGCCGCGCGGGATATGGCCCAGCAACTCAAGCGGCTGGCGGCGGAGCTGCTGGAGGCCAGTCCCGCCGACCTGGAGCTGCGCGACGGCCTGGTGCGCGTCCGGGGCGTGCCGGGGCGCGCCGTCTCGTTCGCCCAGCTCGCTGCCACCGTGCGCGACGCCGTGGCGATGGCGGCACCGGGGCGCCCGCCGCTCGTCTTGCACGCCGCCCGCGACTACGAGCCGCCGACTTTCGCCTACGCAAGCGCGGTGCACGCGGCGGTGGTGGAGGTGGACATCGCCACGGGAGCCGTGAAGCTGCTGCGCTACGCCGTGGCGCACGACGCGGGCCGGCTGGTCAACCCGCTACTGGCGGATGGGCAGGTGTGCGGCGGGGTGGCGCACGGGATCGGCAACGCGCTGTTGGAGGAGCTGCGCTACGACGCCAGCGGCCAGCTTCTGACGGCCAGCCTGAGCGATTACTTGCTGCCCACCAGTGTCGATATCCCGCCCATCGCGCTGGCACACCGCGAGAGTCCCACGCCGCGCAACCCGCTCGGGGTGAAGGGGCTGGGCGAGGGCGGGGCGATCGGGCCGCCCTCGGCGATCGCCAACGCTGTCGAGGACGCGCTGCGGCCGTTCGGGGTGGTGGTCTCTGCCGTGCCGCTCACCCCGGAGGCGGTGCTGGCGCTGCTGGCGGCGGGACGGAGCGGATGAGCAGGCGGCCTTGCACGCCGGTGCCATAATATGGCGAGTCGCGCAAGCGCCGCGGGATCTCGCGGCGCTAACCCGCTAGGGTGAGTCGGTGTCATGAGCCAGGCGATCCGCACGCGCCATCAGTCTATGCTACCGCACGACGGCCCGACTACCGAGGAGCCGGAGCCGCGCCACGCCGACGAGGTGGGGCAGGAGGGCGGGGCCGCCGCGCCGCCGGTGCCGCCCGCGCTGCTGCTCGACCTCTACGAGCTGACCATGGCGCAGAGCTACTTCGATCAAGGGGTGACTGCGCCCGCGACGTTCAGTCTGTTCGTGCGCCACCTGCCGGCGCAGTGGGGGTTCCTGCTCGCGGCGGGGTTGGACGACGCCCTGCGCTACCTGGAGGGCTTGCGCTTCCGCGAAGCCGACCTGGCGTACCTGGAGCGCACCGGACTGTTCACGAGCGCGTTTCTGGACTGGCTGCGCGGGTTCCGCTTCACGGGCACGGTGCGCGCGCTGCCCGAGGGCACGGTGTGCTTCCCGCAGGAGCCGCTGCTGGAGGTGTCGGCGCCGCTGATCGAGGCGCAGCTCGTGGAGACGGCGCTCCTCAACCAGGTGCACTTCCAGACCTTGATCGCCAGCAAAGCCGCGCGCTGCGTGCTGGCGGCGGAGGGGCGCCGCCTGGTCGACTTCGGCCTGCGGCGCACCCATGGGATCGACGCGGGCCTCAAGGCCGCGCGTAGCTCCTATCTGGCGGGCTTCGACGCCACCAGCAATGTTCTCGCCGGCCGGCTGTACGACATTCCGGTCGCGGGCACGATGGCGCACTCCTATGTCCAGACGTTCCCGGACGAGGAGGCGGCGTTTCGGGCCTTCGCCCAGAGCTTCCCGGCCGCCAGTGTCTTCTTGATCGATACGTACGACTCGCTGGCCGGCGCCCGCCACGCCGCGCGAGTCGGCCAAGAGCTGGCGGCGGCGGGGCACACGCTGCGCGGCGTGCGCCTCGACTCGGGAGACCTGATCGGCCTGAGCTTCGCGGTGCGTGAGATCCTGGATGCCGCCGGCTTGCGCTCGACGACGATCTTCGCCAGCGGCAACGTCGACGAGCACCTGATCGCCGCAGCCGTGGCCCGTCGGGCCCCGATCGACGCCTTCGGCGTAGGCACGCGGATGGGCGTGTCGGCCGATGCGCCGTACCTGGACATCGTCTACAAACTGGTCGCCTACGAGGGGCGGCCGGTGCTCAAGCTGTCGACCGCGAAGGCGACGTGGCCGGGCGCGAAGCAGGTCTGGCGCCGGCGTGAGGCCGATACAGTGCTGGATACCGTGGGCTTGGCCGACGAGCCCGCGCCGGCCGACGCGGAGCCGCTGCTGGTAGTGGCCATGACCGACGGGCAGCGCCGGCTGCACGAGTCGCTGGTGGCTGCCCGTAACCGGGCGCGGCACGAGCTAGCCGCTCTGCCTGCCGCCACGCGCCGTATCGTGGACCCCCAGTCGCCCCAGGTGGCGTTCAGCCCCGCGCTGCTCGCCCTGCGCGAGCGGGTCGCCGCCCAGCGCGCCCCGGCCCGGGAGCCGTAGCGGCGCCCGGCTCAGCGGGGGCCGACGCGCTCAGGCAGCGGCACGTCCTCCTCCTCGTGGTCGGGGACGAGGGCGAGCTGCGCCAGCCAGGCGACGGCCTCACTGTCGCTGGGCGCGCGCCAGTCGCCCCGCGGCGAGAGCGAGCCGCCCGAGCCGACCTTCGGCGCGTTGGGCACGCAGCTCCGCTTGAACTGGCTCGACTGGAAGAAGCGCCAGAGGAACGTGCGCAGATGGGCTTTGATCTCCGCGATCGTGTACGCGCGCCGGCGCTCGGGTGGCACGTCGGGCCAGCGGCCGCGCGCGCGGTCGTGCCAGGCACACCAGGCGAGAAACGCCACGCGCGGCGGCGCGTAGCCGTAGCGCAGCGTGTAGTAGAGGAAGAAGTCGTGGAGTTCGTAGGGCCCAATGGCGGCCTCGGTGGACTGGGCGGGCTGACCGTCGACGCCGTCGCCGGGCACTAGCTCGGGGCTGATCTCGGTGGCCAAGATCTGGTAGAGCGCAGCGCTAGCCGCTGGGCCAAGCCGTTCGGTCTGCGCCACCCAGCGGATCACGTACTGGATCAGCGTCTTGGGCACGCTGGCGTTCACGCTGTAGTGCGACATGTGGTCGCCGACGCCGTAGGTGCACCAGCCGAGCGCCAGCTCGCTGAGATCGCCCGTGCCGACCACCAGCGCGCCGTGGTAGTTGGCTAGGCGGAACAGGTGGCTGGTGCGCTCGCCCGCTTGGACGTTCTCGAACGTCACATCGTAGACGGGCTCGCCGCGGCTGAAGGGGTGGCCGATGTCCCGGAGCATTTGCAGGCAGCTGGGGCGGATGTCCAGCTCGTGCGCGGTGCAGCCCACGGCCTGCATGAGCTGGTGCGCCTGGGCCAGGGTGCGAGCGCTGGTAGCGAAGCCAGGCATGGTATAGGCCAGGATGTTGGTGCGCGGGAGGCCCAGCACGTCCATCGCCTGGGCGCACACCAGCAGCGCCTGCGTCGAGTCGAGCCCGCCCGAGACGCCGATCACCACCCGCTCGATCCCTGTGAACTGGAGCCGCTTCACCAGCCCCTGCACCTGGATCTCGTACACCTCGGCGCAGCGCTGGTCGCGGGTGGCCGGGTCGGCGGGGACGTAGGGGAAGCGCTCGTAGACGCGCTCGAGCGGCAACCGCTCGGCGGTCGGCAGCGGCAGCGAGAAGCGCACGGTGCGGAACCCACGGAGGTGCTCGCGTTCGCGCGCGATGCTGTCGCCGAAGGTGGTCTGGCGCAGGCGCTCCTGGCGGAGGCGCTCGAGGTCGATCTCGGCGCAGACGAGCTGGGGGGCGTACCGGAAGCGCTCGGAGGCCGCCAGCAGGGTGCCGTTCTCGTAGACCAGCGCCTGGCCGTCCCAGGCCAGGTCGGTAGTCGACTCGCCCGGGCCGGCGGCCGAGTAGAGGTAGGCGGCCAGGCAGCGGGCCGACTGGCTGGCCGCGAGCTGGTGGCGGTAGTCGGCCTTGCCGATGGTGATGTTCGACGCCGAGAGGTTGAGCAGCACGGTGGCGCCAGCCAGCGCCGCGTACGACGACGGCGGGATCGGCACCCAGAGGTCCTCGCAGATCTCGACGTGGAACGTGAGCCGCGGCTGCTCGGCGAGCTGGAACAGCAGCCGGTTGCCGAACGGCACGCCTTCCTGGCCGCAGAGGGCGATCGTCTCCTGGAGCGCCGTGTCGCCCGGGGTGAACTGGCGCGCCTCGTAGAACTCGCGGTAGTTGGGCAGGTACGTCTTGGGCACCACGCCGAGCA
>JADGHJ010000047.1 GCA_019686175.1 Chloroflexota bacterium | reverse complement strand
CGCGCCGCCCAGCCACACTCCAGCGATGCCCAGCGCGCCCATGAGGCCCGCCCACCACCCCGCTTGAGCCGCGGCCTCGACCGGCTCCCGTCCGGCCGCTGCCAGCACGCTCGCTAGGAACGCGGCCAGCCAGGCGCGCGAGGTGTACAGCTCCCAGCAGTGCCCCGTGTACGCCAGGATGAAGCCGCGCACCGGCCGCTCGTGCAGGACGCCCGGGGCCAGCCGCGCCGAGCGCCCGGCGGGCGGCGGCGTGCCACGAGTGCCCAGGAGCGCCAACGGCAGCCCGACGAACTGGAGGGCGCCGAGCACCAGCGCCGCTCCGCGCCAGCCCAGCCCGGGCAGCAAGGCCCCCGAGGCAGCCAACGAGAGCGCGCTGCCCAGGTAGAACGCCGAGACGTACAGGCCCACGGCCAGGCCGCGGCGCCGCTCGGCGGCCTGGGCGGCCACCACTCGGACCCCGGGCATGTACAGCCCGGCCAGCCCGACACCCGCCACGATGCGCAGGGCCGCGGCGCTCGCCACATCGTGGGCGAACATGGGGAACAACAGGAACGCCAGCGTGCTCACCAGTGCGCTGCCGCTGATCACCCACGCCAGCGCGGTGCGGTCGGTGAGCGGGAGCAGGCAGAGCACCCCTGCCACGTAGCCGAACTGGTAGGCGCTGAACGTCCAGCCCAGCTCGGTGGCCGACGCGCCCCACTCGGCGCGCAGCAGCGGCAGGGCCGTGGCCACCAGGTTGGACGGCAGCAAGGCCAGCGCCAGCACAGGACTCAGCAGCCAGACCGCCCGAGGCATGGACTGCTCCTGGAACGCCTGCGGCAGGATAGCACGTCGGCCGAGCGGATCGCTGCAGCACCGGTCTGCTATACCCGTGGGCGGCCCGGCCTCGGCGGGAAGCAGGCCTGGCCGTGGGAGGAGAGAGCATGGTCGAGCAACTGGATCCGCGACGGACCGCGCTGCTGGTGATCGATATGCAGCGCGGCGCCTTTGAAGGCGGCGACGAGCGGGCGCGGCTGCTCGCAGCGAGCGGCATCGTCGAGCGGCTGGCTCAGGTAGTAGCGGCGGCGCGCGCCCGCGGCGTCGCCATCATCTATGTACTCAACTCGCGGCGTGCCGACGGCGCCGACCAGGTAACGCTCCCGGTGCAGGGCGGGATGGCGGGCGGTGGCGGCCGCCCCGTCGAGGGCAGCCCCGAGTGGCAGGTGGTCGATGCGCTGCGCCCGGGTCCGGCTGACGTGCAGGTGATCAAGCGTCGGCGCAACGCCTTCTACGGCACCGATCTCGACCTGCACCTGCGCGCCCGCGGGATCACCACCCTGATCGTGGGCGGCCAGCGCACGACGGTCGGGGTGGAGAGCACCGTGCGCGACGCTTTCGACCGCGACTACGCGCTCATCGTGCTAGCGGACGGCTGCGGCGGGGTACCCGAGGACGAGCAGCGCTGGGCCATGACGCGCGTGTTCCCGACCATGGCGCGCGTGCTCACCTGTGCCGAGGTGCAGATGCTGCTGGCCTGATGACGCTCCCGAGCCCGGGGTGCGTGCACCCATGCCCGAGTCGGCCGCTACCGCGCGGGCGGGTGGACTGCAAGGCAGAGGCGGCCGGGGGTGATCTACTCTCAGCCGTTACGGTCCGTGTCGCTCGCGGATCCTCTGTACCACTTGCTGCTCGCGCTGGATCGCCGCTCGCATCGATTGCAGCGGCACGACGCTCCACTTGACCATGCCCCAGAAGGGGAGGCTGGCCAACATACTGCCCACCTCGTCGGCCGAGGCGGCCTCCAGCAGGAAGGCGCCTGCGCGCTGGCCGGCGAGGATACCGCCCCGGACGCGCCCTTCGTCCTCCCACTGCGCGAGTTGCCGCAGGCTCGGCAGCACGGCAGCGTCGAGCACTTGGGCTACCTGGTCCGGCGGCAGTAGGGCGCCGTGCTCCACCCATTCGCCGGTCACGAAGAACTGCATCGCGCCTCTCTTCCCCACCGTCTCTCCCCCGGCCCGACGGCGTGCGGCGATTATAGGGAGCGGCACCCCTGCCAGGGCAATTTTCGCGCTCTCGGCAGCGAGCCGCCGTACTTGACAGCGGGCGGGGCGGCTGCCATGCTTCCTCGCGTCTGTGGCGGCGAGTGCCACGCGGTTGGGGGCCGGAGCGCCGGCCGGGGAAGGAGCGTGCCATGCGCCAACACGTCGCGTTGGGAATGCTGGTGGTCCTCGCGCTGGTGGGCTGCCGGTCGCCCGCGACGCCTGCCGCCCCGTCAGCTGCGGGGGCCACTGCGGCGACTGCCGTGCCGGTGGGGGAGACGCGGGCGGCCAACCCGCAGCCGATGGTGATCCGTGTCGCACACGCGGGCGTCACGCCGGGCGTGGCGGCGGTGTGGCTGGCGGTCGACCTGGGGCTCGATCGGCAGTACGGCTTGCAGATCGACCTGCGCCAGACCCGCTCGGCGGCGCTGTCGCAGGCGGCGCTCCTCAGCGGCGAGATCGACTACGCCTGGACTGGTCTAGGGCCGACGCTCGGCGCGCGCAGCGGGGGGTCCCCGGTGGTGTTTCTCGGCGCGACCGACACTCGGGCGGCGAGCGAGCTAGTGACCCAGCCCGCGATCACTGCGCCCGAACAGTTGCGCGGCGCTACCATCGGCGTCCACTCGCTGGGTGGCCCGCCGCACCTGCGGACGCTGTCGGCGCTGAAGCGATTCGGCCTGAACCCGGACCGCGACCGCGTGACCATCCTGGTCACCGGCGACGAGCCCACCACGGCCGCGGCTCTGCAGGAAGGCGCCATCGACGCCGCGCCCTTGAGCTACGCCTCGGCGCTCCGCTTGAAAGAGCAAGGCTACCATTCCTGGGACCTTGGCGCGCTGGGCGTGCCGGACATCCTGGGCATCGTGAGTTTGCCCGCTACCGCCCACGGCCAGCCCGAGGCCACGCTGCGGCTCCTGCGCGCCGTAGCCGCTGGCCAGGCCTATCTTAAGGCGGGCGCCACGGATCCTGCGGCCCGCGAGCGGGCGGCGGCGGTGGTGGCCCAGCGTATGCGCACGAGCGAGGTGGAGCCGATCCTGCGCCACCTGGACCAGACCCGCGAGCGCATCCCGCTGGACCTGTGGGTGGACCTCGACGACGCGCGCGAGCTGCAGGCCAGCATGGGCGGCTTCGAGCCGGCGATCCTCCAGATCCCCCTGGAGGACGTGCTGGACCTCTCGTTCCGCGACCAGCTCGCGGCCGAGGGGTTCTTCGCGCGGCTCGGCGCGCGCTGAGGTCGCCGGCCCGCCTTGAGCACTGGGCGCGGCCGGCGCTATCGTCAGGCAGCCGTCCGCGCGACGGCGGGGAGGTGTCCGATGTGTCATCCCGAGGTGTCGGCTGCTTCGCTGCCGGCGGGCGTGGTGTGCGACACGGTGCAGGTCCCCCTCCCGGGCGGCGCCGCGCTGCCGGCGTTCCTGGTCCGTCCCGCGGTCGACGGCGGCCCGGCTGTGCTGCTGGTGCACGATATGTTCGGTGCCACGCCGTTCTACCAGCAGCTCGCGGGGCGCCTCGCTACCGAGGGGTATCGCGTGCTGCTGCCGGACCTGTTCCACCGCGAGGGCCCGCTGCCAACGGTGACCCGCGAGGCGGCCTACGCGCGCTGGCGACAGCTCGACGAGCGCCGTGCGCTGGATGAGCTGCAGGGCGCGCTCGACTGGCTGACCGCGCGCGGGGGGGCCGTTAGTGGACGGCTCGGTACTATGGGTTTCTGCATGGGCGGCACGCTGGTGCTAGACCTGGCCGCGCTGCGGCGCGACCTGGCCACCGTGTGCTTCTACGGCTTTCCCGCTCCGGGCGCGCACACCCACGCGCGCTCGGCGCCGGCGCCGCTCGAGCTGGTCGACCGCATCCAGGGGCCGTTGCTCGGGCTGTGGGGCGACCAGGACGAGCCGGTGGGATTCGCCAATGTGGTGCGGCTACGCGACGAGCTGCTGCGGCGGGGAGTCGCTTTCGAGTGCGTGGTGTATCCAGGGGTGGGCCACGCCTTCATGGGCGCGCCGATCGTGCCGGAGACGGCCGCTTCGGCAGCGGCGGCGGCCGATGCCTGGCCGCGTGTGCTGGCGTTCTACCGGCGCCATCTCGGTGGCCGAACGACGTGACGGCGGGGCAGTAGCGTATAATCCCGTCGTGTGGAAGCTGAGCGTCCTCGACCAAGCACCCATCATCAGCGGCAGCACGCCGGTGGAAGCCCTGCGCACCACGCTGCGCCTTGCCGAGGCGATTGACGCGCTGGGGTATCACCGCTACTGGGTAGCCGAGCACCACTCCAGCGGCGCGCTGGCCTGCTCCGCGCCGGAGATCCTGATCGGCCAGATCCTCGCGCGCACGCGGCACCTGCGCGTGGGCTCGGGCGGCGTGCTGCTGCAGCACTACAGCGCGCTCAAAGTGGCCGAGGTGTTTCGGACCCTCGAGACGCTGTACCCGGGCCGGGTGGACCTGGGCATCGGGCGGGCGCCGGGCAGCGACCCGCGGACCGCGAAGGCGCTGGCCGCCGGACCCGGCAGCTGGCCGCTGGAGTATTTCCCCCAGCGCGTGGCCGACCTGCGGCGCTGGCTGCACGACGCGTTGGAGCCCGACCATCCGTTCGCGGGCGTGCGAGCCATGCCCACGGGGCCCTCGGCACCGGAGCTCTGGCTGCTGGGCTCCAGCGCGGAGAGCGCGGCGTACGCCGCGCTGTACGGCGTGCCGTTCGCGTTCGCGCACTTCATCAACCAGCGCGACGCGGTGGCCGTGGTGCGCGCTTACCGGGAGGCGTTCCGCCCCTCGGTGTACCAGTCGGAGCCGCGGGCGCTGCTCGCGGTGTTCGCCGTGTGCGCCGAGACCGAGGCGGAGGCGCGGCGGCTGGCGCGGAGCCGGGAGCTGTTCCTGGTGCGGCTGCATCAGAACGCGCGCCTGCCGTACCCATCGCTGGCGGACGTCGAGGCCCACGTGTACACCCCGCAAGAGCGGGCCATCCTGGCGCACACGGCGGGTCGCACGATCGCTGGCACGCCCGAGCAAGTACGCGCGACGTTGATGGAGTTGGCGGAGGCGGCCGGGGCCGACGAGCTGATGGTGCTCACCATCACGCCCGACTTCGCAACGCGCCTGCGCTCGTACGAGCTGCTGGCCGAGGCCTTCGGCCTGCGCCCCGCAGCTGCGCCTGCTGTAGCTGCCCGCTGACCGCAGCGCGCATCACTGTCTCACTGCTTGGCCACGTGCGTTAGCAGATCCCAGGCGTTGTAGGTGGCTGTGAACAGGAACAGCATCTGCAGCCAGCCGACCGCGGGAATCCAGCTCGGATCCCCCTCCAGAATGCGGAAGCTGGTCACCAGCAGCAGCAGATAGCCGACAGTCGGTAGCAGCACACGTCGCAGGACGAAGAAGGCGCCCCATTCCCGGCGCAGCAACCGCTGCAGGCCGAGCATCTGCTGCATGCTGTTGAACAGCGAGATGCCTCCCATTACCAGGAGCCCGATCCCCACGTCCTGGGGACGGGGGTCGGGCATCAAGAACAGCAGGGCGATCAGCACCACGAGCATGAACAACCCTAGTGACTTCAAGGCCAGGCTCAGGAACTCAGGGCGTGTGTCGCGCCCGAACAGGGCTGGACGGATCGAAACCGCTACGAACAGCAGGCCCAGGAGCGTGGCGCCTACCGCACCCACCAGGGACTGAAAATCGCGCCACTGCCCGATCGCGTTGGAAAACGAGGTTTCCACAGCAACTCCGTCTTGGCAGTCAAGCTCGCCGGTATGCAATGTGTCCCACATCCGGGCCGGGCATGCTTCCCTCGGATAGCTCCATCGTAGCCCATCCGCCCCCACGGCCATAGGGCCTGCCGCGACGACGCAGCCGACGGCCCGCAGTGGGGCCTGATCGTGCGCGGCATCCACGGCTGCGCCGCCTGGCTTGCCCCGGCTGGCCATGCTCGCTCCGTGCTCGCGCCAGATCGCTGCTCGACTGTTCGACTGCTGCTAGGATACGCTGGGGCCTATCCCGGCTCTGCGAGCTGCTCGGAGGGGTGTAGGGCGCGGCGCGTGCCGGAGCTCGCCGGCAGCCGAGCGACTGCTCGCCCGCGTGGAGTGACTATCGTGACGCCACATGAGTTTCTCGACGGCTACCGCAGCTACCTGGATCAGGAACACTACCCTAAGGCGGCCACCCGTGATGAGCGGCGCCGGTTGGCGGACTGGCTCCAGGCCCAGCCCGATTCCGATGCCCCTGCTGTATTCGAGCAACTGCTCCAGGAGGTTCAGCAGGGCCACGTGCGGGTGGCAGCCGTGCCAGCCGCCCAGGAGCTGGTGCTCGAGCTGATCGACCTCTGGGGCAGGCGCGAAGGCGGGTGGACGACGATCTAGATGCTGCGCTCGCCGGCCGCTCGGTCTCGGCAGCACAGCGGATGTCGCAGTCTTGGCCGCGAGGAGGCGCTTCGGCTCGCTGCCGATAGCAGCCGCTGCGCTCTATACGCGCCATCTCCGGGGCGACAGGCATCCTGCTGGGCGCCCCGGGCGCGGATCGGGCGCAAGCCGCCCGCGACAAGGGCCGCGCTGCGCCGTTCGGCCTGTCGCTGTGCCCGATTCACGATGTCACGCCGCAACGGATAGGGTATCAGCGCAGCATCGTGGTAGAAGGTGCTCGCTCCGCGAAGCGTGGCTTCGGCTGCTCGGTAGTTCCGTTACCCTCCGTTACCCTATCCGTTCGGGGGTGATCCGATGAGCTGTCTGGTCTTTGGCCAGGACGGTCTGAACCCCCACGGCCTGCCCTCCGACCAGCATGTCCGGGACGACTGCTTCCCGTGTGGGGAGGAAAACGATCCGCATCTCCACCGTGCCTCTGGCGGGCGGCTTCGTGGCTGGGACGCTAGTGACCGTGGTGTTTGGTGGCCCTCACAATGGGCTAATGTGCCGCCTCGGGTCCCTGCGCGATGCCAAGTGTAGCCACGAGGCGGTGTGCCAATTGGTGAGAGGGCGCTGCGAAAGCTTGGTTCCAAGGGCAGCGCTGGCGGAGGCGGTTCTTGATGGTCGATGACTTGCCGGGTTCCTGATGCTGCCCGTAAACTGCTGGTGGCGTCGAGTGTAGCGTCGCGACGCGACCTATCTGCTGGTACACAGGCGGGTCGCAATATCAACCTCGCCCGGCCCATGAGGCGCGCACCATCGCTGATAGGGCGGTGGGTTCGAACAACACTTCCAGACGCCACGCCGTGGCCCCGTAGCTCAGGTGGACAGAGCAGCGGTTTCCTAAACCGCGTGTCGGGCGTTCGAGTCGCCCCGGGGCTACCTCGATAATCGGTGTGTTTGCGCCAAAGAGTGCCGCCCAATGCTGGTTGGGCGGCACTCTCTTTAGGCATCTGGCAGCCAAACTGGCAGCGAAACTCGGGCGCTCTTATCCGTCGGCTATGAGCAGGGCGTTCAGCTTGCTCATCGCGTCGGCCTGCATGCCGGGCATAGTGTGCGCGTAGATGTCCATCGTCACGCTGATCTGGCTGTGCCCCATCACTTCCTGAATGATCTTCGCGGGCCGTTCAGACTGCCCAGCAACGACGCGGTGCTGTGGCGCAGGTCGTGGAAGCGGATGCGCGGCAAGCCGGCGCGCTCCAACAGCGGCCAGTACGAACGCCGCAGCAGGTTGGTATGTTCGATGGGCCGCCCCACCGCGTTGCAGAAGACCAGGTCTCGCTCCTCCCACGCGGGTCCCACGGCGAGTCGCTGCTCATTCTGTTGGGCGCGATGTCGCTTGAGGGCAGCCAGGCCCAGCGGCGTGAGGGTGATCTGGCGGCGGCTGGTCGCGCTCTTCGGCTCGGTCTCCACGAACCCCTGGCCGGGGACGCGCTGCAGCGCCCGCCGGACGCGCAGCGTACCGTTCGCCAGGTCCACGTCCTCCCACTTGAGCCCAAGTAGCTCGCTCTGGCGCATCCCCGTGGTGAGCGCCAACACGAACAGCGCCTCGAGGGGATCGCCGGCCGCTGCGGCGAGCAGTCGGCGCGCCTGGTCGACATCCAGCCACTGTTCCCGACGGCGGGGCACACGCGGCGGGTCCACCAGGTCGCACACGTTCCGTGGGGTCAGGTTCCAGCGCACGGCGTCTCGGAGCGCACGGTGCAGCACCCGGTGCAGGTGCGTAACGGTCTGGGGCGAGAGCCCGGAGGCGACCTTCTGGCCGTACAGCGTGTTCAGCTCCTGCGGTCCGAGCTTAGCGAGTGGGCGCTTGCCGAGGCTAGGAATGACGTGCAGCGTGAGGAGCTCGCGGTAGCGAATGAAGACCCGCGGGCGGACGCTTGGGCGAGCAGCATGTTCGAGCCAGTGTGTCAGGAACTGCTCCAACGTCTGCCGCTCGGGAGCCAGCGGCAGCCCTTGCTGGTGGTCGAGCAGCGCTGCGGTCAGCTTGAGCTGCACCTCGCGACGGGTCTTGCCCGAGAGGTACTTCCGCTGGTGCTTCCCGCCCATCTGGCCGAGACCGACCACCGCGCGCCAGCGACCGTTCGGGTCCTTATAGATCGAGCCTTCGCCGTGTCCACGCCGTGCCATATTAGCGCTCCCTTCCAGGTCCTATGGCGGCTGCCAGAGTGTACGTACGGCCGTCGCCTGGGGACGAGAGGCTACATCATCACGGCTGCTGCGCACCGACCGGCCTCACCGACGGAATGAAGGCTACCAACTCCGCGGCGCGGAGCGCTCGGCCTCTTGCCAGGAAGACTGCCACTCACTCTGCCCTTGAGCCGCGAGCCAGTGCTGCAGAGCGTCCGCCGGTACGCGCACGTACCGGCCGAGGCGAACCACTGGCAGCTCGCCCGCGGCGATCAGCTCGTAAGTCTTGGACCGGCCGATGGCGAGCATCTCGGCCACTTCCTCTACGCGGTATAGCAATCGATCAGGCATTCCGTGTTCCTCCCCCGTCTCCTGACTCCAATCGTTGTGCTGGGCGTTTCACGGTCGGATGAGCTCCCACTCGTGAGTGCGCTCGGGAGCTAACCCCACCGCGTCCACGCTGTAGCGAGAGAAGCGTCCTGCTCGGCGGTTCGGGAGGCGTTCGCCACCAGTGGCCACTTCGGTGCGCGGACCACTGCGGCGGTCGAGGATGCGGTATCGCGCCAGTGGCCTCCGAGCGGCAGGCAGGGGGTTGCTCCGCTCAGAGGGATCAGGGGGTGCTGTGAGCTACCGCTCTTCGGCTACTTTCCGGCTACTTCTTGGCTAACCGAGCGGCCATGCAGTCACGGGCATGGGGGCGCTCCCTGGATGCGGCAGGTAGCTCTGGTTCATCCGGCAGAGAACGGTACTCCGCTGCGGCGTCTCCCGCATCGCGCAAGCACTGCTTGAATGTCACCAGAACCTTGAGTACTATTTGGCATATGCGAGACGCAATAGCTTCCAGGCTGACCCGGCGAGCCACCGTCGGGCCCGACCGCGCTCGGCTCTTTGAGATTACCTCGGAGCAGGGAGGCTACTTCACCGCCGAGCAAGCGCGCGCCTGCGGGTACAGTTGGGCGCTGCTCTCCCACCATATGAAGAACGGTCGGTTCGTTCGTGTTCGGCGCGGCCGCTACCGCTACCGCGAGTACCCCTCGTCCCCGCGCGAAGAGGTGCTCGCCGCCTGGCTCGCCGTTAGCAAGGATATAGCGGTCGTCTTGCACGATAGCGCGCTCGACCTGCTCGACCTGAGCGACGTGATCCCGGACGCGGTGCATCTGACCGTGCCCCTCTCCCGGCGCAATCACCCGACGCTCCCCGGGGTGAGGATTCATACCACGGTTAGGCCGCTGCGGCCGAGTGACCTGACCTACCGCGACGGGATGGTACTCACCTCGGCGACTCGCACGATCCTCGACGTGGCCGAGGCCGGCACGGCGCCCGATCAGGTTGAATTGGCGGTGGCCCAGGCGCTCGAGCGAGGGCTCGCCGTGCCCGAGCAGCTCCGGCAGGGTGCGGCGGAACGCAGCCGACGGGTGGCCGCGCTCATCGAAGGCGCGCTGCACAGGGTGCTGGCGTGAGATACGCGACGGCCGCCGCGTTTCGAACGGCGCTGGAGCAGCGACTCCTCACGGTAGCCCGGCAACAGGACGTTCCGCTCGTGCGCCTGCGCAAGCTGGTCGCGTTCGAGCGACTCCTGGCGCGTCTCATGGTCGTGGCGCCGGACCGGTGAGTCCTCAAGGGCGCGGTCGCGCTGCACTTTCGTCTGGGAGCGCGCTTCCAGACGACCAAGGACCTGGACCTTGGCCGCTGGGACGACGAACGGGTGGCCACCGACGATCTCCTTACCGCGGAGCAGGTCGCCCTCGGCGACTACTTCCACTTCGCCGTCTAGAGGACTGCCAAGCCCGACGAGTTGATCGAAGGTGCCGCGATGCGCTACCACGTCACGTCGTACCTGGCGGGCCGGCGGTTCGAGGAGCTCACCCTCGACGTCGGCTTCGGCGATCCGCTGACGGGAAAGCCCGAGCGGCTGCGCGGCCCGGACCTCCTCGGCTTCGCGGAGATCGAGGCGACGGAAATCCCGGTACTTCCGCTCGAGTCGCATGTAGCCGAGAAAGTCCATGCCTATACTCGCAGCTACGCCCGTGGCCGACCTAGCACCCGCGTCAAGGACCTCAGCGACCTGGTGCTGATCCCGTCGTTGTTTGCCTTCGCGGCCGGCCGCCTGCGGAGTGCGCTCGACGCGACGTTCGCCGCGCGTGCTACTCACCCGGTTCCCACAGCGCCGCCGCCTCCCGCTGCGTGGCGCGCCGGCTACCGCCGGCTGGCGGCCGAGATCGGCCTGGACCCGGAGATGTCCGTCGGGTACGCGCAGGCGCGGGCATTCCTTGATCCCGTCCTGGCCCGGTCCGTTGCTGAGGATGCCATCTAGCCCGGATTATTCACCGGGGCGTGTAGGCGAGCGGCGAGATGGAGCCAGAGGGGCTCGCCGGGATGGCTGGACGCCAGGTGCAGGCGGACCCGGTCGGCGAGCTCGCGAACGCGCCCGCCGATCTTGAGTAGCTGGAGTCGTAAGGTATCGAGCTGATAGGTGGCCGCCACGGTGTCGGCCAGCCAGCGGCGCAGGGTGTCCAGCAGCCAATAGGCGGCGGCATGGAGCAGGAGGCGAAAGGCGTTGGCCCAGAAGCGATGGTCGCTGAGCCGATCCGCCTGGAGGGCGTTCTTGAGGTCCTTCACCCAGTTCTCGGACGCGCCCCGCGCCACATCCCGGTCGTACAGCGCGCGGGGGGCGCGGCGGCGGGTGGTTACGACAAAGCGGGTGTTGGGCCCTTTGGCGAGCACTTCGGCCTTGTACACGACGCGGCGGGCGCGTGCCCAACTCCCCGCCTGATAGCGGCCATCGTCCACCAGCCGCACTTTGACCCCACCCAGCCGCGCGCTGGTGGCATGGGCCTGGGCCAGAAGGGGCGCCGCCAGGTGGTCGAGTGTTGGGTTGGGGATGAGGCCAATGGCGGACTGCACCCCGTGCGCCTCGCACCAGGCGTACAGGCGCGGGACGGCGAAGCCGCTATCCGCGCGGAGCGTGATCGCCACCTGCGGCCACACCTGGCGCAGGCGCCGCACGAGGCGCCGCAAGACGCGCAGCGCGAAGCGGCTGCCGTGCGCGCGCCCCGGGCGCAACACGGCGGTGATCAGGTGGCCAGTGTCGCCGTCGAAGCCCAGCAGCGGATGATACATGTACTGGCGGTAGTAGCCGTGATAGCCGACGCCTTCCCGCGCGCCATGCGCCGGGTCGTCGGTGCCATCGAAGTCCAGCACGATCCGGCGCGGCGGCCCGGCGCGCCCCCGCTCGCGGATATACAGCTCGCCCAGCACGGTGGCGAGCTGTTCGACCGTGTGCCGATCGACCGCATTCTCCAGCCGGGACAGGGTTGGTTGGCTGGCGAGGGGCGGGCCGCTGAGCGGCCGGCGGCCACACACCAGCTTGAGCAGCGGATCGGGGCGCAGGGTAGTGGCATCGTTCTGGTCGGCGTAGCCGCAGGCGATCTGGTAGAGCCGTTGCCGCACCAGGGTTTCGAGGCGGTGGTGCACGGGCCCGCGGCGCCAGTCGGGGAGGCAGGCCGTGAGCGCCGCGCACAGGCCCAAGGCCGCATCCGCTTCCGCTAGCCAGGGCAAGCCGCCATCACTGGTCAGCCGCCCCGCATCGAAGGCGGCCGCCAGCGGCACGCCCGCCGGGCTGTCAAACCGGAGCGTCGGGATGATAGGATCAAGCAGCGAAGCACCTTCCGGAGTCGGGTGTCAGCAACCGCGATTATCCGGTCGGTGCTTCGTTTTGTCTACTCCGAGCGCCGGTGAATAATCCGGGCTAGCCTTCGTCCGGGTGGGCAGCCAAGCGTTACCGCCGTCTCACAGGGATCGGGGTCGGCGCGACTTGGCCGCACTGAAGGCGGGCCGCGCCATTTGCGGGAGTGAAATCGGTTGGCTAGCATAAAGACCAGGTCAATACACTGGTGGGGAGCAGGCCTCTGGTGATTCTGAAGGGAGCCGACAAGCTGGTATCGCGTCCTGATCTGCCTCCCCCACAGCAGTTGTCCTTCGACGCCACAGCGCCTGCGACAGTGCCTGCCTGCCCGCATGGCGAGCTAGGCCGTGTGCCGGCTCCACGGCCGCGCGTCATCTCCGCTAGCAAGCGCACGGACATCCCTGCCTTCTACCTGCACTGGTTCCGTAAGCGGTGCGAGCAGGGCTGGGTGGACGTGCCCAACCCCATGTTCCGCCGCGCCTCCGATCCACTGAAGCGACTCTCCCACGTGTCGCTACAGCCCGACCACGTGCTCGCCATCGTCTGGTGGTCCAAGAACTACGCCGTCTACGAGCGGCTGCACCCGGCCTTCGCCCGCTATCCCGTGCAGTACTTCCAGTTCACGATCAACCCGCGGCGGGCCGATCTCGCCTGGCTTGAGCCCGACGTGCCACCCTTGGAAGAGGCGTTACGCCAGGTGCGTTTCCTGGCCGGGCTGCACGACCCCCGCATGATCGCGTGGCGGTACGATCCGTTGGTCTTCTGGGAGCGGGACGGACGAGCGGAGTCCAATTGGGACGCCGAGTTCTTTGAGGTGATGTGCCGCGCCCTCGCCCAAACCGGCGTACGCCAGGCGTTCACGAGCGTCGCTGACCGCTATCCGAAGTTCGAGCGGCGCATTCGTCGGTTTATGCCGAGGGTAGCGCTCCGCGATCCACAGCCGGAAGAACTGGACGGTATTGCCACGCATATGCGGCAGGTGGCGGCGCACTACGGCCTTCGGCTCGTTGCCTGTACGGAGTCGAGCCTGACCGCCCGCGGGCTGCCGAGGGGAGCTTGCATCGACGGCGCCCTGCTTGGCGGAGCATGCGGCCGACGGGTCTCGACGGCGCCCGCCACCGACACGAAGATGCAGGGGCGCGAGGAGTGCGGCTGCACGCTGCACACCGACATCGGCGATTACGTCGCGCAGGAATGCGGCTACTCCTGCATCTACTGCTACGCCAACCCGAATCACCGCCGATTTCGTGACCGCGCACAGCAGCTTTGAGCGCCATGGGAATAGAAATGCTCGATCGGTCCGTGCTAGCTACTCTTGAGACGGCTCTGGTGCCGGGAAAACGCTCGCGTCTCTCGCCGTTTGTCGAGTCGGCTCAACTCGAAGTGCTGTTTGGAACTGCTCCAGACACTGAACAGCATGTGGAATCAGCGCGGGCGATCGTAGGCGCCAATCGAGAGAAGATCAGGCGGATGGCTGAGTGCTGGTCGCGCTTCGTGCGGGAAGGCAAGGACTTTAGAGCGAATGACTACAGCGAGGACGCCTTCCTCGACGCCTACCTAGCGTATTACTTCAGCGTCAACGTCCCAAAGGTGCAGCTAGTCTTGCTCGATCTCCTGCGCGCGGGCCGCTTGAGCGGTGACATCTGCCTCGTGGACGTTGGGGTGGGGACCGGAACGACAGC
Source organism: Chloroflexota bacterium (assembly GCA_019686175.1). GTDB lineage: Bacteria > Chloroflexota > UBA6077 > UBA6077 > JAJPHF01 > JADGHJ01. The sequence goes on along the minus strand of JADGHJ010000047.1, from coordinate 7,393 downwards.
GGTCGCCTTCTTGGACTTCCTCCTGCTCGCGGGCCAGAGTTGCGTGCTGCACGGCCACCCCTTTCCCGTCCGCAGCGTGCGTCTGCTGGGCCTGGATCGCAGCGCCGGGAGCCTGAGGCGCGCGGAGCAGGTCGTTAAGGCGTATGCCGCGGCGCTGGCGCGACGAATCCAGGGGCGGGCCGTGGTTGAAGGCTCCAATGCGGCGGCGGCGGCTGGTATAGACTTGCTAATGCGCATCCAGGGCTGGGCCACCGAGGCGACCTGGCGTCCGCACGATCTCGACGCGGCCCCGCTGCCCTCGGACGTGTGTGGCAACCTAATCGTGCTCGGCAACGTGCTGAACGAGTTGTCCGGCCGCGCGCGGAAACATGTCACCGCGTCACTCCACGATCTGGCAGAGGAGGCGGTAGTAGCCGTCATCGAGCCGGGCAGCCGGGACCTGGCCCGACAGCTCATGCGATGGCGCAGGAGCCTGCTGGCCAACGGCAGCGGGCTAGCGCCCCTTGGCCCGTGCGGTCAGGAGTTCGGCCAACACCTGCCGGATGCCTGCAACCGCTGTTGGATCTCCCGGCGCGAGGCGTTCCAGCAGACGCCGCTCTTTACCGCCTTCCATCACGCCACGCGCGAATTCACGGACTTCCATCTAGCCACGCGCGAATTCACGGACAACCAGCGCCGCTTCGACGAATTCGACAACAAGCTGCTCTCGTGGAGCTACGCCCTACTGCATAAAACGACCGCCACGCCCGATGTAGCCTCTTGGCCGGCACAGCCGCTTCGTGCGGGCATGCGTTTCGTCGCAGCTCGCTCCTTCCGATACGTCGGTGCTCATCGCGGCCGGGCACCAGCGCACAGCCATCCCGACCACGAGCTGCAGCGCACGAAACAGGGCGAGATGACCGAATACCTCAAACTCTGCCCCGGGCACACGTCGGCGGAGGGAATTGCTATCGCCCGCCGTGCTGGCTTCGAGGTGCCGCCGCTGCGCTTCGGTGAGCTTGTGTCCGTATCCGGGCTAGAAGTCACGGAAGTGCGTGGCAAGCCCGGGGTCTTCGTGCTTGATCCCCTCTTGTCTCACGGCGCACGGGTCGAGCGGGCAACACCCTCGGCGCAGCATCGGTACTGGCTTCCGCGGTACGATACCGTCACGCGCCAGACCGTGGACGAGATTGCCTATCGCCTGTTCGGCTTTACCGCGCTGCGCCCCTTCCAGCATCGCATTCTCGCCCGCGTGCTCACCGGCCATTCGGTGCTCGGCATCGCGGCGACCGGTGGCGGCAAGAGCGAGTGTTTCATCTTGCCGGCCATGCTCCTGCCAGGCATCACTGTCGTTGTCTCACCGCTCAAGTCTCTGATGACCGACCAGTACCACCAGCGGATCGAACGCCGCTATGGGCTGGATCATCTCACCACGTACCTGAATGGGGACGTATCGCTCCGAGAGCGCGAGGCCCGGCTTAAGCGCCTGGAGCTGGGCTATTACAAGCTGGTCTACTGCACCCCGGAACAGCTAGCCCGGGACTGGGTGCTCGCGAGCTTGAAACGCGCGCATGAGGCGGTAGGCATCCGTTATCTCGCCATGGACGAAGCCCACTGTATTAGTCAGTGGGGACACGACTTTCGCCCGGCCTATCTGAACCTCACACGGCGGTTGAGCGAGTACGGTATCGAGCCAGTCCGGATCGCCTTGACGGCGACTGCCAGCCTTGAGGTCCGCCGGGACATCTGCGAGGAGTTAGAGCTGGATTCCCGCCCGCTAGACGATGGCGGAGACGTGCTTGTCGACTCGTCCAACCGGCCCGAGCTGAACCTCATCGTCCGTGTGACCGAGACCACGACGGAAAAGGCGGAGCGCATTCTTGTAGACCTGCGCGCGCTGCTCCAGCGCAACGCTGAGTCAGAATCCAAAGGCGCCGCGATCGTGTTCATGCCCTACACGGGCAATGATCCTAATAACACAGAGGCATACCTACCGGGGGCCGCCCACTCGCGACGCGGTATGCGGAGCGCGCGAGTCAATGCTTTCGCTTCCTTTCTCGAACGGGAGCTCGGGGAGCGCGTGGCCATCTACCACGGCCAGATGGACGCCGATGACGGCCCGGACGGGCAGTCACAAGATCGGGCCGCGGACGAGCGGCCTCTGGGCGACTTGAGCGGTCGGACACGGCTATCGGAGCAGGAAGCCTTCCTCGACGATCGGCGAGCGATCATGGTGGCCACCAAGGGGTTCGGCATGGGCATCGATAAGCCCAACGTTCGCCTTGTGATCCATCGCACGCTCACGGCTAATCTCGAGGCGTACGCACAGGAGGCCGGCCGCGCGGCCCGTGACGGCGCTCCTGCCGATGTCATCCTGTACTACAGCAACGATCGCCCGATAGACAGAGACGACGAGTCGAACCGCGACGGACGGGAGGGACGCTCAGATTACGAGATCCAGCATTGCTTCCTTTCCGAGAAATACGTGCGGCGCCAAGATGTGGAGCGCCTGCGCGCCTTTCTCCTGACGGTCCGGCGGCGCCTCGCAGTGGTCCGGCCGGATGGTGAGACAGCGGACTACCTGTACTTCACGAACGATGAGGCGATCGCGTTCTTCGACCGGGCGGGAGCTGACGCCTGGCCTCGGTTCCCACCGCGCGAGCCCTCCGGCCGCGAGTTTGGAGATCACCAGACCATCCTCGATCGTGGGTACACATACGAAAACAAGACGCGGTACATCGACCGCATCTTGCAGGTGCTTTACCGGATCCGGCCGAACATGGGTGCAGCACGGCACGTCGCCTTTCTCGAACAGGTGCAGGAGTGCGCGGCGGCAGTTGTAGGCCTGGGAAAGCTAAACGCCAGCGCGATTGTCGCATCGAACGCCTACTTCGGCGACAAGCTACGCAAGGCAGGGGTTGATGCCGCCGAGCTGGAGCGGCTGCTGGCGGCAGGGGATCTACTGCCCCTGGCGGCCCGGCTACGGCTGCCGCTGCACGAGACCACAGCGCTGCTGACCGATATCGCGTACGCCGAGGGACAGTTCGTCTCGGACCCGTCCGTCCCAGGCAAGAAGCGTTGGGAGTCGGCGCTGTTATCGTACAAACGGCTAATCGCGCCGCGCTGGGGACCGGCCGCAGGCAAGACCACGTTGGCGGACTGGCGGGAGTATGCCGGGGCGATGCGGCGGGCACTTACCCCCGAGGCCAAGCGTCGAGCGCGCCGGCACGGCGGCGAGCCTACGGTTGACGATTGGTTCTCGTGGCGGGAAGTGCCCTCTCCGCAGGGCTGGGAGGTGCGACTCGGGCCGGCGTTCTTCGACGAGGCGCATTGGGCAGAGTACCTCGACGCCTTCATGGCAGACCATGACCGTCGCGAGCGCAATGATTGGGAAGCCTTCGAGCGCCTGTTGGTCGATTACCTCGGCGTGCATCCGGACGGACGGACCGAGGGGTGGCACGGGCCACGCGAGTGCCTGCGCGGCGTGCTGTTGGGCTATCTCAAGACATACGAGGTCGTGGCCGAGGGCAACTGTCGCAGTTGCAGCTACTGCGAGCCGGATGGCCATTTCGAACAGGACATGGACACCCGTCGCCGCCTCGTCGTGCCGTTAGGCCCGCGGCTGATCGAGCTGTTCCAGGAAATCGAGGCGGCGGTGGAGACAGCCCCCCCGCAAGAACTGGTCACCGAACTGCTCGCCGAGGTGCAACGCACGGCTGCCGCGAACCAGTCTACGCGCCAGTATCTGCGCGGTTGGTCGGGACGCCTGCTGCAGGACACGCCGGACCACCGCGGAGCCCTCTGGGTCCGGGCCCGCGCCATGGCGGAGCAGCTCATCGAACCCTCGCCACAGGAGTTTCTCCAATTAGTCGTGCATCTAATTGACGCCGACACTGACCCAGCCGGCGCGGAAGCTCTCCTCGGCCTGCTCGCGCAAGCGCCCGCCGAAGCTCGGAACATACCCCAGTTCTATCGACTGGAAGCGCGCCTACACGAGCGACAAGAGCAATGGCCCGAGGAGGCTCGAGCTTGGCGGGACTTTCTCCGGGTTGTCCGGGGAGTTGGCACGCTCGAAGTCGAGGAGGAGCGTGGCGTTCATCATCGGCTCTGCACCCTCCACGCGGCGAACGGCCCGTTGCCCGACTCTGATCTGCACGCCGCCTCGCTCCTCGGACTTGCTCGCCTAACCGAGACGATTGCCGACAGCGCGACGACCTACGCCCCACTGGTTGCGGGTTGGGCCTGGCACCAGACCACAGCGGAGCTGGCTGCGTGTACGGCTCTCTCGCGGCCTCCGGCAACCCAATTGGGCCTACTCTGTGCGTGGGTCGGTGGTGAGGCGAAGGGCCCCGACGCCGAACGAGTCGAGCAAGTGCTTACCTTCCTAGCCGAGGATGGCGCATACTTGGCCCAACGAGCCGACGTGACCGAGATATGCTCGCTCATCGCTCGTCTCGGGGTGCCGGCCTTCGTGGATCATCCCTCGCTGGCTACCTCTCTGGCGGAGCAACTACTGTCTCATGAGCCTGTGGATGTGGGGGCCTGGCAGCTTGGCACGCAGTTGCTGCTCGTGGCCCTGCGGGCGCACGCCCCCGCTGCTGGTTCCGCCTGGCAGCTTGTGAGGGACCGGTTCCTCCACATGTCATCGACGGATCGCTCGCCAGCGGTCCAGCAGGCCGTCCTGCAGCTCTCGCTTACCGCTATGGTCGAGGGCCTCTACCGAGCGAACGACCAGGAGTTCTTGCGTCAGGCCCGACAACTGGACGAGTTGCTCACTGACCGTGAGGGCCAGATGGGCCTTCTGGAATTGCTACTGCGGGCTCCGTCAAACTTGACGACTCAGCCGAGCGTCTTCTCGTTGGTCGCCGATCTCGCACGCCGACTGGGACGGCCGCAGGACGAATCCCGTGCCCTCGAGCGCTTCGTCCATATGGCACAAGAGCAGGGACTAGCCGATGCAACGCTGCTCAACGCTTATCAGCGTCTCCGCGATCTCTACGCGCCCCAGGCGCCTCTTGAAAACCCGGCGGCTTATGTTGCGTGTCAGCGACAGGTCGCTCGGTTCAGCGACGATCTCGTCGAGGCGACCGCAGCTTACCGTACTGCCGTCGCAGGCTGGGGCTGGGACACAGTGCTGGCCGAGTGGTCAGCATTGACTACCCCAGGCACGTTCCGGTGGCCGGCAGCAGTTAGTTTACTGTGTGCTTGGGCCACAGCAGACCCAGACGCTCGGCACGAACGGGCTGCGATTGTCGTTGCCCACCTCACCAGCGAAGATGGTCTCTCGCTGACCAAGCAGCTCCCCGCATCAGCACTCAGCCATCTTGTCGCCCAGTTAGGAGTAGCTGCTTTCCAGTCCTATCCGGCGTTCATGGGATTCCTGGCGCAGGCCCTCCTGTCTACGGAAAAAGTGCACAACACAGACCGCTCTCGTGGTGTCGACTTGCTGCTCGCAGCTGTACGCGGCGGACAGCCGCCAGAGGCATGCGGATGGCACGCCTTGGTTCGGCATCTCGTGCAAGATATGCCCACGTGCGCTGCTGCGCCAAGTGTGTTCGAGGCGTTCCGCGACGACCAACTACTCCTGGTCCGGCTACTGAGCGAATTGACACCGCACCTTTCTGGAAGCATGCCAAGGATGTTTGAGGCGTGGTATGACGCGTTTGTGCCATGTCTGCCAGCGGTTGCACCAAAGGTAGCGCTGGAAGTGCTTCGCGCTTCGACCGAAGCTTATGTAGCTGCTACTCGGAAAAGCGCCTTCCCTGCCGCAGTCCTCGACGGCATGCAGGCTACAGCCGGCAGCCTGTTGTGGGCTCCTGCTGAACGCGCGATGGCGCATCGACTGTGGCTACGTGTTTTGGACGACCATCCACAGCGGCTTGGCCCATACGTTGTCCTGTGCCATGCTGCGCCACCACCATGCTCCCAGTGGTGCGAAGCGATCCTCGCCTTCGTGCTGGAGAAGAAGGGGCCCTGGTATATCCGCGCGAGCCTGGAGAGCCTAGTTCGACAGCCATCAGATAAATTGCCAAATCGCGTGGCGCGAGTAGTCGAGTGCTATCGCCTGCTGGGGGACGCCGTTGCCTGGACCGATATCGATCCACGCCGGATGAATGCGGCGCTCTTCACTGCCATTCGACAAGCGCTCGCGCCAAACACCAGCGTGGAGCGCGCAGATATGCTCGTGGCGAGTATCCGCGCCTTACGAGCAGACCTAAATCCCAACTGGAAGACACCTGTGCGATTCGAGATCGAGGCGCTGTGTGACGCGCGTCGGTTCTCCGAAGCAGCAGTACTGGCCCAGCAACATCCCGATGTGGTCTATCGTGGACAGCCAGCTCAGGCCTACATCGCGCATCGGCGTGCGGCTGGGCAAGAAGAGCGGGCTGAATCTCCATACGAACGCGACTACATCAGGGTCATCCGAGTATGCTTCCTGAACAAGAACTGATGCCACGCTACCAGGACTTGCCTGGATTGCGCGATACGTTACGCTGCATCTACCATGGATGATTGACCAGGAGCTGGCGTGATTTACACAGATGGATGGCATGTCTAGCCCGCTCTGCATGAGCACTTCGGCCGCTCTGAGCACACGTGATAGATGCCTGGGACCGCAAGGATCGTGGCCGCTCGCCTGTCCTGAGCGCAGCACTATTGGCTCCGCAACTTGCGCGACAAGCCCTGGAGGGATTCCCAGCCGCATCGTTCGACCGGGCGCTCGCGGGCGACACGTGAGCGGGAGTGGTGCCGCGAGCGGCTCGGTGGCAGCCAAACTGGCAGCCAAACCGACGGATTCTGCTGGCCGGCGGCGGATCGCGGCGGACGCGATCCTAGGAAAATCAAGACTTCTCGGACCGTGGTGAACGCCACCGGATGGACGGTTACGAACTCACTAGCGGTACACGGTACTTCCCGAAGAGGCAGCACGGCCGTCCACTCCACGCGGAAGTGGTGGCGCTTGCCCAGCCGCAGCCCCCGCTCGTCGCAGGCTACCATCGCCCGCAGGTCCAGCAGCTCCACGATCCGCCGCTGCTCTGCTACCGTCGCCGCCGCTAGCCCGGCGCGCACGTCGGCGGCGAATTCCTCGAGTGCCGCGATCTCCGCAGGCGCCAAGCCAGTGTGTGGCGCCTGACTGAGCTGCTCCCGCTGGGCCTGCAGGTGCTGGAGCTGTGCGTCGAGCTGGCGGGCCTTCTCTGTCAGCAGCCGGGCCGTCTCGCTGCCCGCTGGGGCATCGAGCTGCTCGTCGAGCAGCCGCCCGAGCCGCGCCCGCCGCTGCGCGATCTCGCGATCGAGGGTAGCCAGCCGCTCCTCGCGCTGCCGATGCTCCGCCGCGTACAGGGCCTGCGCGGCGGCCAGCCCCTCGGCCAGGGCCGCTGGGTCGAGCAGCGTGGCGGTGATAGCCTGCCACGCC
>JADGHJ010000312.1 GCA_019686175.1 Chloroflexota bacterium | reverse complement strand
CAGGCGCGGGTGCAGGAGCAGCTCAGCCGCGAGCCGGCGCCCGAGCGACTCGCCAGCACGGCTAAGCTGCTCGCCGCGCTGGGGCTACTGGAGCAGGGGGCCGACCTGCGGGGCCTGCTGCTGCAGTTCCGCAGCGGGCTGGTGCTCGGTCAGTACGATCCCGAGACGAAGCAGCTCTACGTGGTCACCGCGGCCACGGTCCTGGGTCCCATGGAGCGGGCGACAGCGGCCCATGAGTACACGCACGCCCTCCAGGACCAGCACTTCGATCTGCTCGCGCTGCGGCCGCGGCACAGCACCGACGGCGACCGCAATCTGGCGGTAACCGCGCTCTTGGAGGCGGACGCGGTGCTGGTGACCGAGCGCTATGTCGCTACCCACCTCACCCCGACCGAGCGCGAGCAGCGCCGCCAGCAGCTGCGCGCCCTGCAGCGCGACGTCGATCTCGACCGGTTCCCCCTGGTCGTGCGTGAGCAAAGCTACTTCCCGTACACCGAGGGGCCGCGGTTCTTGCGCCAGGTGCTCGGTGAGGAGACGCTCCGAGGCGATGCCTACGGTCCGGCGGTCGACCGGCTGTTCGCGGACCCTCCACAGGCCACGGCGCAGATCCTGCATCCCGAGCGCTACGTGCGCCGCGTGGCGCCGCTTCCCGTGGCGCTCCCGGAGCTGGCCCCCGCACTGGGCGATGAGTGGCGGCTGACGCGGGAGGGCGTGCTCGGCGAGCTGGAGCATCGCTTGGCCCTCCAGCACTACCTCGAGCCGAGCACGGCCAGCCGGGCGGCCGAGGGGTGGGCCGGCGCGCGCTACGCGCTGCTGGAGAGCACGCAGGAGCAGCTCGCGCTGGTGGTCCGCACGCGCTGGGACCACCCCGCCGAGGCCGACGAGTGGCTCGCGGCGTACCGCGCCGTGGTCCAGCGTCGCTTCGGACCGATTGCCCCGCGCGAAGAGCAGATGGAGGGCGCCGTCGCCGCCCAACTCTGGTCGACGCCCGATGGCGCACTGTTGCTCGCCCGCCAAGGCGCGGACACCCTCCTGGTGCGGGCCCCGGCCGCGAACCAGGCCCGCACCCTGGCCGTGCTTGCACTCGGCGAGGCGCCTACCGTGCGCCTGCCTGTCCCAGCCGCCCCCCTCGGCTCCTGAGGGCGGCGATCGGCGGCTTCGACCACGCGGGGGCGAAGCGCGTACCGCCGGCGCGGTATATTGACAAACGATAGCGGCTGGCGCCGCGCCCGTGTTTCCAGATCGCATAGACCTCTTACCAAGGAGTAATGACGATGCAGGCTGCAGATGCCGCCGACACCGTCAAGGAGGTCGCTCTCGAAGAGGAACCACGAGAGGCCACGGGCCTGCGCAAGTTCGAGAACCAGGCCGCGCTGCTGATCGCCTTCCTCGCCATGTTCCTCGCGATCACCAGCGTCGCGGGCAGCGACAATCTCCAGCAGATCCTGCAATCCGAGACGGAGATCACCAACACCTGGGCGTTCTTCCAAGCGAAGACCATCCGCCGCACCAGCACCATTCTCCAACGCGAGAACTGGGAGCTGATGATGGCCACCCAGGGCAGCGCGTGGACCCCCGAGCAGCGCCAGCAGGTGGAGCAGCAGCTCGCCCGCTGGCAGGCCGAGATCGACCGCTACCGCGACGAGCCCGAGGAGGGCACCGCCGATCTCAGCCGCAAGGCCCGCGAGCTGGAGGCACGGCTCGCGCGTGCGCTGCGGCAGGACCCGAACTTCGACTTCGCTGAGGGGCTGTTCCAGATCGGCATCGTGATCGCCTCCGTGTCCATCCTGACCAAGATCCGGCCGCTGCTGGTGATCGCTGGGCTGGTGGGGCTGGTGGCGATCTTCCTGATGCTCAACGGCTTCTTCCTGCTCGTCGAGATCCCGCTGTTCGCCAACTAGCTCAGCGGGTGTTGAGCGCGAAGTCGTAGAAGCGCAGGTAATCGGCCACGTACAGTTGCCAGTCGCCGTGGTCGCGGTCGGGCTGGGTGTGCCACTGTGGCTCGACGCCGCGCCCCCGCAGCGCTTCCAGCAGCAGCTCGGCACGCTCGTAGTACGGGTCGAGCTGGCCGATATCGATCCACACCTTGAGCCCCTCGATCCGCCGCGCCCGCGCGGCGAGCGCGATCGGGTCGCGCTCCTCCCACTCGGGGCCGCTCCCCAGGAAGGGCACCTCGCCGTCCTCCTCGCGCAGCGATGGACTGTGCGCGCCGACCACGCCGAACACCTGCGGGTGGTTGAAAGCCAACTGCAGAGCGCCGTGGCCGCCCATCGACAGGCCGCCGATGCCGCGACGGGCCGCCAGCGGCAGGGTGCGAAACGTAGCGTCCACGTGGCGCACCAGGTCCACCGCCACGTAGTCGCCCCAGCGCGGCCCGTCCACGTGATTGACCCAGTAGGAGTAGTCACCCTGCGGGAACACAATGATCAGCGGATGGATCTCCAGCCCCACGATCAGACGGTCCGCCTCGTTGACAGCGCCGTAGGCCAGCCACTCCTCGTAGGAGGCCGCCGCCCCGTGCAGCAGGTACAGCACCGGGTAGCGCCGGCCCGCGGTATCGTAGTCGGGTGGCAGGTAGACGTAGTACGGCATCTCGGCATCGAGCGCGCTGCTGTAGAAGAGCTGCTCGCGGAGCGTACCGCGGATGGGGCCAACGTACGGACTGATGCGCGCCGCTTCCTCGCCCGCGCGCCGCTCCGCTCCCGGCCGCCGGATGAGTGGCTGCCGCTCGGCGAAGTCGGGCACACGTCGGGTGCCGTCGCGGGGCACGGGTGTACCGAACACGCGCGCGAGTCGCGGGTCGCTCGGCGCAGCCGCCTCCGCGTTGGAGTGGCCCCAGCCCGGCAGGCTCGGCGTGGGATCAAGCGGGAGCACGAGCAAGCAGGCGATCGCCGCCGCCGCGGGCGCGCTCAGCGCGTAGCGCCAATCGCGTCCTAGGTCGAGGAGCACGCGCGCCCGGATGCACGCCCAGGTGAGCGCCACGAGGCCGAGTTGCAGGGCCGTGTAGCCTGTCTTCAGCACCCGCTCGGAGGCCGTCAACGGCGGCAGCGCCTGGCCGAGCACGCCGTAGATCCCGACGAAGACCACGTGCAGGCTGTATGCGTACAGGGCGTTCTGGCCGAGCGGCAGCAGCAGCCAGCCAGCCAGCCGATGCCATAGCATCCACAGCCGATCGACCAGCAGGTAGGCAAACGCAAACACGATGGCGAAGGCGAGCAGGCGCCCAGGCCGCAGATCGCCCTTGCCGAACAACAGCACGAATAGCTCGATGACGTCGAGTGCCCCCGCGTGGTCGGCGGGCAACACGCGCCAGAGCGCGTCGCCCCGGCGATACACCTCGACCAGCAGCCCGAACGCCGCCCCGGCGATCACCAGGGCGGGCCAGCGTGGGATGCCGCGCAGCGCCGCAGAGACACGCTCGCGGTGGTAGCCCAGCACCACCGCGGTGACGTACAGCGCCTGCCAGGCGGAGAAGTGGAAGGCGTAGTTGCCCGCGATCGGCCAGGGCATGTCGGCCTGGTCGGGGAAGAACTGGTACAGCGCCCAGATCGCCCAGGACAGCGCGAGCAGGAGGCCCGTGCGCCCTTCCTGCAGCAGGATCAGCGCCAGGGGCGTCGCCGCCAGCAGCAGGGCGTACAGCAGCGGGATGTCCACCACATAGTAAGTGCGGTGGAGTGTCAGCACGCTGACCACGAACCCCGCCGGATCGCTCAGATCCACGCCCTGCGCCCAGGGCAGCGCCAGCAGCTCGGACACAGGCAGGAACACGAGCGTGAGGCCCACCGCCAGCAGGTAGAGCTGCGCGGCGCGCACCAGCACCCGGTGGAGCGCCGGACCGAGCCCATGGCGCTGAATCAAGCGCTGGTAGACCAGGCCGACCACCAGACCGGAGATGAAGACGAACCCCTCGGCCGCCGAGGTATAGAAGCGGTTACCGCCGGTCAGGGCGTAGAGCCACGACGCCCCGCCGATATGGTCGACGATCATCGCCAGCGCGCAGAAGCCCCGCAGGAAATCGAGGCGGAGGTCCCGCGGCGTGGCCGGGCGGTAGCTCAAACGGGGCAGCTTGAGGGCGAGCGGCAGAGCCAACCGGCGCCTCCCGAGTCCGCGCGCCGCACCGCGCCGTGGCCCGCGCGGCGCACACGGCCGCACGGGCGGCTCCGGGTAGTCTAGCATCCCGACCTAAGACGGCCATAAGACGGTACCGTGCCTGTCTATTATACACAACTGACGCTGCC
>JADGHJ010000311.1 GCA_019686175.1 Chloroflexota bacterium | reverse complement strand
GCTCGCGGTACCACCCCACTTGAGTGCGCCGGCCGGCGCATCCACTTTGGCGGGGATAACGCCCGCCACCCCGTCCAGCGCTACTGAGCCGCGGCTGTTCGCGCTGGCCCCTCCCGAGCGAGTTCGGAGCGCTCCTGAGTCACCGGCCTTGCACCACCCGCCGGCTCGCTGGGACCGCAGCGCCCCTACTACTCTCGTTCCCTGGGTTCTGCTGTTCGATTGGCTGCGCTCTGTGCGGCATACTACCATGGCGTCCACACATCGCGCAAGTCGCTCGTAGCCGTGCCAGGGGCGCCCGAGGAGTTCGCGCCGGTGGCGCCGCATCCGCCTGCCCGATCCACCGCTCCCGCTCCTCCTGGCCCGCGGGGCCCGGTGCGGCCGCCCGCTCGCTGGCCGGCGGCCGCCGAGTGGGTGGCACTGCTCAGTCTGAGCCTCGTCCTCGCCGCTCGCCTCGCGGTCCCCGACCCGCGCATCGGTGATGACGACTTCGGCGTGTTCTGGGCTGGTGCGCGCGCGCTGGCTCGCGGTGCCTCGCCGTACGTCGGCGACTTCGTGAGCCCGCCCTGGTTCGCTCTCTACCTGCTTCCCCTCACGCCGTTGCCCACCGACGCGGCCCGCGGCCTCTGGCTGGGGCTCAACCTGCTGCTGCTGGCGGCCAGCACGGGGCTCGCCGCGCGGCTCACGGACCTGCGGTGGCCGCTGCGGCGCGTCCTGCTCGTGACGCTGCTCCTCGCGCTGTGGCCGCCGGTCGAGTTCGGCCTGCGGTTGGGCCAGAACTCGCTGCTCGCCTGGCTGCTCGTGCTGCTGGCGCTCACTGCCGCCCAGCGCGGCCAGCTCGCGGGCGCCGGCGCGCTGCTCGCCCTGGCCACGATCAAGCCGCAGCTCGGCTGGCTCATGGCCGCCGGACTGGTAGCATGGACCGCCCGGCGAGGCGGGGCGCTGCAGCTCCTGGGTGCGGGCGTCCTGACGCTCCTGCTGCTCGCGGGCGCCGTCGCGCTCGTCGCGCCCGCCAGCTACGCCGACCTGCTCGCGCTGCGGCCGCGGCCCTGGAACTACTGGGGCTCGAACACGGCCCTGCCCGCGGCGCTGGCGGCACTGCTCGGCCCGGGACCGCTCGCCTTCGGCCTCTACGCAGCGGTCGCATTCGTCGGCGGTGGCATGCTCCTGGCCCGCTGGTGGCAGGAGCGTGTCGATCTCCCCACGCTGGCGGCCTACACCGCGGCGGCTACGCTGTTGTTGACGCCGTACGCCTACCCGTACGACGCCGTGCTACTCGCGTTGCCGCTGCTGCTCCTCATCGCTCGGCTCACGGCGTGGTACCCCTCTCGCGGCCGGCCGGCTGGCCTGCTGCTCGGCGGGCTGGGGGCGGCACTCGTGCTGCTGGTCCAGCCGGCGAACTACACGCCCAGCCGGTTCCTGAGCCTGGTGGCCCCCCTCGCCGTGCTCGGCGCCCTCGCCCTGACCGACCGCCGCACCGCGCCGCCTTCGTGATCTCGTCCCGGCCGCGAGGCAGCGGCGCGCTTTGCTACCATGAAGCGGGGTGCGCCGGCCGCGGCGCGATTCACGAGCTGGAGGGGGAGCGGGCGGGATGTTCGATTATCTGGTGGTGGGCGCGGGCTTCGCGGGCAGCGTCATCGCCGAGCGCCTAGCCAGCCAGGCGGGCAAGCGGGTGTTGCTCTGCGACCGCCGGCCGCACATCGGCGGCAACGCCTACGACTGCTACGACGACGCCGGCATCCTCATCCACAAATACGGCCCGCACATCTTCCACACCAACTCGCGGCGCGTGTTCGAGTACCTCTCGCAGTTCACTCGCTGGCGGCCGTACGAGCACCGCGTGCTGGCCAGCGTCGAGGGCCAGCTGCTGCCCATTCCCATCAATCTCGACACGGTCAACCGACTCTATGGGCTGGACTTGCGCTCCGAGGAGCTTGAGGCCTGGTTCGCCCAGCGCGCCGAACCGCGCGCGGCGATCCGCACCTCCGAGGACGTGGTGGTCAGCAAGGTCGGGCGCGACCTGTACGAGAAGTTCTTCCGCCACTACACGCGCAAGCAGTGGGGGCTCGATCCGTCGGAGTTGGACGCCAGCGTGATCGCGCGCATCCCCGTGCGCACCAACCGCGACGACCGCTACTTCACCGACACCTACCAGTACATGCCGCTACACGGGTACACGCGGCTGTTCGAGAACATGCTGGCCCACCCCAATATCAAGATCCTGCTGAACACCGACTACCGCGAGATCCTGGGCCTCATCCCGTTCCGCGAGATGATCTACACCGGCCCGATCGACGAGTTCTTCGACTATCGCTTCGGCAAGCTGCCGTACCGCTCGCTGGAGTTCCACTTCGAGACCATCGACATGCCGTGGGTGCAGCCGGTGGCGGTGATCAACTATCCCAACGAGCACGCCTACACGCGGGTCACCGAGTTCAAGCACCTCTCAGGACAGGAGCACCGGCAGACCACGGTCGTGTACGAGTATCCGCGTGGCGACGGTGACCCGTACTACCCGGTGCCCCGGCCGGAGAACGCCGAGCTGTACAAGCGGTACAAGGAGCTGGCGGACGAGACGCCCCATGTCCACTTCGTCGGCCGCCTGGCCACATACCGCTACTACAACATGGACCAGGTGGTGGGCCAGGCGCTCGCCCTGTTCGACAAACTGGTCGGGCGCGCGTCGGCCGAGGAGGGAGCGGCCGCCTGACCCCCGCCGTGATCGCGTGCATCGCGCCGTTCGACCCCCCTGCTGCGAGGCATGCCCATGGCCCAGATCGCCGAGCGTCCCGCTGTCACCACCCCGCCGCCCGTACGGTCGACCTGGGCGACATGGCGCGAACTGGCCGTGGTCGCCCTGGGGGCGGCCGCCTGGTACGGCGGGTTCTACTTCGGCCGGGGGCTGGACGTGCCCGACGAGGGCCTGCTGCTGCACGCGGCCGAGCGCCTCGCCCAGGGGCAGGTGCCCTACCGCGACATCTACTTCATCTACACCCCGGGGCTCCAGTACACTCTCGCGCTGCTGTTCCGCCTGTTCGGCCCCAGCCTGACTGTCGAGCACGCGCTGCAGGGCGCGTTCGCCGTGGCCATGAGCGTCACGGTCTACGCGCTGGCGCGCCACGTCGCAGGCTGGCGCTGGTCGGCGGCCGCGGTGGCGCTGGTGGCCATGTTCGGTGGGCTCAACTCGTATCGCTTCTGGCTCGGCCTGCTGGTCGTGGCCGCCCTGGTAGCCTACGCGCAGCGCCCCACGCCGCAGCGCCTGCTCGGGGCCGGCGCACTGGTCGGCGTCACCTACCTGTTCGCCCAGGAGGTGGGGCTGTACGCCCTGGGCACCGGGCTGGGGCTGCTGGGCCTCGACTGGCTGTGCGGTCAGGCGCGGTGGCGCCGGCTGGGACCCACAGTGGGGCGGGCGGCCCTGCTCGTGTGCGGCGCTATGCTGGTGCTGGGACCCTGGCTGCTGGTGCTGGCCGGGCAGGACGCGTTGCGACCGATGCTCGACGCCACGCTGCGGGTGGCGTTCCAGCACCAGCCGCAGTACATGCACGTGCCGCTGCCGCCGCTGCTGCCGCTGGTGCCGGACCAGCTCGACACCAACGTGGTGTACGGCCCGCCGCCCTACCTGTTTTACGTCAAGTGCTTGCTGTACCTGCCGCTCGTCGTGGCGGTGGTGGGCAGCGCGTGGTTTCTGCGGCGCCTGTGGCGTGAGGGCTTCCAGGGAGACCTGCGGCGGGTGGCGCCCGCGCTCGGCTTCGCCGTCCTGGCGCTGGCTACGGTCGCCGACCGGGCCGACTACTACCACCTGCGCCAGATGCTACCCGCCACGCTGATCGTCGTCGCCTGGCTGCTCGCCGAGGCCGGCCGCGCCTTCGAACGCGCTCGTCTCCCGCGCGCTCGCTGGCAGCCGGCGTACCTTGCGTTGCTGCCGCTCGTGCCCGTGCTGGTCCTCAGCGTCGGCGAAGCCAAGCAGTGGCGCCAGGACCAGGACACGCCGCTGACCACCTCGCGCGGCAGTGTACGCGTGACGGCCCAGCAGGCGCGTGACCTGGGCGAGCTGCTCGCGGCGCTGCGCGCCCGCACCGCGCCGGGCGAGCCGATCTTCGTCTGGCCCGCCGAGACGGGCATCTACTTCCTGGCCGACCGGCCCAACCCCACCCGCTTCGGCCAGCTCGTGCCCACCGAGGCGGTGCTCCTCCGCGACGGCGACGGTGTGGTGCAGCGCGAGATGGTGGCGGCGATCGAGGCGGCTGGGGTGCGCTGGGGGGTGGC